>DATKSN010000041.1:0-11159 GCA_035531595.1 Pirellulales bacterium | reverse complement strand
CGCGAAATTCGCGCCCCAACGCGCCCGAAACAACGAGTCCCACGCGCAGAACGGCCATCCGCGACCATCTTCGTGCCAAGTCCACCCCCCCTCCAGGCTTAGATTTCCGGCGAATGACCGATTTTCCGACAGGCACTAGCTCGTTGCGCAGCGCCGCGGTGGTCTTGTCAACGGCCGTCGCGTGTTCCTTGGCGCGCTGCGCGGCTTCCTCTGCTTCGGCCGCGTCCCCGCCGTCCTCAATCTCTAACTTGCGCTGCGTCGGCTCTGCCGTCGGCCGGGGGTGCTCTCGCTCGTATCGGATTCCCTCGATCGTCTCGGCCAAAACCGTGTTGCCCGCCAGCCTGGCAAGCGCAAGCTGTGTACTCTCGATGGCACTTTGCGTCGCGCTGAACGCCGCTCCCAACGCCTTGGCGCCGGTGATCGGGCCGCCGAACCACGAATCAGCTTTCGCCACCGCGCCGCCCATGTCGCGTAGGGCGCCAATCATGTCCTTGATTTGGGGAATCGTGTCCTTCTGAATGTGTCCAGTGAACTTAATCAAGTCCTTCGTGACGCCCTTCAAATCCAACTCTTTGACGAGCGATTCGCCAATCTCGGCGAGAGAAAGCACGGTGTTGTCTTTCGCCGTCGACCAAAGCCCGGTGAGTGATTGACTCTGCTTTTCCAAACCGCCAGCAAAGGCGCCGCTGCCTTCGGTGAGAGAGAGTAACGCGCGCTGAATCTCAGGGAACTTGATGCGGCCTTCTTCGACCATGGCGTGTATGCGCTCATTGCTTACACCTTGACTCTTTGCGAGTGCGTTCCACAGTCCCACGCCGGCGGTCACGAACTCGTTGACATCTCGCGTATAGGCCCTGCCCTGGATGCGTGCCTTGCCGTACGTCTCCGCAAGCTGCATGAGTTTGCCGGCGTTGCCCAGGGACAAGTCGCCCAGCATTCGCATCGTCGGTAACTGCTGCTCTGCTGCCACGCCAAATGCGGCCAGTCGTACCGCTGCGTCGCGTAGGTCGGTGGTCTCGAACGGCGTCGCCGCGGCGAACCCCTTGAGCTCGGCCATCAGAACCTTGGACTTCTGCTGCGATTTGTAAAGCGTCTCAAACTGGATTTCCGCTTGTTCGAAATCGGCGGCCAACTGAACGGCGTGAATACCCGCGTCGGCAATGCCGCCCGCAAGGCGCTTGACTGTGTCGACGGCTAGCATCGCTACCGCGGCCGTCGAGCCGATGCCAAGTGCCATGCCGGCCATGCCGCCGATCTTGCGCAGCGCGGATTGCTCGCTCGCCGTGTCTCGAAGCTCTTGCTGGACTTTCCGCATGGACCGGCCGTACAAATCCGCGTCCATTCGGCCCGCGCGGAACGCGGCGCCAAGCCGGCCTTGGGAGATTGCGAGTTGCTCGGCGGGCGTGCGCGTCGAGCGAAACGCGGCCGAAACGGTACTGGCGAATTGCTGCGCCTGCTGGCGGGATGTCTGGATGGTGCGGTCGTAGCGCGAACTGTCGCCGACAATCGCCACCGTGAGCGTACTAATCGTTGCCATGTCTTGCTCCTATGCTGTTTCAAAAGCGCCGGCGCGAGATTGGGGTATCGCGCCGGCGCCGGAGGGAACGCGCCGCAACGAGCGGCGCGCCCGATGTATCACTTCGCTCCCGTTTTGCAGTATTCGCGCGGCACGACAATCTCGGCCGCAATCTCATGCGTATCCTTGTCCCAAACAATGGCGAATCCAATTTGCAGTCCGCGGTACTCGTCGGTCGTGATCTCGACGAGATAGGACACTCGGCAGTGACCACGGGCAACTACGGAAACGAGCCTCGCTTAGTTGTCGGTGGCGACGTTGACAATCGTGTTGTCTCGCGTGCCGGGGCGACAGAGCAATAGCGGCCAAAGGTCGCGTAACTGCCGCCGTGTCATATCCCAGTGTCGCCGCATTACAGGTGGCCCTCAGATTTTCGCCACGCCGTTTTATCGAGGGGATTGCCGCTCACCAGTTGCTCGACGACGGTTTCAAGTGCCTTGATTCGGTCGCCTTGTCGCTCGACAATGACACACAGGTCCGGCAAGCTGAATACCTTGCCCTTCGGCGTGCCGCACGGTTCGGCCAGCTTCTTCGCAATCAGGGCCTCGGCCTGCGCGTCTGGAACGTCTCGCGTTTCGCCGGCGCTCCAACTCTTTGCCGGGTCCGGCGCGCAAGCGGTGGTGAGAAATCGAATGAACATTGTCAGCCCCGCAAGTGAAGGGGATCGAACCTACTCAGGAATTCGCCGTTGGACGGCACATAGCGGCGCGGCGTGTGCCACTCGGCCGCATTGCTGGTGACGAACGCCATCGCCTCGACGGCGGGCAACTCGCAAATGCTGCCAGCCGGGCGAAAGTCGGCGGCGTCCGGGGTGCCGACGGCGCGGATGAATCTGATTGCTCTGATGTCCATTAGTGTCGTCTCCTATTCGCTGAAACCGTAATGGGTCCGCGCGTCGTCAATGAAGCGCGTGAAAAAGTTGCCCTCGTCGAAATCTCGGCCGGCGCCAAGGGGCAAGCCGGGCATCGCCACGAGCGCGCCGCTGCCGAAGCAGGAAAAACCGGCCTCGATGGTGTCCGTGCGCAAGTCATGCTCGCGGCGCGCCAACTCGACAAGCTGCTCCATGACGCCGGCCATGTCGCGGATGACCTCGGTGTACTCGGCGCGGATCGCCTCGGCGTGCTGGCGAGAAACCTGTGTGCGCACGGTGCCAAGGTGACGCTCGGCAATCTCGACGGCGGCGGTGAGAACGCGGCGCCGGTCGCAAAGGTGGGCGTACCGGTGCTCATCTGACGTTACGGCCGTTGTCAGCACCGGCGCGGTGTCGCCGGCCACGGCACGCGCGACTCGCGAATCGAAATCGTCGGCCTGGGTCTTGCGGCTTCCAAGGAACTCCGCGACCTCGACCTCGACGGTATCGAGCTCGTCGTGCAGCCGGGCGAGGTTTGCGGCCGCGACCTCGAATGCTGGATAGTCCAGTGGTGACGCGAGGATGACGGGGGTTGCAGTAGGCATCGGGTTTTCCTCCGGGGGGTTAAGGCGAATCGAACAAAACGCATGTGTCACTGAATGCGGCGCGGCGCGAACAAAACGAGACTTCGCGGATGGTCCCCAAATCGTGAACCAACATGGTGTCGAGACTCCCATGTCGGCCGGGCAGGATGTCAAACGCATCCGGATATAACGCGAAGCAAATGCTCATTCCGTGGAATTGCTTCCTCTGAAGAAAACGAGCGAAGCGCCGGCCTAGGTCGCCGTCCTTAATGTCGAGGAAGGCAACCAATCCCTGTGGTAGCTCTTTCAGCCTGACGGGGCCAAGGATGGCATTGCCGAATTGCGGATGTGCTCCATGATCGACCATGGCGCGACATTGAGACTCGGCCGCGGTGCGCCGTAAGCTGCCGGCGCCGAAAAACAGCCGGAATCGCCAATCGGCCGGCTTGCCGTAGCGCTTCCCTTCGCCTTCGCGCGGCGCGGAGTGCTTGCCGTAGGGCGCGGCCAATCCCCAGGCACAGCCGAGAGTGTGCGGGCGTGTGGTGGTGATCATTGTCAGTTGTCCCACGCGATTTGCTTTTCAATCAACGACAACCGGCGACGATACGTTTCATTGGGGTCGCCGTGTCCGGTGCCGCGCCTCGGCGCCGATCCAAAGAAGTAGGAATCGTCGAAGTCGTCGGCCGGCGCGGACTTGGCCACCGTCGCCGGTGCAAGCCCGGCCGATGCCATAATCTCGTTCGCCGTGCGACTTTCGGCCGCAGTCATGCTTCGGCCGGGGTCGCCCGAAACCGACAACGAACGGAAGGCGTCTTGAAACGTGGCGATGCCGTCAACCATCCGGCTCTTGAGCGCGTCGGCGGCACGGACCAATCCACCTTGCCCATAGTTTTCGCGAACGTCCGCTGGGCTTGTGTGCCTGTTGCGGGCCACGGTCCCTACGAATGCGGAATAGATGCTGTCCACGCGGGCTTGCATGTCGGCCTTTGCCGAGTCCGAAAGAGGCTCGAAGGGGTTCGCGTCCGTTTTCTTTGGGCCGGCGCTAATCAATGTCACCTTTAGGCCCGCGTCATCAAGCGCCGCGCTTTCGTCAACATGCGCGGTCCAAACTCCAACGCTGCCGACATCGCCCCCAGGCGTGACGAGGAGGCGGTCGGCCGCGCTGCCAATCCAGAACGCCGCGCTCGCGGCCATGCTGTTTGCCACGGCCGTTACCGTCTTGCCGCTCGCTCGCAAACCATAGATCCGGTCGGACAACTCACCCACGCCGTAGGTCGTGCCGCCGGGGCTGTCGATTTCCATGAGGACGCATCGAACCGCGTCGGACTTCACGGCGGCCGTAATCAGCGCGCCGAGTGCATCGGTGCTTGATGCGAAACCGGCGGCCGTAAACCAAGACGATTTTTGCACGATGAAGCCCAAGCAGCGTAAAACCGCCACGCCCGAAAAGACCTCAAAAGGCAGTCGGTCGGGGCTGTCGCTTGAACGTGCCGCAACACGTTCGCCACGGGCCAAAGCGCGTAGCTCGGCGTGCCAGGGCGGCGCTAAGGCGAGTACAGGCGAGAATCGGGTCATTTGGGGTTCCTTTCGGTCGGGTTTTTGATGCGCGAAATCCACTCTCGAACTGCTTGTACGTCCGCTCCCTTCCATCCGCGGCGGCGCCCGCCAAGATCGACGATCGGCGGCAGCGCCAAGCGGTCGCCGGCGTGAATGCCAATGGTGGCCACGGTGCAACCGGCGGCCAGCGCGGCAGCGTGAACGCTAAGCTGGCGGGGTCGCCTCATGGCTTGGCCCTCGGCGTGGTTAAGCGGCGGCGACCTGCGATGATGCGGCTAAGCCACGCGAGGACGGCGCCCACGTCGGCGACGCCGATCCAGCCAGGCGAACCGTCCGGTAGCTCGACGATCGAAGGCAATGACCAGCCCCCGCCGCAAATCTTGGCCAGCGACGAAGGCGTCATGTCAGCCGCGAGGGCGATGTCACAAAGGCGCAGGCTCTCGACGGCCGGGGCGCGGTCGTATCGCGGGGCAGCGTCTCGCCGATCGTGGCGGCGGGGAACGTAGCCGTTTTTCGCGTTTCTTTGTCTCATATTTTACCTAAATCCCCATTTTCGGCCGAATCTGCAAACTGGGTAAACTGCATGGCCAAAGACCCCCCAATATCAAAACCCCTAAAAAATCGTGCGCGCTTGGCGACGGTCCCGGCGTGAAGGCCAAAAGGTCGGAGACTCCCCCCCCCCATAGGCCGTGTCTGGCGTGGTGCTCCGCTCATGCGAAAAGCTCCTGTTGCTCGATTGCAAGTTGCTCGTCGTCAACCTCGACGGCCGGGGCGGTGCCCTGCTTGCCTGGCACCGGCCGGTAGCCGGTGAAGCCGCCGCATACTCGGCACGTGGTCTTGATGCGGCCGTTGGCCGGGGCGTGGTCTTGCCACAGTGCCGGGTCGTGGTGGGCCGGCGGTGGGCAACGTGACGGCGGGAAGGGACGGACGGGAGGCGCCACTTCTTTTATGCTGGCGGACGTGCCAGGGAAGGGACGGACGGAAGCCCCTATTACATAGGGGGCTTCCCGTCCCTTCCCAACGGGACGGGAATCCGTCTCTCTCCCGTTCCTTCCCGTTCCTTCCCGTTTGTTCATTTGTCGGTGTCCTTTTTGAGCGAGTACAAGGCCGCCGGCTTGTGGTTGCCTGCCACTACTCCGCCCGCCTCAATAACCGTACCGTCCGACAGCAAGGTGGCCCACACGGTCGGGAACCGCTTGCCGCCTCCTAGGCCAGCCCAGTCACGGATCTTCGTTGCCATCTCCGGCTTTCCGATCTTGGCCATCGCGGCGACGATCGCCTTTCGGTCGGCGTCGAGTTGTACGCTGGCCCTTACCTGCCGCTCCGCTTGCTTGGCTTGCTCCTGGCGCGCCTTGGCGTCCTGGCGCGCCTCCGCGCCGCGCGTGACACTGACGCACCAGGTCCGCGCGGGCCACGTGCCCTCGTCGATGTCGACAGCGGCTAGGTCGCTGTGGCCCGCGCTGCCGCCGATCGACAGCCATAGCTGGTGCTGGCCCGTGCCAGGCAAGTACGGCTCGCGGCGGGCGAGCAGTATCCACTGCCGCGCCCACTGGCGGTAGCCGCCCCACGACAGGTCGGCCAGCTCGCACGGCGCGTGCTCGTCGCGCCTGTCTGGGCGCCGCGTGTGATGCAGCAGCACCAGCGTCACGCCGCGCCGCTGGCATAGCTCGGTCACGGGGCGCAGGGCCGCGCCCACGGCGAACAGGCTACCCTCTCGGCCATCGGCATCCACGCATAGGTACGCGGGGTCCAGCATCCACACGTCGGCGCCGGTGGTGTCGAGTAGCTCATCCGCTCGGTCGACGTCGGCGCGCCCTGCGCCCAGCGTCGGCAGCTCGTCGCCGATCGTCAGCCCCTCGATGTCCCGATAGTCGATGCCATCGGCCAGCGCGATACGTGCCACCGTCTCGCGCAGCGTCGCCATGCCAGACTCGCCACTCTGTACCGCGACGCGCACGGGGCGCGGTACGGCGTAGTGCCCCAGCCACGGCCTGCCGGTCGTCATCGCTACGGCGGCGGCCAGCGTGATGGTCGTCTTGCCCGCTTTCTCCGCGCCGCCGATGATCGTCGTCTGGCCCGCGGCCAGCACGCCGTCGATCAGGTAGTGCGTGCGCAGGTCGGCCGCTGCGAGCTCGCGCATGGTCATGCGGCGCAGGCGGTGTGTCGTCTCGGCTCGCCGGCTGATGGGGGCGGTGATGTCTGTCACGCCGGCGCGCCAGTCGGCTATGTCGCCGTCCGCCATGCGGTCGTCCGCCGCATGGCGCAGTAGCTCCATGCCGGCCAGCATGGCGCGTCGCTGCTCGGCGCGGCGCGCGACGACACCCGCGTAGTGCGTCGCGTTACTTGCCGTGGCGGCGGACTCGGCGATCTCGGTCAGCGCCCCTATGCCGCCGACGTGCCCCATCGCGCCGTCGGCGGTCAGCCGGCCAGTGAGCATGACGACGTCGGGCAGCGCGCCGGCGGCGTGTATCGCCAGCATGGCCTCGTACGTGCGGCGGTACTGCGGCATGTGCATTGCGGCGGCGGGCAGTATGGCGGCCACGTCGCCGATCACGCGCGGGTCGTATAGCACGCTGGCGAGCAGCGCCTGCTCGGCGTCGCGGTCGTGCGGCGGCGGCGCGTCGAGCAGGTCGTCGACCTGGCGTAGCCTGCCGTGGGTCGGGGCGCCGTTGCGCTCGGCGGTCGCGGTCATCGTGTCCACCCGGCGTCTTGCCGTTGCGTCGTAGTCGTGATACCATCCATGTGTCGGCCCTCCGTGCCGATGCTTCGCCCGCCGGTGCAAGGCGGGTTTTTTTTTCGCTCAGGTAGAGGGGCGCGTGGTGCGGCTCTCGAGCCAGATGTCGAGATCCGCTTGGCGGTATCGCACGGATCGACCGACCTTGATTACTGGCAGGTCATATCTCCGGGTCGATGCCCAGACGGTCAAGGTGTTGACGGCAACGCCGAGGTACTCGGCGGCCTGCTCACGAGTGAGCAACGTAGATGAGGGGAGTGCAGCGATAGCCATGTAATTCCTCGCGGGGCTGTGTGTGTCAGCGTCACCACGGGAATACTACCGTCACGGCCGTTGGCAAGTCCTTTGCTCTTGCCAACTTCTCAGAAAGATTTTTTGATGCGGCGGCGAATGGTGCTTGCGCTTCCGCCGTATTCCGTGTCCTTCACGCGCTTGGCCACGTCGTTGGCCACGTCGTTGACGGTTCGCATTTCGTGCAGCGCCCAAATGCGGTCGGCTTCCGCCTGCCACCATGCCCACTTGTCTTTTTCGATTTCGCGGCGCGCCTTCCCGCCTTCGTTTGTGGCGTCGGCGTTCTTTCGGCCGCGCGCGTTCATGGTGCCGTCATGGAAGTCGGCCCCCACGATGCGGCCGTTTTCCTCGACTGCAATCAGCACACGGCCGTTGGCGGTCGGAATCAGGTAGGACGTTCCCATTCGCTCGACTTTGGCTTTCGGTGGGAAGGGCACGCCCCGAACGGACACTGCCAACGTCGATGGTTGATTAGCTTTCGGTTTTCGCTTCGCCATTGCTCGCGCCCTCCGTGCCGTTGGTTCCGTTCTTCGCCGCGGCCATGATTGCGGCCGTCGCGACCCCCACCGATTGACGCACCGGGTCCAGGTTCAGCCGCGCGTAAATCATCGTCGCCGATGCCGACTTGTGCCCCAGGCTCTTGCCGATGATCGGCAGGCTGGCCCCCGTCGCAGCTTGCCAACTGCCCAGCGTGCGGCGGAGGTCGTGAATATGCAGATCCGCGATGCCGGCCCGCTTCAAGACCGCCTGCCAATTCTTTGCGATATTGACCAGATGGCCGCTCTTACGCCTGCCCGGAAAGACCCATTCGCGGTCGCTGGCCGCCTTGCGGCGGGTAAGGATCTCGACGACTTCCGCCCCGAGAGGCAACGTCAACCGTTCACCGTTTTTTTGTTCAGGGATCGACCAGATACCAACATCGAGTTGCAATTCCTCCCATCGCATCGTCAATACGTTGCCCTTCCTGGCGCCGGTGAGCAGCGCGACCACGATGCAGTCGCGGATGGTTTCGCTCGGCTCGGCTTCCAGCGCGGCGAAGAAGCGCGGCATTTCGTCGCCTTGCAAAAACCGCTCGCGGGATTTCTCGCGGAACTTTTGCACGCCGGCCACGGGATTAGCGCCCGCAAAACCAACGTCGCCAGCTTTGGCGAAGAGCGTATGTAGGAGTGCCCGTAGCCGGTTCGCGGCATAGTGGCCGTGTTCCTTGCCCAATCGCGTGTGCAAGGCTTGGACTTCGCCACTGGTGATCGTGTCGAGCCGTCGGCCCTTCCAGTCGCCCAGGAAGTTTTTGAAGATGCGTTGAGACTCGCCCCAGGTCTTCAAGTGCGGCTTGCCGTGGTGCTCTAGCCAGCAGTCGAACAAGTCGCCCAAGGTGGACCCAATGCGAGCGGCACGCTTGCGGGCTTGTGGATCTCCACCTTGGGCAAGCTCGGCGTTGAGTACCTCGGCACGGTCGCGGGCTTGCTCGACCGTGATGTCCGGCCAGCTCGCAATTCTGACGCGGGTAGGTTTGCCGTTGCTCCATCGGTAAAGGTAGAAGCTCTTGGCGCCGCTGGCCGTGACACAGATGGCAAGCCCGGCGACGCGGTTGTCGTAGTGGTAGGCCCTGCCGGCTTCGGGCACGGGCAACGCCTCAATAGCCTTCTTCGTGAGCGAGATTTTCGCCGGCATAACACCCTCCTAGCAGGTTCAGTCAGATGACCTAGCAGGCCAATCAGAATTCCGATATTCCGGTCCGGTGCTAGGCTGGTGCTATGCGCGGAGTCAATTTGGGTCAACTTTGGCATAGCACCGTCAACGTCAATCTAGCCGTAACGTGTTGCTCTGTAAAGGGCCGTCAATGTCGGTGAGTCAGAGTCACTAGGCATTTTCTCTGACTCTTAATCAGAGGGTTGATGGTTCAAGTCCATCAGGGGGCACCTTACAGCCCGACGAACCAGCCTGTCCCGGCGAGGGCCGCCGGCCCCCCACGTTCTCGGAAGTGAGTAACGAAGCGGCCCGCGCGCGAATCGAATTGAAGTCGCGCACCGCCGGCGCTTGATCGAACAGCCGCCGTTGGGCGTCAAACTGTTCGAGCAACGTCTCGCGGCGGTTGAAGCGTTCGAGCGTCAAATCGGGCAGCGGATCGAGGGCTGGAAGGCGAAAGTCCAGTTCCTCGTGACATCATCCAATCCAACCCTTGCCTAGACCGACAGTCTAGATTAAAATGCTGGTCATGACAGGAGCAATTGGCCGGTGATGAGGATGAGATGCTGCGGCCGCCGTACCAGAACCTGTCCGCCGCCGCGCACTTGGGCATCGTCTTAATCATGTTGGCAATACGGGTGCGGCCGCCGTACCAGAACCTGTCCGCCGCCGCGCAGGAAAAACTGGTGGCCACCGGTTTTCTGCGCATGGCTCCCGATGGCACCGCCGCTGAAGGCGCGGTTGCAATCCAGGCGCGAAACCAGTGTGTCGCGGACACCATCCAGATCGTTTCCACCGCCCTTTTGGGACTGACGGTGGGTTGCGCCCAATGCCACAATCACCGCCACGACCCGATTTCGCAAGTAGATTATTACCGCTTTCGGGCGATTTTCGAGCCGGCCCTGAACACGGACTCCCGTTGGCGAGTTTATTTCGAGCGGCGGCTTGACCGACGCCGAACAGCAAAAGGGGCGACAACTCCAAGCCGAGGCGGACCAGCTTTATGCCGCGGCGGGGCGGAAAAGAGACGAGCTCGTTGCCCAGACCTGCTGGATCGTGCAGGAGGTTTTGTCGTAAGGAGCGTCCCAGGCATCGCGGCGGCGGAACTGTCAAAATGACGCTGTCGGGGGGTAACCTCAATCACGGGTGCGAGGACCGAGACGCGCTGGCTTTTTCGGGAAGAGGTATCGCAAATGGCGACCGTCATCGGGCAACGCGTTCCTCCCCTGGCGCCGGGGGACAAATTGACGCGCGAGGAGTTCCTGCGGCGCTGGGAAGCTCATCCGCAGATCAACAACGCGGAACTGCTCGGAGGGATCGTTTACATGTCCTCACCCGTTTCGGTCGAACACGGCGATAGCGACGGTCGAGTCGGCGGCTGGCTGCAATACTATTCCGCTTTCACTCCCGGCACTGCGAGCGGTCACAACACGACTTCCTTCGTTCTGGACGAGACCCCGCAACCGGACCTTAATTTACGCATCCTTCCGGAGTTCGGCGGCACCTCGTGGGTGGAAGGAAAGTATCTCCACGGCATCCCCGAGATGCTGTCGGAAATATCGCTATCCAGCGCGTCCATCGATCTGCACGCGAAGCTCGACATATACGAGGCCGCCAAGGTGCCCGAATATCTTGTCGTCTTGCTCTTCGAGCAGGAAATCCGCTGGCATGTTCTGGTCGATGGGAAATACCAACTCCTCGGCGCGGCCTCGGACGGGCTCTGGCGATCTGGGGTGTTTCCTGGCCTTTGGCTGGACGGCAAGGCGCTCTTGGCCGGGAACATGGCCGAGGCGTTGCTCAAGCTTCAACAAGGACTGAGGTCGCCGGAACATCAGACCTTTGTCGCGGAACTGGGCCGACGCAAGGAATAGTTTGCCTTCC
>DATKSN010000040.1:0-19971 GCA_035531595.1 Pirellulales bacterium | reverse complement strand
CGGGAGGCGCCCGCGGCCCCAGGAGGCCCCCAGACGTGCCGAGCCGGGAAATGAAGGGAAACCCGCGGCAGCCCCCCGCCCCGCGTCCAGCGGCCGCTCACGCGGCCGCGCGGCACCGGCCGCTTACGTCTGAATTACAGTGACTACAACTGACTACAAAATCATGGCGTGGGAATATCGAGCGTGCGGGTGGCATCTTAGAGTGTAGAGATATGGGGCGTTATCTGGGGATACGGTGTGGCCCTTACCATGCCTGACCGGCAAAGAATCAACGAGGCGGTTTCCAAGACGGCCGGCGTAACGCCGCCGGACGATGCGGCTTCAGCGCCTGTCGCCCCAACGGTCGACCGGCGGCCTTGGCAATTCAGCCTGCGGGCGTTGATGCTCTTCACCGCGGTCGTGGCCGGCGTCGTGTGGTTGGCGACGGTCAAGGGGGCGGGCGTGCTGGTAGTCGTCACCGGCTTAGCGGTGTCGCTTCTCAACCGCCGCGGCGCGCTGGCCGCGTGGCAGACGCCGGAGCGTTGCGGACGGCCAATCAAGTTAGGCTGGCTGCTGCTCCTGGTTTCGCTTCTCTTGCCTTCCGTGGTGATAGGCTGCAACAACAATCGCGATAACCACGCTGTTGGCTGGCAGGTGGCCTGGGCGTGCGCCGTGATACAAGGGGACGGCATCGGCAATGGCTCCGACCCCAATCAGGAGCGGTTGAATTACATCTTCATCACTTCGCTGAACCTGATCAATCTCTCGCTGTTGGCCTCGCCACTGTTTCTCTTGTTGTTGCGGCGCGGACGCGGGCAAGGCTACGCTGGCATCTTGGCATGCGGCGCGACGATCGCTTGGACAATACCGGTGCCCGATGCTAGCGGCGTGTTGATCGGCTATGATGTCTGGTGTGTCGGGCAACTCATGGTTCTCTCGGCCGCGCGGCTCGGCCCGCGCACGCTGGCCGCGATGGTCGTGGTCGCATTCGTCCGCGTCTTTCTCTGGCCGGAGCCGTAACAACATGCTCGGTAAATCCAAGCACCGCTCTAGCCCGGATCGCATGGGCAAATCGCCGATCGTGATGACGATGGCCGCCGTCGTTTGTTTTGGCCCGCTGTCGTGCCACGCGGTTGACGACGCGGACGCCCCCTCTGCGCCAAACGTCGAGAAGGATGATCGAGATCACGGCGCCGATCACAGCCCAGGCGTGCCGGCCGCGCCTCGTTCGCCAAGGAATCCACCGATGGAAAAAAGCTACCAAGGGCCGTTACCTGAACTGACCGCCGAGCAAACCGTGCTTCGCGATGAACTGCGCCGCGACGTGGATATACTGGCGCGTCAGATCGGCGAACGCAACCTGGGAAGATACCAAAAACTCGTCGAGGCGGCCGAATTCATCGAGAAATCGCTACGGGAGGCCGGCTACGAGCGGGTCGAGCGGCAGGGTTACGACGTCAAAGGCCGGAACTGCGACAACCTCCAGGTCGAGCTGCCGGGAACCGAGCACGCCGACGAAATCGTCGTGGTCGGCGCTCATTACGACTCGGTTGAAGGCACGCCCGGCGCCAACGACAACGGCAGCGGCACGGCGGCCATGCTGGCCCTTGCCCGCCGCTTCGCCTCGCGGAAATGCGAGCGGACGCTACGGTTCGTGGCCTGGGTCAACGAGGAGCCTCCCTATTTTCAGTCGAACACGATGGGGAGCCTGGTCTATGCGCGGCGGTGCCGGCAACGAAATGAAAAAATCGTGGCCGCGATCAGCCTGGAGACGATTGGCTACTACAGCGACGAGAAAGGAAGTCAGAAATACCCGCCGCCATTGAAGCTGATGTTCCCGTCGGAAGGCAATTTCATCGGCTTCGTCAGCGACGTGCCAAGCCGGCCGTTGCTCGAGAAAGCGGCGCTGCACTCTACGCTTCCGGGCGTCGGCTGGTCGGACCAATGGTCGTTCTGGCAGGAGGGATATCCGGGCTTGATGGTCACCGACACGGCGCCTTACCGCTATCCCCATTACCATAAGCCGACCGACACCCCCGGCCAGCTCGACTACGACCGCACGGCCCGCGTCGTCGATGGGCTCGACGCCGCGCTAGCCGAGTTGGTGCGGGTCGCGGGGCCGTAGGTCAGGCTGTTTCTCGATCCCACGCTCCGCGTGGGAACGTCTCCTCGGCCGCTCCGCGGCCCCGTTGGCGATCCCAGGCAGCCAATCGAGCGACCACATCGTCGAATTCATCGCCGCCGGCCACCATCACGAATCGACGCGACGTGGTGCCCGTGACGTGGATCGTGATCTCCAACCGCTCGACGGGTAGGCAGCCGGGCACGCGCTCGGCCCATTCGACCAAGGACACGCCCGGCCCGGCGAAATACTCCTCGGAACCCAGCTCCCAGAACTCGGCCTCGTCGCGGATCCGGTAAGCGTCAAAATGGAAAAGGTCGGTTCGTCCGTGGTGCTCTTGCACGAGCACGAAGGTCGGGCTGACCACCTCGCGCGGATCGATTCCCAGGCCGGCGGCGATCGCCTGCGCCAGGCGCGTTTTACCGGCGCCCAGCGTGCCGTTGAGGGCCACCACGGCGCGCCGAGGCAGCGCCGCCGCCAAGGCGGCGCCCAAAGCGGCGGTATCGGCTTCATCGCGGGCTTCAAAGATAAAGTCTGGCTTCATGGATTCAGTGTACCCACCCCCGCGGAACCAAGGGCCGCGCGGCGCCGCCGGCGTCGACCTGCCACAAGCCCGCCTCGGCGACGAATTGACCGATCACCGTCAACGGCACATCGAGCGGTCGCTCATCGAGCATCCGCCGCGCCACGTCCGGGGGCGCCGCCAACAGAAGTTCGAAATCTTCACCGTCGCCCAAGGCGTGGGCCAGCGCCGTTTCGGCGCCGCCCTCGGCTTGGGCCAGCACGCGCGCCGCGTCGGCAATCGGCACGTCGGCGGTGTTGATCCGCGCGCCGCAACCGCTGGCTTGCGCCAGCCGCGCCAGGTCGAGCGAGAGACCGTCGCTGACGTCGATGCCGGCGCGCAGCTCGTAGCGCTCGCGCAGGCGGAGCGCCTCGCGCACGCGCGGCGTGAAATCGAAGTGCCGTCCCAGGATGCTGCCGCCGAAACGGCCCGTCACGACAATCGCATCGCCCGGCCGCGCACCGCTACGGCGGAGCGGCCCTCGCTCAGTGGTCTCTCCCAGCAACGTCACGCTGATCGCCAAGGGACCGTCCCAGCAATTCGTGTCGCCGCCGGCGATCGCCACCGCGTACTCGGCGGCCAGCGGCAGCATGCCTTCGTAAAGCTCGGTGGCAAGCTCGAACGCCCGCGTCCGCGGCAAGGCCAGCGCGATCACCGCCGCCAGCGGCCGGCCGGCCATGGCGGCGATGTCGCTGAGGTTCACGGCCAGCGCCTTGCGACCGATCCGTCGCGGGTCGCACTCGCCGAGCCGAAAATCGACCTGGTCGGTCAAGAGGTCGACCGTCAGCAGGCACTCCGGCCGGCCCGACAGGCGCAACAGCGCGGCGTCGTCGCCCGGTCCCAGCGGCAGTTGTGGATGGGGCGGAAGACGCTGGCGAAGCCAGGAGATGAATTCAGTTTCCATGCTATTGCGTAATCTTCAGCATCGGCAGGGCTTCGTGCAGACCGGCCACTCCGGCGCCGGTCACCGCCGTGCCTTGCAAACCCAAGGCGCGGAGCTGCGCGAGCGGCTTGAGCTGCGCGAGTCCTTGGTCGGTAACACGGGTTCCGGCCAGGTGCAGGGTGTGCAACTGGCCCATGCCCTGAAGCTGCCGCAAGCCTGCGTCGGTGACGCTGGTGTGGTTGAGGGTCAGAAGGCGCAGCATCGGCAGTGTCGCCAGGTATCCAAGCCCATCGTCGCCGACCTGCGTGCCCGCCAACACCAGCGTTTTGAGGCTCGCGAGCCGAGCGAGCCTTCGCAACCCCCCGTCGGTCACGTCGGTTTGGCCCAAGTCGAGCGTGCCCAGTTTCGGGTGCGCCGCGACGGCGGCCATGCCGGCGTTGGTCACTCGGGTGTTCCAGAGACTGAGCGATTCCAAGTCCGCCAGCGGTCGCAGTTCCTCGAGCCCTTCGTCGGTGACGCCGGTGTGAGCCAGGTTGAGAGTCCGCAACTGAGTCAGTGCCGGCAGGTGGACCATGCCGACGTCGGTGACGTCGGTATCGTGCAAGTTCAGCGTTTTGAGGTTTGCCAGGTCGGCGAGGTGGGCCAGTCCCGCGTCGCCGACGCGGGTGGCGAACAGGTCGAGCACCTCGAGCTTCGCAAGCCGGGCGACGTGCTTCATGCCCGCATCGGTCACGGCCGTCTCACCCAGGTTCAATGTTTCCAAATTCGCCAACTCGGCCAGGTGCTCCAACCCCAGGTCGGTGATCCGCGTCTCGGGCAGGTTGAGCGTGCGCAGGGCCCCCAGGCCCTTGAGGCGCGCCAGGTCGGCGTTGTCGATGGGCGTGAAGCCCAGTTCAAGCGTTTCCAACTGGGCGAGCGTCGCCAGGTGGGCCAGACCCTGCCCCGTGACGGTGGTTTCGGTCAAATCGAGCGTGCGCAGATTGACCAGAGGCGCGAGATGGACCAGTCCCGCTTCGGTGACGGGCGTGTGCCACAGATTGAGCGTCTGAAGCCGAGTGAGTCCCTTCAGATGCACCAGGCCGGCATCGCTGATCGGCGAGTAGTTCAGATCGAGCTTGACGAGCCGCTTGAGTTGGGCGATTGGTTCCAACGCGGCGTCGGTGATCGGCGCATCGCTGATTTCGAGCGATTCGAGGTTCGCCAGTTCGCCAAGATGCCGCAGTCCCATATCGGTGACTTCCGTCTCGGTCAGGTATAACTCGCGCAGTTGGGCGAACGCCGCGATATGCCGCAACGCTTCGTCGCCCACCTCGGCGCCCGAGAGGACGACTTTGACCACCGGCGAATTTTTTTGGCGAGAATCGCGCTCGACCCGGCCGCCCAAACGCTCGATCGCCGCGACGGCCTCGGCCTCGGCCTCGGCCTCGCCGGGCGGGGCCGCGAGGGCGAATTGTGCGCAAGCGGCGGGCATCAACGCCGCGAAAATGAACGTCGTGATCAGGTGCCGTTTCATCCTGGGGGTCGCTTCGAGGAGGTCGATGAACCATACGCCGGCCGCAAATGACATCTTACTTGGGTCTGGGTCCGATGGCGAGGAGACGCCATTTGCCGCGCCACCCCAGCGCCTCGTCGGCGAAGGCCTGTCGGTCGCCTTTGGCGACGGTGATCATTCCGCAGCATTCCGCCGACGGCGCCTTGCCGCCAGATCGTTGGCCCGCTAGGGTTGTGATCCATGAAAACCTGGCAAGGAAACTCGGAAACAGCCGGACTGGCCGTACTGCGGCCGGGCTGGACGGAGTCCGACGCCCGATTGACCGTCGATTACGGCCAGCGGCAGTTGCGAACCGAATTGATCCGCGGCCGCGCCTTGCTGTGGTCGGGCAATTGGCAGCCCGAGGTGCGCCTCGACGGCGAATTGCTGGAACCCACGTCCCGTTGGAATAACGTCTGTTGGGTCTCCGACGACGACGCCGACTATCTGGAGTTGGAACAAAAGCTTTCCGGCCCCGCGCGGTTGCAGCGACATGTGCTGCTGGCGCGGCAGGACCGCTTCTTGTTCGTGGCCGACGCCGTACTCTGTAAACGGCCCAAAGCGATCGCCTACCGAGGGCCGACTCCATTGACTGCGGGCGTTGGTTTCAGCGCCGCCGGTGAGACCCACGAGGGCTTTTTGGCCAGTCGTTCGGGCCGGCGCCGGCACGCCTTGGTCTTGCCGCTGGCCCTGCCCGAATGGCGCGGCGCCGGACCTCGCGGTGACGGGCTTGCCGTGCGAGACGGAACCCTTGAGTTGCGGCAATCGGCCACCGCGGCCCGAGCGTTGTTCGCTCCGCTCTTCATCGACCTGGCGGCCCGCCGCATCGCCCGACCGAGCACCTGGCGGAGGCTGACGGTCGCCCAGGACCGCCAAACGACCTCGGCCGACGTGGCCGTGGGTTACCGCGCCCAGGTGGGCGCGCGGCAGTGGCTCTTTTATCGGTCGCTCGGGCCGCGAGGCAGCCGCACGCTGTTGGGGCATCATCTAGTGACGGAATTCCTGGCCGCCCGCTTCAGCCGCGCCGGCCAGGTCGAACCGATCATGGAAATCGAGTAACATGAAGTCATGGTTTTCCTTGCCGACCGGATCGCCGATAATCTGCGCGTGGTACTCGGCCGCATGGCCGAGGCGGCACGCCGCGGCGGTCGTTCCGCGGACGACGTGCGGTTGGTGGCCGTCACCAAGTACGTCGGTCCCGGCGAGGCGCTGGCCTTGGTCGCGGCGGGCTGCCACGACCTGGGCGAGAGCCGGCCGCAGCAGTTGTGGCGGAAGGCGGCGGCCTTGAAAACGGCCGGCGTCGCCTGGCACCTGATCGGCCACTTGCAGCGAAACAAGGTCGCCCGCACGTTGCCGCTGGTGTCGCTCGTCCATTCGGGCGACAGCCTCCGCTTGCTGGAGGCGCTCGACGCCGAGGTGGCCTGTGCCAAGGGCGATCCATTGCCGGTGCTGCTGGAAGTCAATGTTTCGGGCGACGCCGCGAAGCACGGCTTGGCCCCCGGCGAGCTGGAGCCGCTGGCCGACTCGTTGGCGAGGCTGCCGCGGATCGAAATCCAAGGCTTGATGGCGATGGCGGGCCGCGAGGGCAACCTCGACGACGCGCGGCGCGAGTTCGCCGCGCTGCGGCAATTGCGCGATGAGCTGCGGGCCGCCTGGGCGGGGCGCTGGCCGCTCGACGAGTTGTCGATGGGAATGAGCGGCGACTACGAAGTGGCGATCGAGGAGGGGGCGACGCTGGTGCGCGTCGGCTCGGCGCTTTTTCAGGGGCTGGAGTAGGACATGGTCGCGCTGGTGCCACACGCCGAAGGAACGATTTTGCCGGTACGGGCCCACGCGGGCGCCCGGCGTTCGGAGATTCATGGGACGCAAGACGGGCAGCTCAAGGTTTCGGTGACGCAAGCGCCCGAGAAGGGCAAGGCCAACAAGGCGATCGTCGCGCTCTTGAGCCAGGAACTGTCACTTGGGAAATCACAGTTCGAGTTGCTGGCCGGCGAGACTTCGCCGCGGAAACGGTTTTTGGTGCGCGGTGTGTTTTCCGACGATTTGGCCGCAAGGGTCACGGCGGCGTTGGGGGGATGAGACATTCACGGTGGCTGGGGCAGAGCCTAAGCGATGCCCCGGTCGCTATCTAGCCGGGGCATCGCTTACGCTCTGCCGCCAGCCACCACTTTCTCGTGGCAAAATGTCTCATTGTCGGCCGCGTGTCGTATAATGCCGGGCATGGAACGACGCACCCCACCTCCAGCGACCGGCTGCGCGGCGCCGAGCGAGCCGCCGAACCGCTTCGCGACGACGCATATCGACGAAATGTTCGACGACCGCCGCTACTTTCACGCGGATGAGCCATGACCAACCCCTCCAAACCGAAGGGCCGCGGGTCGCCCATCAATCCACCCAACCGGTTCGAGAAAACGCACCTCGCTGCTGATTTCGAGCAATTGCGGCACGACGACGAGTTCCTGACCGACCAGGCTCGGTCAACGGCGGAGTACCTACCCGACGAATCGAAGAGCATCGTCAGCGAAAACGACAGCCCCGATATTCCTTTCCGCTACAGCGTGAACCCGTACCGAGGATGCTCCCACGGATGCAGCTATTGCTACGCGAGGCCCTACCACGAATTTCTGGGGCTCAGCGCCGGGCTGGATTTCGAAACGAAAATCCTGGTCAAACACGACGCGCCGGCCCTCCTTCGAGAGTTTCTGTCCCGCGCGTCGTGGAAGCCCGAGCCCATCACGTTCTCGGGCGTCACCGACTGCTACCAGCCCGTCGAGCGGCAATTTCGCCTGACTCGCGGCTGTTTCGAGGTCGCGTCGGAAGCGCGCCAGCCGATCGCGATCATCACGAAAAACGCTCTGATCCTTCGTGACCTGGACCTGCTCGCCGAAATGGGCGCGGCGCGGCTCGTCCACGCCAATATCAGCGTGACGACACTGGATGCGGAGCTTGCGCGCGCGATGGAGCCACGAACCAGCACCCCGGCGGCCAGGTTCAAAGCGATGCGGGCCCTGGCCGACGCGGGGATACCCGTGCGTGTGATGGTCGCGCCCATCATTCCTGGCTTGACCGACCACGAAACGCCCGCCGTTTTGGAAACCGCCCGGCAAGCCGGCGCGACGGCGGCGGGTTACGTGCTGTTGCGGTTGCCGCTGACCGTCGAACCGGTGTTCCGCGCCTGGTTGCAAGAAAATTACCCGAACAAGAAAGAGCGGGTCGAGGCGCTGATCCGCTCGACGCGTGGCGGTAAACTGACCGACTCCCATTTCGGCCAGCGAATGCGCGGCCAGGGAAACTACGCCGGGCAGATCGCCCGGAACTTCGAGGTCTTTTCGCACCGGCTTGGCCTCGACCGCCGCTTGCCCGAATTGGATGTGACGCAATTCCGCCCGCCGCGGAGGGCCAGCGGCCAATTGCAACTATTTTGATCGTTATGGACTCTCGCGACGAATGATTCGGCGGATCACGCAATGTGCGGCAATCGCACGGGCCTCGCCCGCCTCGGTGTTGGGGCTGGTTTCGCGGCCGCGACCCCTATCGCGACAACCCATTCGAGGTCGAGGCGTTCCGAGAGGCGGACGAACCGTAGTCCGTAGGGTGGGCACCGCCCACAACGAACGCGGGCCGAAGCCCACGCTACTCGCGCGAGTCGAACAGCATCTGGTAGACGTGGCTCGGGTGCCGCGCCGGGGCGTATTGCCCGCCTGCTCCAGTTCGCGGCGCATCGGCACCTCCTTTACGCACGTTTGGATCACCGGTCCAGCACGATTCGCTTCCCCTGGGTCTGGCTGGCGCGTGCCTCGTGAACGACGCTCAAGGCGAGGTAGACGTCGTCGAGGCTCGAAGCGTGGCGTACCAGGCTGGTGACGGCGCGGTGGAATTGGCTCAATAGCTGCTCGCCCACCGGCCGTTCGCTGTCGAGCGATTCCTGATGGCGGCCGGCTTCGTCGAACCAGACCAACGTGTTCGGCAAATCGACGAAGGCGATGCCACGCTCGCAGGCCACCTGCAGCGCCGCCGGCGGACGATAGGCGACCGCCTCCTGCCAAGCGGCGGGCATGTAACGCCCACAACTGATCTGGGCGGTCGGACCGGCGCCCGCCGCCCCCGTGGGCGAAAAATCGAGGCTCATCATCTGGTAGTCGTCCTGCTGACCGTCCACGCCGACATGCCGCAGCCCGATCACCGACGAGGGAGCATTGCCCACCACGTAACAGCACCAATCGACCAGTTCCACCAGATCGCTCGTCGGCGAAACTTGCGTCCCCAGCCGTGACGAACTGCCCGGCGCCTCCTCGGCCGGACGCCGCATGTGGCAGAACAGAAGCCGCGGCCGTCCCAATCGCGTCGCAATCAGTTCCT
Source organism: Pirellulales bacterium (assembly GCA_035531595.1). Taxonomy (GTDB): domain Bacteria; phylum Planctomycetota; class Planctomycetia; order Pirellulales; family JAICIG01; genus DATKSN01. The sequence goes on along the minus strand of DATKSN010000040.1, from coordinate 10,535 downwards.
TGAGCCGGAGCGTGGCCGGCGATTGACGTCGGGGAAACTCCGACATGAAGGCGACGCCCGCCTGCTCGACGCGCTCTTTGACCCGTTTGGCCTGTTCCAGATCGATCTCCAGGTTCGTCGCGCAATAGACGGCCTTGCCTTCGTCGCACGCCGCCAGGATCGGCAGGCAGCCGTACCACTGCGGCGCCAACATCAGGATCGCGTCGACGTCGGAACGCCGCGCCAGGGCGCGAAAGCCGTCAACGGCCTGGGCGCCAAACTCGCGGGCCGCCTGTTCGGCGCGCATGCCGATCTGTTCGCAAACGGCGCGGACCTCGAACCGATCGTTCAAAGCGCGCAAAGCCGGCCTGTGCCGCACTTCCCAAGCGTGGCCGAGGCCGACGAGACCGACGCGAATCTTCATGGCCTTGATTATAGCGGCGGCGGGGGCCACTTCTCAACCGTTGGGAGATGGAAGTCTTTGGGAATTTTACGGTTGCGACCGGGGCCGCAAACTTTGCGCAGTTTACCGTTGCATATTCAAAATACCCGGTTACACTGGCACACTTTGCCATATTTCAGCGCGTTATTTCACCAGGAGGACTTTGCATGACGAGCTTGACCCTTTCCACCGTGCTGCAACTTTCGCTACTTTCGACCGGCGCCGAGACGTACGCCGAGGCCCACAAGATCAACGCCGAGACGGGGCGCCCGATCGTCGTTCTGATCGGCGCCGACTGGTGTCCGGGCTGCCGCGCGATGAAAAACTCGGTCATGCCCAAGGTCGCCAAACAGGGGCTCCTGAAAAAGGTCGCCTACGCCCAGGTCAACACCGACAAGGAAGCGAAGCTCGCCGGCAAGCTGATGCGGGGCAGTTCCATTCCCCAACTGATCATGTACCGCAAGACGGAGGACGGCTGGAAGCGTTACTCGCTGGTCGGCGCCCAAAGCGCCGAGAGCATCGAAGCCTTCATCAACCAGGGCCTGGAATCGGAAAAGACCAAGCTGGCTTCCCATTGACGCCCCCTCACACCCCTGGCCATGAACCTCGAACCCGTCGCTGCCGCCCAGACCACGCTCTTGATCGACCGCCTTGCGCATTTTCGACACGCTTGGGTCGTCTTGATGCTACTGTCGGCGTGCGCTGTCGGTGGCGCTTGTCCCGCGGCCGATTCGCCGGCCAAACTCAGGCCGACCGTCAAGGTCAAGCTCTTTGTACCGGCTTACTTCTACCCGGCGGGCGAGGGGCTGAAAGAATGGGATCGCCTGATCGCCGCCGCCGCCGTTCCCATCGTGGCCATCGCCAATCCGGCCAGCGGGCCCGGCGAGCGCGCCGACCCGAATCACGCCAAGATCATCGGCCGGGCGGCGCGTGCGGGCGTGACCGTGATCGGCTACGTGAGCACTCAGTACGCGAAAAAGCCGCGGGCGCGGGTCAAGGCCGAGATCGACCGTTGGAAAGAATTCTATCCTTCGATCAAAGGCGTCTTCTTTGACGAGCAGACAAGCGACGCTTCTCAAGTCGACTACTACCGCGAGCTGTTCGATTACTCGCGGAAGAAAATCAAGGATGGCTTCGTGGCCTCGAACCCTGGAGTGGCGTGCGACGTCGCCTACGTCACCGAGGCCTGTGCGGATCTGGTTTGCGTCTTCGAACATTTCGAGGCGTACGACGACTTTACCCCACCCCCGGCCTGGGGCGAAAAGGCCCGGCGGCGCGCGGCCGTCGTGCCGTACCAGACGACCGACGCCGACCAAATGCGGCAACGTTTGCATCGCGCGGCGCAATTTCACCTCGGTTACTTTTATGCCACGGACGCCGGCGGCGCCAACCCCTGGGACCGGCTGCCCACTTACTTCGACGATGAAGTGGCGGCGGTGCGCGAAGTGAACCGGCCGCGAAAAAAGTGAAACAGTTTCGTAGCGTGGGTGCCGCTCGGCATCCCGCCGGTGCGGACTTGGTATTGGTCTGCAAATCCGCCAAACAAGCACGTCTGGTTTCACCATGACCACCATGACCGTGGTGGCATTCGCCGCCGCGATGCGTTAGGATGGGTTTGGAAGTTTGGAAAGCCGGGAACAGGGCCTTCCCATGAGGTGATCGTTCCGCGGCGTTGCCGACCAATACGCCTACTCATCAGGGCGGATGGCATGGTGCATGACAATACATTGCTCGAAGCCGCCCAGCAGGGCGATCAGGATGCCTTTGGCGAGATCGTGCGCCGCCACCAGGGTTCCGTGTACGGATTCCTCCGCGCCCGGCTATTGCAAGGTTCCGACGCCGAGGATCTGACGCAAGAGACGTTCTTGCGGGCCTACACCCGCCGCGCCCGCTTCGACAGCGCGGGCCTGGTCGGGCCCTGGCTGATCGGTATTGCGCGCAACGTGTTGCGCGAGCACGCCCGGAAGGGAAAACGGCGCCGCGAGGTGGCTTGGACCGAGTTGTGCCTCGAACTCGAGGAGTTGGTCGAAAGCGACGAGGCGGTTTACGATGACATGCTGGCGCACTTGCCGGGGTGTCTCGATGCGTTGGGGCCCAGCGCCCGGCAGGCGATCGACTTGCGTTACACCTGCAAGTTGCGGCTGGCCGAGATCGGCGCCAGGCTGCGGCGCAGCGAAGGGGCGGCCAAGCTGCTGATGTTTCGCGCCCGGCAGGCGCTGAAAAACTGCCTCGAGCGGGCCAGCCAAGGGGTCCGCCATGACTGACGAGCAACTGATCCACCTGTTGCGCGAAACACCGCGCGAGGAGCTTTTGGCGTGCCAGATCGCCGAGCTGCGCAGGCGGCTCAGCCACTCGGCCGAGTTGCGCCAGGCGCTGGCCGACGACTTGCGGCTTGAGCAGATGCTGGGCGACGCGCTGGGGCGCATGCAGGTTCCCCTCGATTGGATTTTCAAGCGCTCGGCGGCGCCGCGCTCCGGCGGCCTGGCGCGCTTGTACGGTTGGGGCGCGTTTTCGGCCATCGTGTTGATGATCGTGTCGGTGGGTCTCGTGATCGGTCTGCGCCGGCACGACGAATTGCCGCGGCAGGTCGCCGCGCGCGACGACGGCCATCCAGTGGCGGAGAGTGGCAACGAGACGCCCGCGCACGATGCTGGCGTGGCCGCGCCGGGAGCCGGCAGCGACAACAGGGCCAGGACTGCGGACAAGCCCGCCGCGGATGAACCCGCCCCCGACCTGCCGCGGGAATTCGTCGACTCGGGGAAGGCGCCCGGAACGGAGCGAAACGCGGTACACGACGAAGCCGCCGGCCACGAACGACCCGCGCCGGAGGCCGGCGATCCAGGCCGCCCTTTCTCTGCCTTCTGTTTCGACGAACCGCCCGCCAACGACGCGGCGCGGCGCGAGGCATGGATGCAATGGCTCAAGCCGCTTGAAGAGGGTCGCCTGATCGACGTCGGCGGCACGACGCCGGGCAAGGCCCTTAGCGGCCCGATGAAGCTCGCCGCGGCGCTCGATCGAAGCCATGCCGTCAGGTTGCTGTTGGCCGACCACGATCAACTCAAGCTGCACTGCTGGAGCGGTGCCCAGGGCATCACGTTGGAATACTCCGAGCGACCACTGCCCGCCTGGGCCGCCTATGCCGCCACGCGCCAGGGGGACGAATGGCGCCCGCGCAGCTCGGCGCTGGTGGCCACCGACAGCGGCCGATATCGCCGTACCCGACAAGGCACCCTCGAATTGCGTTACCAGGACGGTGCCCTCGTGCTGAGCCGCGGCGACGTGCCGCTCATCGTCGCGCCGCTGCCCGAGGCCCCCGAACACATCGTGTTCGACGGCCGTGCCACATTGCGCGCCCTCGATGTCGTGACCAGTGAACCCTTTCCGCTCGCGGGCGCGCGCCGACGCAACCGCCTGGCGGGCTCGACGCCGCCCGCGGCACTCGAGTGGCGGCGGCACTTGGCCGGCGCCGGACAATGGAACCCATTGGCCGAAGGACCAATGGAACTGCTGGTGGAAGACGCCTCCGAACCCGTCTGGGCCGGCACGCGCATCAACGACGCCGGGCTGCGCGAAGTCGTGTTCGAGATCGAGAATCCCGTGCCGGGCAGCGGGGTTTATCTTGGCGACGAGAAGGGGCATCCGCTCTACCAGGTTGGCTTTTTCCAACTGCAAGAGCCCGATCGTTCTCCAAGGTCAAGGCGGATCGGCTTCAATTTCTCCGCGCCGGGCGAAACTCGCACCACGCTTGCCGACGAGAGAAGCCCGGGGCCGCGGCGTCTCGTCGGCCAGCGGCATTGGCTGCGGCTCGTTTTCGGGGGCGGATCGCTCAAATGCTGGACCAGCGGCGACGGAATCCACTGGGGTCTGGCACTGGAGCCGATGCGGCAACTGAACCAGCGTTACTCGACGGCGGGAGTCTATTGCCTGCCCGGCGGCGGAACGCGCTCGATCCGCCTGCGACGGCTCGAAGCGCGGCGGTTGGCGATGATCGAGTCGCTCGCTCCGGCGGCGTTGGCCGAACGGGCCTTGGCCCTGACCGACGCGCCCGATCTGGCGATCTGGCAAACGGCCGTGCTCGAAAGCCAGCCTTCCGACGTGGATCCGACCGATTGGTGGTCGGCCTGCGCGGTGCGGACGCTGGCGGCGGGTCCGTCGCCGCGACTGGCCAACGCGCTCGTCACGGCACTGGCGGCCAAGGCCCTGGCCTTCGACAACCCACTGGCGGAACGGCTGCAACTGCTCGACGAGGCAGCCTTAATCGTCGACGCCGGCGATCCGGCGGGGTTGGCTGGTTTCGCGTCGTTGTACGATCAGCTCGGCCGCGCACTGCTACGACAAGGCTACCACCGCCCCTACTCGCTCGTGCGGCAACACCTGATGGCATCTCCGGTCGCTACACCACTCGATCTCGATGTGGCGCCTTCGACGCTGGTCCGCGCCGAGCTGTTCGAATTGGCCTACGGCGACGATTGGGAAGCGCTCGACGAAACGTGCCGTGCCTTGAGGTTTTTCGGCGTGGCCGGCCCGCCGTCCAAATTAGACTCTCCCGAGCGCCATGCCCTGCTGGCCCTGGTCGACTGGTGCCAACAGTTGGCCGCGGCCCAACTGCCGCCAAGGCTCGGCGGCGGCACCGCCGGTCGGCCGGCGTGGCAGCACCCTTGGGTCGAACAAGTCGGCAAGGAGGGATACAACCTGCTGACCGAGTTGGCCTCGGCGTTGGACGCTCGGGCCTACCGCGACGCCTGCCAGGTGATTGCCAACGCGGCCGCGCCGTTGTCGGAAGGCTTGCTGCCCGACGCCGTCGATCCGCGGTTGTTCGTCTCCTTGCCGGCCGCGGTCGAGTTGGCGGTGCGCGAACACCCTGAGCTGGCGCGCGCGCTGCGCGACGGGTTTGGCCAAACGGCCTTGTCGCGCTTGCGGCGGGTCGCGGCCGATGACGACGTGATGGGGGTACGGGCCATCGCCAGCCAGTTCCACGGCACGACGGCCGCGGCCGAAGCCCAGCGTTGGCTGGGCGACCGGGCGCTGGCCGGTGGACAGTTCACACGAGCGGAGGCGCATTATGCCGCGGCCTTGCGATCCGCTTCGGCCCCGGAGCAACGGCAGCTTGCGGCACGGCTGCGGCTGACCGCCGCGATGTTGGGCCGCGACGTGGGTACGCCGCCGCTGGAATCGGTGCTGCTGGCCGACGGCCGGCTCACGCCCGACGAGTTCGAGCGGCTAGTAGCTGAAATGAGGGCGCTCCGCGCGCCGGCCGCTTCCACGCCGCCGGTCCCGTCCCCCGATAAACGTGTCCCGTCCCCCGATAAACGTGTCCCGTCCCACGATAAACGTGTCCCGTCCCCCGATAAACGTGTCCCGTCCCACGATAAACGTGTCCCGTCCCCCGATAAACGTGCCCCCTCCCCCGATAAACGTGTCCCGTCCCCCGATAAACGTGCCCCCTCCCCCGATAAACGTGTCTCGTCCCCCGATGAAACCGGCGCGGCGGTTCCGCCGCCCGCTCGCTACGAGCTTCGCCCCTGGACGACGTTTGAAGCCGCGGCGCGGAATGCTTCGTTGCCGGCCGCGGACGACACATGGGGGCGTCCACTTGCCGTGACGGTCGCGCCGCCGTTGGTCATCGTGGCGGCGCCGGCGCGCATGGCGGCCTACGATCTGGCCGACGGCGTCTGCCGCTGGACGTTTACACTCGACGCCGCGTTTTCCGCCAACCTGAGCGCCGCCTCGGCGCCGATGCGGCCGCTCGTCGTCGGTCAGCGACTTTTCGCTCGGCAATCGACCGCGCAGGGCTCCGAGTTGTTCGCGCTCGATGCCGCGACCGGCCAACTGCTCTGGCGTCAGGCCGCGGCCGGCCAGGTCATGGCCGATCCGCTTTGGATCGAAGACCAGTTGTTCGCGCCGGTCGTCACCGCGGCGGGCGAAGGTTTCGTCGAGCTGGCGCTGGCGACGTTCGACCCGGCCTCCGGCGAATTGCGCGAGCGCTATCCGCTGGCGCGGTTCCACGATGCCTTTGGCGGCGTGTTCCCGTGTCATGCCCGCCAGGCGGGCGAGCTGATCGTGATCGCGGCCGCGGGCACGACCATGACCTGCGATCGGTTGGGCCGGCCGCGCTGGCTCCGGCGCCACCTGTGGTTCCCAGCGTCATTGGACGGCGAGCCGGCGTCATTTCACTCGCCGCTCTTGGTTGACGGCGAGTTGGTTTATGGTTCGCAGCCCGGCGTACGGAGCGTCGAGTGCATCGAACTGGCCACGGGCCGCTTGCGTTGGCAACGTGTGTTGGCCGACCTGGACCATGTCGTCGGGCTGGCGGCGGGGCGACTGATCGCGCGGACGCGCACCGGCTGGGTCGCGCTCGATCTTCGCTCGGGCCGGCCCGCCTGGTATCGCGACGACGCCGACTCACTCGAAGCGTCGATCCGCGTCGGCGATGGCACGCTGCTACTCGCCCAGCGCGACCGCATCGCCGAGGGCGGCGTGCGATTGATCTGGCTCGAGGCGGGCACGGGCCGCGAGCGAGCTCGCTGGACGTTACCGATCGGGCCTCGCCGGCGCGTGGCCTTCGGTCCTCTGTTCATGGCCGGCGAGCGCATTTTCTGCGGTGTGGCCGGTGACGCGCCCGCGTCGCTCGAGATCATGGAACTGGTCAACGCGGGCGCGCTGCCATGAAACGTAAAGTAGCAGGCACACTCCGTGTGCCGTCGCCGACGTGGGCCGTGACCGTCGCCGCCTTTCTCGCCGCGGCATGCGCCACGGCGCCTCTCCGCGCCGAGGGCGATTGGGAACTGACGCCGGCCGGCGAAGCGTCACTGGCGCGCGGTCTCGATTGGCTGGCCCGCGAGCAGGGTTCCGAAGGGAACTGGGGATGCGACGATCTCGGGCTGGTCGGCATGGGGGCCTTGGCCTTCCTGGCGGCGGGCCACACGCCCGGCCACGGTCCTTACGGAACCGTCGTGCGAAAGGCGCTCGATTTCGTGCTCCGTCACGCGCAGCCGTCCGGACTGTTGAACATCGCCGACTCGCAACGCGACATGTACAACCATGGCCTGGCGACGTTCGTGCTGGGGCAGGCCCACGGCATGTACGACGATCCGCGTCTCAACGGCGCGCTCGACCGCGCCTTGAAGCTCATCGCCGCGACCCAATGCGACGACGGCGGTTGGGGCTATCGCGCCCGGCGGCAGCCGCACGGACATGACCTGAGCCTGATGGTGATGCAGGCCAAGGCGCTGCGCGGCGCGGTGGATAGCGGCCTGGAAGTTCCCGTGGGCGTGATGGATCTCGCGATTCGGGGCGTGCGGGCGTATTATCTGCCGGCCGGCGGCCGGCGCGACGGCGACGAAGCTTCGCAACGTGCCGTGCCCGGCGCGTTCACCTACGACGGCCGGCGCGGCTCGCCGGCGATGGCCGCTTGCGGCGTGGTTTGCCTGCAAGAGTTTGGCCAGTACGACGACTGGCGGATCGCGAAGAACATGGAGGTCATCGTCCGCGCCGTGAAAGCGCTCGAACCAAAGCCAGGCGGCGGCGAATTGCCGTTCGACGCTTATACGCTTTATTATGTTGGGCAAGCCATTTACCAGGTTGGCGGTGACGACTGGGAAGTGGCGTACCCGCGCTTGCGCGACCTGGTTGCGGCCAACCAGCTTCGCGCCCCCAACGATCCGCGGCGCGACGGCCAGTGGCACAACACGCAGTACGTCTCCGGCAAGCCCGGCGACTTGTACGCCACGGCGGTCGGCTGCTTCGTGTTGGCGATCCCCAACCGCTACCTGCCGATTCTGCAAGAGGGGCACATCGACAGCCTGCGCGATCGTTTCCCCGCGAGGGAGCCATGACGCCATCGTGCTGTAGCAGAATTCGCAAGAATTCTGGTTCATCCGGAAAGTGCGTACCCACAGGCGGCGACGGACGGAGTACGGGTTCCAAGAAAGATGGAGAGGACGTTCACACGCAGCGGTGGCAGGAGTTGATGGGCGGGGGTCCAAGGTGTCATTGCTGGAAGCCCCGCAGGCATCTTTCTTGGAACCCGTACTTCGTTGGGTCACCGCACATGGGTTCCTCCAAAAGCGGCCAAGACCACCCGCAAATTCCGCCGAGGAACCACATTTCCATGCCTTTGGTACGCAGTTCCCGGATGAACCAGAATTCTGGCGTAACTCGCGTCCACTTGAGTCCGTTTTCGTCCCAAATCGCTTGGAATCGCGTCCCACTTCCTCGTTTAAGTAGGAACCGGCCTTCCACGCGTCCCTGCGCCGCCTCGAAATCATCGAGAAAACCGGTGTCTGGCCATTCGGCAGGCTTGTTTTCTTGCTAACATGGAGTTGCTAAGCAGCAAAAATTTGCGCGCGATCTGGTACATTCGGGGGGGGGGATCGCCTCGTCAACGCTGCGTCACGATCAAACATGCCAATTGGCATGTTTGGACTTGCCTTACTGGTAACGACTTGCGCTGGGTCAACCCCACTGCGGAGGGGCTGCCGCCCCTGTTTCAACGCGGCCAGTTTTCCGGCCACGATGGCACGCTGCGATTCGTCAAATTCGACGCCAGATGCCGCCTTGGCATAACCGCGGTGGCCCCGCGGCTTGACCGGCGGTTTCCCGTATGGTCCAATGGATGCTGGGTTCGATCGCTGGGCCGTGAGGGTTGCGATAATTCGGTTCGTTACGTGGTGTACCAATGACTGACTTCAGTTCCGAAGCACGAACCGGGCCGCCTTCCACGTTGGCGGTAAGCCACGAGCACATTGAAGTCACCCCAGGAATCTGCGGCGGACAGCCGCGGATCGCGGGCCACCGCATCAAGGTCCAACATGTGGTCATCTGGCACCAGAGGCTGGCAATGAGCCTGGACGAGATCGTCGCCACGTACCCCGACCTTTCGTTGGGCGACATCCATGCGGCCTTGGCCTATTACTACGACCACCGCGACGAGATCGATCACCAGATTAGGGAGGACGAAGCGTTCGTCACCCAGCGGCGTGCCGCGGCCGGCCCGTCGCTCGTCGAAAGAAAACTGGCCCAACGCCATGCCGCGGACGATTCGCTTCCACCTGGATGAGCACTGCGACCCGCGCATCGCTCGAGCGCTCCGGAATCGCGGGATCGACGCCACGACGACGCCCGACGTCGGCCTGCTGAGCGCGCCGGACGAAAGCCATGTGGCGTTCGCCTTGGCGGAATTGCGCGTCGTCTTCACGCAAGACGCCGACTTCTTGCGGCTCGACGCGGCTGGTATCGAGCACGCTGGGATTGCCTACTGTCACCCTGAGCGTCACTCGTTGGGCGACATCGTTCGTTCCCTCGTGCTGATCTGGGAGGTACTTGATCCGGATGAGATGCACAACCGCGTCGAATACCTCTGACTGCGCACGTTGGCTTCGACTCTTGCGAAACAGGGTCTCCAGGTCAAGCATCTTCCTGACCATCGACCTCGGCCTCTGCTTCGTCAGCGCCGCCCGCTTCTGTCCACTTCACATTCGTCAGTTTTTCGGTGACTGCAAGCCGAAAGAAAGAGCAATCTGCATCCGTGGTCAGGTAAAAACTAAGGCAGCGGTCGTCCTTCACAGGCTTTACCTTGTCCGGTTGACTGAGGCCACTGCGCCAGGAATCAACGTCCCCGTCGAACCGACCATGTTGCCAGACATAAGCTGTTAGGCGGTGGGCGGCGACGAACCACCTTCGTTTACCTGCGATGAGATACCGCAAGTATCGTTTGCGCAAGTAGCTATCCTGCCCCGCCGCCAGCTCTTTCTTGTAGAAGGCGACAAGGGCGGCGTTTGTCACGTTTGCCAAAGCTGCATCCCAGTCGGACCACTTCGGCTGAATTACTCCGGTTCGACTTCGCCCCCGGCGAACGGCTTGCTGCGCCAGTTCCGGTGCCGGGAAGATGTTCGAGCAGACAAGAAACTCGGCATTGCCAGGAGCATCCTTCGCGACCGAGAGGCGACAGCAGAGAACATCGACGCCATATTTCTCAGAGGCTATCCGAAAACTATTTCGTCATTTTTCCGGGGGAATTTAGGCCGCGACCGCATAGTGGAACTCTGGTCGCGATACCGGTGCAAGCCTGCGCAGCATTAGACTCACGTTGCTGATTTGAATCATTGCTGCGCTC
>DATKSN010000039.1:0-18957 GCA_035531595.1 Pirellulales bacterium | reverse complement strand
CCTAGCCCGGATTATTCATGGTCCCGTAGCTGGCTTCGCAAGAAGTCAGGCCGTGGACGCGAGTTACGCCAGAATTCTTGCGAATTCTGCTACAGCACAGTGCGCGAGTTCCTCCCCGGACCATGAATAATCCGGGCTAGTGCCATTGTTCGCCTATCCCCGATCGCTCGTGAAGACGATCTGTTTTCCATCGGGCGACCAAACGCCGTCGCTGTTGCGTCGGCCGAACTGCTTGGGCAATGGGACCGGCTTGCCGTCGCCCTCCAGGTCCAGGATCTGGAGTTGTTCCATGAGCGCCCCGTCGGCGATGCGGAACAAGAGCTTCTTGCCCGTGGGCGACCAGTCGGGGTGCCAGCCGACACGGCCCTGGCAGACCACGTTAGGCATCGCCCCGGCCTTGGCATCAATGACGCCCACCTCGCCATGAGCACTATTGTTGAAGATATTCCCTGCTTTGTAGCCGACGAACACGAGTTGGCCGGCGTCGGGCGAAAAGGCGGCGCCGATGACCTGGGTGTAGCCTCGTTCCAGGAGGCGCGTTCGCTCCAGTGAGATCGTGTCGTACACGTAAAGGCTGGGGAAGCCTTCGAACTCGCCTGCGAATACGAGCTTGTCGCCGCCGCGCGACCAGCGCGGGCGTTCGCCCTCGCTGATCCATTCGCGGCTCGTGCCGTCGGCGTTCATGACCCATACGCCGATTTTTTCGCCCGACTTGGTCCACGGGGGGTAAAACAACGCGATCTGCTGATCGTCGGGCGAGAAGTCGGGCGTATATCCAGGCCCGACGTCGATGGCCTTTTCCTCGCCCAGCGTGTGAACGAAGATGTGCGAATTGTTGAAACCGAGCGGGCCGCCGTCATAGGCGAGCTTCTTGCCGTCGCGCGACCAGACCGGCGAGCCAAACGAGTTCTTGTCGTCGCGGCTGATTTTTTTGACGTTTTCGCCGTCGGCGTCCATCGTATAGACGGCCCAGGGCGGGCGCTGGCCGTAAGCCGTCGCCGCCGGCAAGGTACAACAAACCACCGCCAGCGCCAAAAACCGGCCGGCGAACCGCAACACGGAATCGCGTTTCATTGGGCACCGTTCGTCTTTCGTGGCCCCGCAAAGGATTTCGACAGCGCGCTAGCGCGCGTTGGGCGGCTGAGTCTCGCCGGATCGCTCATTTTCTTTCTTTCCGCCTATTCATTGAGCACCGCCAGCCGCTCGCGTTCGCGCCGCAGGCGGAGATGGTGGGCGACAAGGCCCCCGACGAAGCCGGTCATCGCGGTACACGCGAAATATGCGATTTGCTCGAATAGTTGTAGAGTGACGAACTTGCCGCCGGAGTCGAATTCCATCCGTGCAAGCATGTTGATTACCAGGCTCGCCGGTAACCTGCCCGGCGTACCGGCGAAATGCTCGAATGCCATATATCCCCAACCTGTCGCGATGAATCCAAGCCAGAAAGCCCGGTTCGTGCTTTGGCCGTCAACGGCCACGATGCCTCCCCAAGCCAATAGAGTGAAGACCACAACCCCTAATGACCAAGCACCGTTCTCCGACGGTTTCGCGAGTACCGCACAGCCCACGGCCGCGAAGGTGACGACACCGAACAACGTCCGTAGCGAGAATCGATATGGCTTTTCCATCCCGCTATCCTACCGCCCCGCCGGGCCACCGCAAAGCCGGGGACGATCCACCAGCGGCCGCCCTCGGGCGGCGCAAGGACGATTGTAGACTACGTTGCCACTCGACGCCAAGCATCAGCACGTTGATGCCCGAACCAATGCCGAACAGTCCCACGCGGTCGCCTTTCGACAAATGCCCGCCCTCGATGCCCAGCGCGGCGGTGAGGGGCACGGCGACCGAGCCCGTGTTGCCCAGCCATTCGACGGTCGAGAAGTCGATCGCCGGCGTCAGGTCCAGGGCCTCCAACAACAGCCGCCGGTGCGCCACGCCCACCTGGTGGCAGAACGTCTTGTCGAGCTCGGCAAGTTCCCAATCGACCTCGTCGAGGAACGCCGTGAAGGCCTCTCGCGCGGTCTCGACGCCGACGCGCAAGAGCTGTTCGGAATCGGTTCGCATCAAGGGCCGCATGTCGCCGGCCACCGACTCGTCGCGCCCGCTGTGGCACAGCGCGTGGAATTCCGTGTTGGTGCGAGCGACGCCGGCCAGCAAGCGGTTGTCCGTCCGACTCAACTCGCGATCGACCAAGATCACGGCCACGCTGGCCGAGCCGATCGTGAGCGAGGCCACGGCCAACTTCATCTGCTCGCGGGTGAGCGTTTCGTCGTCGTTCAGCCGGGCGATTGTGGTCTCAACCAACTGCCGGCTGCTTTCGGTGCCCACGACCAGCCCGGCGCGGATCTGTCCCAGCTCGATCATGTTCGCGACCTGAACCATGCCGTTGAGCACGCCGAGGCAGGCGTTGGAGAGGTCGAAGATCTGGCAGTGCGGGCCAAGTCCCAGGCGATGGTGAACGCCGCAGGCCGTGGCGGGTTCGAGATAGTCGCGACAGACCGATGCGTGGATCAAAGCACCGATCTGGGCCTTGTCGATCCCGGCGGCGCGGATCGCCTTGTTTGCGCTGGCGACGCTGGGCTCGCTGGGCAAGGTTCCAGGCTTCCAGAACCGCCGCTGGCGAATGCCCGTCATCAACTCCAGGCGTCCCTCGGGCAAGTGCAGCCGCTCGTAGAGCGGGCCAAGCATCGCTTCGATCTCGGCGGACGTGACGATCTCGTCGGGCAGTGCGTAACCGAACGCCTCAAGACAAACATTGTGGTATTGCATCGGGTCGCGGAGGGCGGAGGTCGGAGGTTAGAGGTTAGAGGTTAGAGGTTAGAGGTTAGAGGTTAGAGGTTAGAGGTTAGAGGTTAGAGGTTAGAGGTTAGAGGTTAGAGGTTAGAGGTTAGAGGTTAGTTAGAGGTTAGAGGTTAGAGGTTAGAGCGGCGATCGAAGCCGCCCTCAAGTCAACATAGGCGTTCGCCGGCGCAGCGTAAAGTGTGTCGTGGAACCCTTGTTCCCACGCTCCGGTATTTGACGTTGGTTTCTACATCAAGTGCCACCCACTCCCCGTCGTCCGTGTCGCCTCGCAGGCCGCCGAAGGCGGCCTGCGAGGCGACACGAACGAAAGCAGGTAAATTGGGGAGCCTGCGTGTGTAGAAACGAGCGTGAATCTCCAGGGGGCAAGCCCCTGGCCTCAAGAAGATGTGTAGAACAACGAGGGCTGCGCCCTGGGCTATCGAATGACGCACCTTCGGTGCTACGCCTGCGTACATTCCCACCCGGAAAACGCCGATCATCGCGCCGACGCGCTCTATCTACGTGCCGCTACGATAGATACGACGATCAGGCTGCACGGGGCGCGATGCCGGCGGCGCGACCGAAGGTTCACCGCCGCGCGAGTGCTAGCACACTATGTTGTGCAAGCACGCATGGCCAACCGCAAAATAAGCCGACGCGCTTGCAATGCTCCGACCAGTGCCTAAACTCCCCTTACAAGCATTTTCGCTTTCCTAGGGTGACACCGGGAAACTCGTGTTCTAGGTGGATCGAGGCCGTATATCAAAGGGACTTACTCCGGCTCTGTGCCCAGGATGGGACATGCATGGCCTCACGCGGGTCATGCGCGCGGTACGTGGTGTCAGGGACGACTCGTGAAGGATCGCCTTCGTTCGTCAAGAACACCCAAAGGATCATCGGTGTCGCGGCCCGGCTTCGGCGGGCTTATCCGGTGCGTCGCCACGCATCCCGTCCACGACCAGCGCTAGAGGCGCTTCGATCGAATTTGTTTCGTGGTCACTTTGGACAAGGGATTTGTCCAGAAAGGGAGTGCGTAATGCAGAAGCCATTGATCGGATTGAACGCGGACTACCGCGCGGCCAAGAAGGACGCGCCGGCCTTCAGCTTTCTGTGTTCTGGTTATTTCGATGCGATCGTCAAGGTCGGGGGGGTGCCGATCATCATCCCGCCCCTGGGTGACGAGCACGATCTGAACCGGATTCTCGACCTGCTCGACGGGCTGGTCATGGTCGGCGGCGCCGACCTCGACCCGCGCCGCGACGGGTTCATGCTCCATCCTTCGATCCGCGCGCTCGATCCGCGGCGGGAGAGTTTCGACCGCCGCTTGGTGCGGATGGCGGCCGACCGCCGGCTGCCGCTGTTCGGCATCGGCGTCGGGATGCAGTTGCTCAACATTTCGGAGGGGGGCAACCTGTTCCTGCACATCCCCGAGGATCTGCCCAAGGCCCTGCCGCACAAGGACGCGCTCGATCCGGCCCATCGCCACGCCTTGGAGGTGGTGCCCGGCTCGCTCATGGAGCGCGTCTACGGCGAGGGTGAAATCCGCGTCAACAGCACCCACCACATGGCCATCGACGAGGTGGCGCCGGGCTTCGAGGTCACGGCCCGCTGCCCCGACGGCGTGATCGAGGCCATCGAGAGCACGCAGAGCGACTGGTTCGCGCTGGGCACGCAGTTCCACCCCGAAAGCGATTCGGCCAGCGCGCTCGACATGCGGATCTTTGAAGAATTCCTCGACGGCATCCGCTGCGCCGAGCCGGCCATGCGGTTGGTCGCGTAGTCCCACAAAGCTTGCCCCGATGCCCCCAGGGCGCAAGCACATCGGCTCGTCGTTGCCGGAGCGGAGCGGGGTGTCACCGGTTGGTTGCCGCGCTCGTGTCCAGGAGTCTGGGAGGTTCCGCTCGCTGGCGCGAGGGCAGCGGCGGTAACCTGCCGGCGGCATTCCGGCTCCGCTCCGCAACGTTTTCGGCCCTGTCGGCGGCGGTTGACGGGCCAGCCCGACTCTGGAGGGAACGCCCTCCGTGGCGTTCCGTGAAGCGGGACCTCTGCTCGCTATACTTCACGCGGCCAACAATGAGACATTTTGCCACGACAAAGTGGTGGCTGGTGGCAGAGCCTAAGCGATGCCCCGGCTCGATAGCGACCGGGGCATCGCTGACGCTCTGCCCCAGCCACCATGAATGTCTCATTCTCGGCCGCGCGAAGTATAGTAGCCACGGAACACCACGGAACGCCACGGAGGGCGTTCCCCACAGATGCCCGAGTATGGTAGAATCCATGAGAGCGCGGCTGCCAGTCGCGCACGCCGCGCCGAGTGCCGCAGGAGCTACGATGATGTCGATTTCCACGCGACCGTTGCCGGGCACGACGATCGACCCGCTCTATCCGGATTCGGATGACGAACCATTGGCCGAAACCGACTTGCACCTGTTGGCGATCATTTACTTGCACGGGGCGCTACGGTATTTCTTTCGCGACCGTGACGACGCCGGCGTGTGGGCCGATTTGTTCCTGTATTACAAGGAGGGAGACGGAGCCAAGCGAAAGGCGCCCGACGTGATGGTCGCTTTCGGGGTGGTGGGCAAACACCCGCGGCGTTCGTTCCGAACTTGGGAGGAGGGAGCGGTCCCCGCCGTGATCTTCGAAATCACATCGAAGAAAACTTGCCATGAGGACGAGCATGGCAAGAAGGAAACGTACCAGCAACTTGGCGTCAAAGAGTATTTTTTGTTCGACCCGGAAGACCGAAGCATTCGTCCGCGCTTGCAGGGATTTCGGCTGCGCGAGGGGCGGTACGTGGCGCTGGCGCCCGATGCCGCCGGCCGGCTCGCGAGTGAGCAATTGGGCATGCTGCTGGTGGTTGACGACCCTCTGCCGCGGCTTATCGACGTGAAAACCGGCGAACGCCTGATGTCCTTCGACGAGGCCATCGACGGGCTCGATGAAGCCAAACGATCAGTGCGGCAGGCGCGGCAACAGGCCGAGCGCGCTGGAATCGAGTCCGCGGCGCAGCGCCGACATATTGCGGACTTGGAAGCTGAACTTGCAAGGCTCCGGGCCTCTCAAGCGTCGGACCCGTAATGATTTCGCCGGATCGGCGGTTGTTTCGACAAGCCGAATTCTTGCGAGTGTCGCGTAATGGAGCGCGCGTGACCGACGCATTCGAATTGCCCGACGGATTCAGTCCGCGGGAACTGGAGAAAATCGAAGCGACCACGCGCGAGGTGGGGCGCTACATCTTCGATCACCTCTCGCAGCGCCAAACGAGCGTGTTCGAGCGACGCTGGTGGGACGACCGGATCATGGCCTGGGCCATGCAGGACGAGTCGGTCAAGGTGCAAATGTTCCGCTTCGTCGACGTGTTGCCGATGCTCGGCACGAGTGAAGCCACCGTCCGGCACCTGCACGAGTATTTTCACGACGTCGAACGCCATTTGCCGCGCGCGGTGAGGCTGGGCCTGGCGGTGGCCACGCCCCGTTCGATCGCCGGCCGGGCATTGGCCCTCGCCGCCCGACGCAACGCCATGGGACACGCCCGCAGGTTCATCGCCGGCACCACGGTGGCCGAGGTGCTGGCCGCCGCGATGCGCGAGCGCAAGCTGCGCCGAGCCTTTACCTTCGACATCCTGGGCGAGGCGGTCACCAGCGAGCCGGAGGCCGATCGCTACTTGCGGCAATACCTCGACCTGGTCGAGGGGATCGCCCCCACGGTGAACGCCTGGGCGGAATCGCCGCAGATCGACCGGGCCGGGCTCGCCGAACTGCCGCGGGTCAACGTCTCGGTCAAGCTTTCGGCGCTCGACAGCCGCTTCGATCCGATCGACCCCGAGGGGACCACGCGCCGCGTCGCCGCGCGGCTGCGGCCATTGCTGCGGCTGGCGCGGCGGCACCGCGCGCACGTCCATGTCGATATGGAGTCGTACCACGCCAAGGATCTGACGCTTTCGATTTTTCAGCACGTCCTGATGGAAAACGAGTTCCGCGATTGGCCCGACGTGGGAATCGTGATCCAGGCTTACCTGCGTGATTCGGCGGCCGACCTGGCGGCGCTGGCCGACTGGGCCGCTCGACGAGGCACGCCCGTCTGGGTGCGGCTCGTCAAGGGCGCCTACTGGGACTACGAAACGGTCTACGCCAAGTCGCAAGGGTGGCCGATTCCCGTTTACCAGCAAAAATGGCAATCGGACGCCAATTTCGAGCGGCTCTCCCGCTTCTTGCTTCGCAACCACCACATGCTCCGTCCGGCCTTGGCCAGCCACAACATCCGTTCGCTGGCTCACGGCATCGCGGTCGCCCGGCACCTCGGCCTCGCCAACACGGGCTTCGAGCTGCAGATGCTTTACGGCATGGGCGACCTGGAGAAACAGGCCCTGGTCGACATGGGCCACCGGATGCGGATCTACATGCCTTACGGTGAACTGATCCCCGGCATGGCCTACCTGGTGCGCCGGTTGTTGGAAAACACCTCGAACGACTCGTTCCTGAAGGCGAGCTTCACCGATTCCGTTTCGCCGGAGATCCTACTGATGAATCCGCTCGATGTCGCCAAACCCGACATTGCCAAACCTGACATTGCCAAACCTGACATTGCCAAACCCGCCGGCTCGGCACCGGCCGCCGCGTTGCCCGCGGCCACCGGAGAACTACGGCCGGGCCGCGAGGCGCCGTTCACCAACGAGCCGCTTGCCGACTTCGCCAAGGAATTCGAGCGGCGCTCGATGCTGGAGGCGCTCGACCGCGTGCGTGAAGCACTGGGCGGGCACTATCCGCTGGTGATCGGCGCTGAGCCGCGCGACACGGCGGAATGTCTCACGTCGCACGATCCTTCGCTCAAGACACGCGTGGTGGGTACCGCCACGTCGGCGGGCGCCGCCGATGCCGATGAGGCGGTGGCCGCGGCTCGCGCGGCATGGGGCGCCTGGCGCGAACTGGGCGTCGAGGCCCGCGCCGAATTCCTGCGGCGCGCAGCCGAACGGATGCGCCGCCGCCGTTTCGAGTTGGCGGCCTGGGAAGTGTACGAGTGCGGCAAGGGGTGGCGCGAGTCCGACGCCGACGTCTGCGAGGCGATCGACTTCTGCGAGTTCTACGCGCGCGAGGCCGTCGCGCCGCAGGGCCTGCGCGGTGTCGACGTGCCTGGCGAGGAGAACCGCTTCGACTACCTGCCGCGAGGCGTTGTGGCGGTGATCGCCCCCTGGAATTTTCCGTTGGCGATCCTGACCGGCATGACGGCCGCGGCCTTGGTGACGGGCAATACGGTGGTGATGAAACCGGCCGAGCAATCGCCCGTGGTCGGCGCCAAGCTGATGGAGATCTTTCAGGAGTTGGATCTACCCGCCGGCGTCTTGAACTATCTGCCCGGTCGCGGCGAGACGGCCGGAGCGCGGCTGGTCGAACATCCAGACACGGCCGTGATCGCCTTCACCGGCTCGCGGGCCGTGGGGTTGGCCATCAATCGCCGGGCGGCCGAAGTATCGGCCTCCGGTATGGGCTGTGTGAAGCGCGTGATCGCCGAACTGGGGGGCAAGAACGCGATCATCGTCGATGACGACGCCGATCTCGACGAGGCGGTGCTGGGCGTGGTCAAGAGCGCCTTCGGCTACCAGGGGCAGAAGTGTTCGGCCTGTTCGCGCGTGATCGTGCTGGCCGGCGTCTACGACACGTTCTTGCAGCGGCTGGTCGACGCCGGCCGCAGTTTGCAAGTCGGACCAGCCGACGAGCCGGCCACGGCCGTGGGCCCGCTGATCGATGCGGAAGCGTTGGCGCGCGTGCGGCGGTACATCGAGCTGGGGCGGCAGGAGGGGCGGGCCGTTCTGGCCGTCGACGTGGGAACGTTGGCCGAGCAGGGCTACTTTGTCGGGCCGCACATCTTCGCCGACGTGGCCCCGCACGCGAAGCTCGCCCAGGAAGAGGTTTTCGGACCCGTGTTGGCGGTGATCAGGGCCGGCGACCTCGACGAGGCGTTTCGTATTTTCAACGGCACCGATTACGCATTGACCGGCGGCATTTTTTCACGCAGCCCGGCACACCTCCAGCGCGCTCGCCGCGAACTGCTGGTCGGCAATTTGTACTTGAATCGCGGCATCACCGGGGCCTTGGTCAACCGCCAGCCGTTTGGCGGTTTCAAGATGTCAGGGATCGGCAGCAAAGCCGGCGGCCACGATTATCTATTGCAGTTCGTCATTCCGCGGACCGTGACGGAGAACACGATGCGCCGCGGCTTCGCCCCGGCGAGCGGGGAGGGATAAGGTCGCCCATGTGCTTGACTGCCGCGGGTCAAACTTCTATCCTGACTGCTGCCGGTTGAAGCAGCGAGGGCGGCCCGTTACGATTCAGAAGTTTAGCGCGGATGCGGCGCATTTCTCCAAGTCCTAACCTCTAACCTCTAACCACCCTCATCGCCCACCTGACAGCCGCTTGCCTTCATCCTTCATCCTTCATCCTTCGTCATCCTTCATCCCAAAATGCCCCGAGTCATCGTCTTGGACACCCTGGCTCGCGAGGGCCTCGCGCTCTTCGACGCGGCCCAGGGCATTGAATACGAGGTCCGCACCGGTCTGTCGGGCGACGCCCTGCGACAGGCTCTGGCCGAGTTCGACGGCGCCATCCTGCGAAGCGGAGTGAAAATCACGGCCGAGTCGCTTGCCGGCAACCGGCGTCTGAAGGCGATCGTGCGGGCCGGAGTCGGCACCGACAACATCGACAAGACCGCCGCCACCCGGCTGGGCATCGTGGTCATGAACACGCCCACCGGAAACACGCTCAGCACGGCCGAGCATACCCTGGCCATGCTCATGGCGCTCTCGCGCAACATCGCGCCCGCCTACCAGAGCCTGGTCGACGGACGCTGGGAACGCAATCGCTACATGGGCACTCAATTGGCCGACAAGACGATCGGCGTCGTCGGTTTGGGCCGCATCGGCCAGGCGGTGGCGGCGCGTGCGAAAGCGTTCGAGATGCGCGTGCTCGGCTACGATCCGTTCCTCAGCAAGGAGCGTGCCCAGGAACTGGGGATCGAAATGCTCGCCACCGTCCACGAGATGCTCCCCCAGGTCGATTATTTGACCGTCCATACGCCACTCACGCCGGAGACGCGCAATCTGATCGGCGCGAGGGAGATTGAAATGATGCGGCCGGGCGTACGCTTGATCAATTGCGCGCGCGGCGGCATTTACGACGAGGCGGCGCTGGTGGCGGGGCTCAAGAGCGGCAAGCTGGCGGGCGTGGCGCTGGACGTCTTCGCCAACGAGCCTTGCACCAACAGCCCCTTGTTCGGCATGACCGGCGTGCTGGCCACGCCTCACCTGGGCGCCAGCACGGAAGAGGCGCAAACGCAGGTGGCGGCCGAAGGCGCCCAGTTGCTGATCGACTTCCTCACGCGAGGCACGGTTCGGCACGCGGTGAACGTCGCGGCGATCGACCCCAAGAAGCTCGCGGCGCTGCGCGACGACCTCGACGTGGCCTATCGGCTGGGATTGCTGTTGTCGCAGTTCGAGCGCGGGCCGGCCAAGGCTTGCCGCTTGACCTATCGCGGCGAAGTCGCCGGCAAGGACACGAAGCTGCTGACGGCGACCGTCGCCGCCGGGCTGTTGCAGCACGCGTTGGAGGACGAGATCAACTTCGTCAACGCGGAGATTTTGCTTCGCGAGCGGGGCATCGAGTTGGTCGAGCAATCGACGACCGACCGCGGGGCGTTCAGTTCCGTGATTCTGGCCGAACTGGTGACTGAGGCGCGGACGATCAAGGCGGCCGGCACGGTTTTCGGCCACAACATGGCGCGTCTGATCCAGCTCGGCGATTTCCGGCTCGACGCCTACCTCGACGGCATTCTCATGATCTTCACTCACCACGACGTGCCGGGCATCATCGGCAAGGTCGGCACGATCTTCGGCACCCACGGGGTGAACATCGCGCAAATGGCCGTGGGCCGCGCCAGCCATCTTCCCGGCGGCGAAGCGATCGGCGTGTTGAACCTCGACACAAGGCCACCGGCAGATGCGTTGGCCGCGGTGGCGGACCATCCCGACATTCTCAGCGCCTGCGTGATCGAACTTCCACCATCGGGCGAATTGCCGCCTTGGCTGTGCGCCCCTGTTTATAACGACGCGCAACAGGCGAGCGGGGGGCGTTAGCCCCCTGTTTGTAACAACGCTTAACAGGCGAGCGGGGGGGCGTTAGCCCCCTGTTTGTAACAACGCGCCGCGGAATGTAGTCGGAGGGAATGAGGCCAACGATGTCTAAACCGTTCAGCGATCCCAAGGCGCTCAACGCCGCGTCCGCGCCCGCCGGACGACGCGCGGCGGCGATCAAGTGGGGGGCCGTTGGGCTGGTCATCGTCGGCGCGCTCGTGGCCGCGCGGCAGTTGCCTGTCGCGGCGGCGCTCGACGCGCTGGAGGCCCGCATCGGCGAACTGGGCGTTTGGGGCCCCGTGGTCTTCGGCATGGTCTACGTGCTGGCGGTGGTGCTGCTGGCCCCGTGCGCGGCGCTGTCGTTGGCGGCCGGCGCCCTGTTCGGGCCGGTCGTCGGCACCCTTGTGGTTTCGCTCTCCTCGACCACCGGCGCCGCGCTGACGTTCCTGATCGGCCGCTACGGGGCCCGCGAAACGGTCGCGCGCACGCTGCGGCAATATCCCAAGTTCGACGCCGTGGACCAGGCGATCAGCGATGGGGGCTGGAAGGTGGTGGCGATGCTAAGGCTCTCGCCGGTCGTGCCGTTCAACGTGCAAAACTACCTGTACGGCCTGACGCGCATTCGCTTCTGGCCCTGCGTGCTGACGAGCTGGATCGCGATGCTGCCGGGCACGATGATGTACGTCTACCTCGGGTACGCTGGGCGGGCCGGGGTTGAAGCCGCCGCCCAGGGAGAGCGGACGCGCACGCCCGCCGAATGGGCATTGATCGTCGTCGGCTTGCTGGCCACGGGCGGCGTCATGGTCTACGTATCGCGTTTGGCACGCAAAGCCATGGCGCAAGCCACCGCGCCGACCATCATGCGCCCGGCCAACGTCGTCGAGGGGGTTGTCGCCGCCGATACTCGACGGCACATCGACGTCGGCCTGGACGACGTCGAGCAGGTGGTGACGCGGTCGCAGGCGCTGACGGCCCTGGAGCGGCTGGCTATTTACGGTTATGCCTATCGAGCCCGGCTCGTCGAGTGCCTGCGCGAGGAGTATTCGGTGCTGCGGCACGAGCCGAAGGCGCAGCACGTCAGTCTGCCGGGCGGCACGATCAAAAACGAGGACGACTTGAAGAGTTGGCTGGCCTCGGCGGAAAATAAGATCCGCGAGAAGTTGCGGGAGGGGCCGGTGATCGTGTAGCCACCGTAGACCTCACGCTCCGCGTGAGGAAACATCACGCGGAGCGTGATGACTACCTACGGTAGACCTCACGCTCCGCGTGAGAAAACATCACGCGGAGCGTGATGACTACGGTACGCTCCGCGTGAGGAAGCGCCGCGGCGAGCTGGGTGACTTCGTCACGACGACTACGTTACAATGAATCGAACGACCATGAACACGCACGCCTCCTCAGTCCCCGCACTGCCGGTCCACCTGTTCGACGTCGACGCGGAATTATCGATCGTCGAGCGCCGCTTGCCTCATTGGTCGCAGGCCGGCGCGATTTGCTTCATCACATGGCGCACGGACGACTCCATGCCCAAGCAAGTCCTCGACGCATGGCACTCCGATCGAAACCATTGGCTTCGATCGCATGGAATCAATCCCGCCGACCCGAATTGGCGGGCACGGCTCGCGGAAATCGACCGCCGATCCGCGCGCGACTTTCTCGATACATTCTGGAACCGCTGGCACGACGCTCTCGACGCCGGACATGGAAAGTGCGTGCTGCGCCGGCCGGACCTCTCCGAAATCGTCGCCAAGAGCCTCTGCCACTTCGACGGCGACCGGTACGTCTTACTCGACTACGTGGTGATGCCCAACCATGTTCACCTGCTGGCTTCATTTCCCGGCGAAGGGGCCATGTTGGCCCAGTGCGAGTCGTGGAAGCACTTTATGGCCGTGCAAATCAATCGACAACTGGATCAGAAGAAGCGGTTTTGGGAGCAGGATGCGTTCGATCACCTTCTCCGCAGTGAAGAACAGTTCCACTACCTGCGCCGGTACATCGCCGAGAACGCGGCCAAGGCACGTCTTGGCCCGGGTGAGTTCAGACACTACTCTAAACCACTACCGTAGACCTCACGCCACCGTAGACCTCACGCTCCGCGTGAGGAAACCATCACGCGGAGCGTGATGACTACGATCCCCGCTGCACGCAGGTCGCGGCCTTCGCGCTGGCCCTGGCCGCCTGGCGCTATCCCGACCGTAGCCATCACGCTCCGCGTGATGAAACCGTCACGCGGAGCGTGACGTCTACGGTCGAGCCGATCCTCGACGGGCTGCGGAACTTGCACGCGCTGTTTTCCAACGCGCCGACCTTGGGTTCGCTGATCGACCCGAACCAACTTTCGGCGGACCTGATCACCGCCGACTATCCGACCTTGCAACCCTACCTGGCGGAAGTCATGGCCGCCGACGACCGCAGTCATGCGGATCGTAGTCATCACGCTCCGCGTGATGGAACCGTCACGCGGAGCGTGACGTCTACGGCCAGGGACTTGGCAAGTGGTTCCTGCAATGGACCGTCGACAAGGCCTGGAGCTACGAGCCGAAACGATTCTGGTTGCACACCTGCACGCTGGATCACCCCGCCGCCCGGCCCAACTATTTGAAGGCCGGCTTCGCGCAGTTCAAGCAAGAGGCGGTTCGCCGAGAGCTTTGAGGCCAAGTGGCGGCCCGCCGCCGCACCGTCCACTTCGTCCTCGTGCTTGATCGCGACGAACTCAAACCCGCTTTCCGAGCGGTTGGCGACGGTCAGCGGATCGGCGGGCCATTGATCGTCGCGGCAACGACATTCTGTAGGGAACGCCCTCCGTGGCGTTCCGAGAAGCGGGTGCGACGTTTCTCGCAAGGAACGCCGTCCGCTTGGCGCGCGGTTTGCACAGTGGCGAGGGTATTCAAGTGCGGCCGTAAATCGTACCGGCACCTTGCACGCCGGGCGCCGGAATGTAAGCTGATGTACAGAACTCCCGGCGACGGTCAAGCCTATTGACCGATCGTCGGGGCGCGTTTCGTGTGGAGTCGAAGGGGCCATCAACAAGGAGAATCTGAACATGGAGAAATCGGAGCTCAGCCGCAGGGATTTTCAACGCCTATCGGTGGCCGCCCTGGGCGGACTGATGGCCGGCACGAGTTTGGCGCGTGCCGATGAAGACGAGAAGCCCAAGAAGAAGGATCCGAAGAAGCCGTTGCTGCTGCAAGACCCGCACGTTTGCCGCGGTCTGAACGCCTCATGCAAGGGCGAGGTGGGTGGCGAAAAGAACGACTGCGCGGGCAAATCGCACTGCGCCACCGCCGAGGCTCACAGTTGCGGAGGCGAAAACGAGTGCGCCGGCCTGGGCGGTTGCGGCGAACACCCGGGCGAGAACAAGTGCCAGGGCATGGGGAAATGTCACGTCCCGCTCATGGACAAGGCATGGGACAAGGCCCGCAAGAACTTTGAAGCGGCCATGAAGAAGGCCAACAAGAAGTTCGGGGCCGCCCCCAAGAAAAAGAAGAAGTAGCACCACCGCGCGCCGTATCCGGGCTAGGAGTGCCGCGGCAACGGCATCTGTAGGGAACGCCCTCCGTGGCGTTCCGTGTCCAACCAGCAATGACGTCGCGCCAGCTTCACGGAACGCCACGGAGGGCGTTCCCTACAGAAACCTAAGCCGCTTCCTCGATTGCCCTGGAGTGACCATGCCACCGCCGCGTCTCGGACACGACAACCTGGGTTTGGGCCTTGGCCTGCGAACGGTCCATTTCCCCCATATCCTGGAACACCATCCCGAGGTCGATTGGTTCGAGGTGATCTCCGAGAACTTCATGGATTCGCGGGGCCGGCCCCGCTACATTCTGGAGCGGATCGCCGAGCGTTACCCTGTTGTCATGCATGGTGTCTCGCTGTCGATCGGCAGCACCGACCCGCTCGACTTCGAATATCTTGGCAAGCTCAAACGGCTCGCCGACGTGGTCGGGGCGCGCTGGGTGTCGGATCATCTGTGTTGGACCGGGGTCGCGGGCTTGAACGCCCACGACCTGCTGCCGATTCCGCTCAACGAGGCGACCCTCAAGCACGTCAACGACCGCGTGCGAACGGTGCAAGAGTTTCTTGAGCGGCCGCTGGTGCTGGAGAACCCCAGCACCTACGTGACCTTCGCCGACTCGACGATGAGCGAGTGGGAGTTCATCAGCCGCATGGCCGACGAGACCGACTGCGGGCTGCTGTTGGACGTGAACAACGTCTACGTTTCCAGCGTCAACCACGACTTCGACCCCACGGAGTACATCCGCTCGGTGCCGCACCGGCGCGTCGTGCAGTTTCACCTGGCCGGGCACACGAACTGCCGGACGCACCTGATCGACACGCATGACAACCATGTGACCGATCCCGTATGGGAGCTGTACCGCCTGGCCCACCAGTTGACCGGCGGGGCCTCGACGCTGCTGGAATGGGACGCGAAGATTCCACCGTTCCCGGTCGTCCACGCCGAGGTGCTCAAAGCCCGCAACTACATGGGCGCGGCGCTGGCGCCCCTGGGCGCCCCCCAGGCCGCGGCGGCGAGCGACTCGAACGCCGTTTCCAACCCCTTGTCGTTCATCGTCGCCGACGTGCAGGGCGGCGATGCCGGCGTGGCGGCCGTTTATTAACCCAACGAAAGGATGCGACAAGGGAACCGACTATGTATGGAACGCCCCCGCGTGGCGTTCCGTGTCCTGCCAGACGACGTCGCACCCGCCTCACGGAACGCCACGGAGGGCGTTCCCTACAGAACCCTATGCGACGATCCTGGCCTGTGCTACTTGTTCCCACGCTCCACATGAGAACGGCTCGGCGGACGCTCCGCGTCCCCATGCCCAGCGGCCTTTGGTTGTCGCGGGGCCGCGGAGCGGCCGACGATGTGTTCGGGGCACCCACGTAGTGGGTCGGCGGAGCGTGGGAACAAGGAACGTGACCGGAGTCCATTATCATGACGACACCAAGCAAGCCAACCCACGACCTGGAACAGATCCAGCGCTGGATGCAGGCGACCATCATGCACCCGGCCAACGTCGTCGAGGGGGTCGTCGCCGCCGATACTCGACGGCACATCGACGTCGGCCTGGACGACGTCGAGCAGGTGGTGACGCGGTCGCAGGCGCTGACGGCCCTGGAGCGGCTCGCGATATACGGCTATGCCTATCGAGCCCGGCTCGTCGAGTGCTTGCGCGAGGAGTATTCGGTGCTGCGGCACGCTTTGGGCGAGGAGGCGTTCGACGCCTTTGCGATCGACTACCTGCGGATGTACCCGTCGCGAAGTTACACGCTGTCCCAGCTCGGAGCGAATTTCCCCCGCTTCCTCGCCGAGACCCGTCCCGCGGAAAGCGGCGGCGAGGGATTGCCGGCTGATTGGCCGGATTTTCTCATCGACCTGACAACGCTGGAGCGGACCTTCAATGAGGTTTTCGACGGGCCCGGTGTGGAGGGAGAGCGTTTGCTCGATCCCGATCAGCTCGCCGCCATGCGGCCTGAGCGACTACTCGACGCGCGTCTGGTGGGCGTGAGTTGTTTGCGACTGCTTCGGCTGCGCTATCCCGTCCACCGCTATTTCACCGCGGTTCGGCGGAAGCAAAAACCGGCCCCGCCGCGGCCGGCCCAGACATACCTGGCGGTCACGCGACGGCGATACGTGGTTCGCCACTACGAGCTTTCTTTTCCCGCCCACCAGATTCTGCAGGCCCTGCTCGCCGGGGAGTCGGTGGGCGAGGCGATCGGCCGGGCCGTCGAGACCGCCGGACCAGACCTCGACCGTTTGTCCAACAACCTGCGCACCTGGTTCCGCGATTGGGCCGCCGAGGGGTTCTTCGCGTCGATCGAGCCGGCGTAGGCGGCGTCCCCTCGTTCCCACGCTCCGCGTGGGAACGCGCAACCGGCCGCTCCGCGGCCACGTCGTGGGTTACGGCGACGACTTGACTCGTTCGGCTTTCGCATCGTCCGTCGACGGCGCGTCCGCCGCTTTTCGCAGCAGGCCGCTTACGTCGAAGGTCGTGGCTTCGCGCAGCGTGCTCCATCCGCGTTTCACAAGCAAGCCATAGTGATTGCTATGAAAGATCGCTTCGATGCGGGGCAGCTCCGGCGTCTCCGGCGGCTCGGGCGGACGCCCGGGAACGAACCAGCCGCTCGTGAACGACCAGGGAAGGATTTCGGCGACGCGCCGCAACTCTTTTTCGCCTACACGGCATGTCCACCAATCGCGGCCGACGACGTGTAGTTGGTCGCCTGTGAAGGCCACGAAGCCGCCGGGGGCGTCTTCCATGATCGCCTCGGGCTTGAAATCAGGCAAGGCCGATCGGAACAGTGCCAGCTTGAACTTCGGCGGCCCTGTGCCCGAAATCTGATAGATCCCGTCGCGGTAAGCATCGGCCCGGACTGCCTGGTTCGACTGCAATCGCAACTCAAGATAGGCCGCGGGAACAAGGGCTTTCACTGAGAGCGTTTCGGGGTCGATC
The DNA here is from genome assembly GCA_035531595.1 of Pirellulales bacterium. Lineage (GTDB taxonomy): Bacteria > Planctomycetota > Planctomycetia > Pirellulales > JAICIG01 > DATKSN01. Next base: position 1,592 of record DATKSN010000039.1, on the reverse strand, counting down.
AGCAGGGGCGGATACTCGCCCGGCTGAGCGCTTTGTAATTCGCCGCGGCCGACGATCACGCGCCGGCCGCGCTGGCCGCCGCGCGACTCATCGCCGAGGGTGAACATGAAGCTGGGCGGAAAAGCCACGTCGATGCCCTGGGGTTGGCCGGCATTTTCCCGATCAAACGCATCGCGCGCCTCGTGGAAAATCTTGAGCGACTTCCGCCCCGGCGGTTCGAAACTGGCGACCGCCAACCAGGTTTGGCCAAAACTGCCCGCCAGGCAAACTTTGCCCGGCGATAGCGGCGCGACCGCCATGAATTGCTTTAAAATCCCCCCGGTTGCGACCGTTCTCGACTGCGGCAGGCCGTCTTGCGCGGTGAACTCGGCGACCGCCTCCGTTTGCGGGTCGACGACGAGCAAGCGCGCGGCGGCGCCGCCGTAGGTGGATGGCGCGGCCCAGACAAAGCGTCCGTCATAGCAGACATGGTTACGCGGCGCATTGGCGACGAGCGTGTTAAAACGCCAATTGATTTCACCCTCCCACACGCGCGTTAGCCGGCCTGGCTGTTTCATCAGGTAGAGGCCATTACCTGCCCAAACGACGTCGATTCCGGGACCGGCCGGCAGGCAACCGTCCAAGGCCCGGAGACGACCGCTCGCGTTGCCTCCTTGCCCAACGAATTCGACTTCATGAACGCCGGTGACGGGGAGTGACTTGGCCCGCGCTTGCGCCTCGCGGGCGCCGGCTTCCATCTCGCGCGCTTTATTCGCCGCGGCCTGCTTTACGTAGAATTGATCGTCCCGCTCCAGCTGCCGCGCCACGGCTTGTACGTCGGCGTTGTCGATAGCCGCCAAACGATCGTACAAAGGCTTCAATGCCTGGTTCCTCTGAGCGGCGGTGCGGATATCCGGCCCCAACCTTACGCAGTGAGCGTAGTAAAACGCGCGCCGCTTGGTATCCGGCAAATCTTTGGTTTCTTCGACCAGCCGAACCACTTCGTCGAACTGCTCTTCGATGGGCAACTGCTCCAGATGAACTTCGAGCAAGACATGTTCGTCCTTCCATCCGGCCCGAGCCGCGAGGCCAACGATTCGCGGCAGCGCGGCTTGGCGCGCCTTCTGCAAAGCGACGATCGTTTCGTTACGCTCTCGCGGGTAAAGCTCGTTGACGCGCACATTGCCGCCGGTCGCCATGAAGAAGTGCAAAAGGAACCCGCGTACTCCGCTTTCATCGTAGGTTTGAGGCAGGCCGCCCAGGCGTCCGAAGGCCTCGATGTGCTCCAAGCCGCGACCTTGATAGGCGACCGTTCTCCACTGCTTCTGAATGTCGAGGGGATAGGTGTCCCAGTTTTGCCTCGTCAGGTGGGTGAGCGCCACGATCGCATCGTGGTGCATTTCGGTCTGGCCGGGTTTCAGCAATAAACTGGCTTCGGCCAAGGCCAGGGCGTCGGGCCATTGGCCTAGCCGGGATTCCCATAGTCGGGGTATCCCCTAAGAGTTCCCGGCAGGCGGGTAGCGTTGTCGCGGGCTTTTTCGCGAGATTGGTATAGGAGAATTCTTAACGTAAAAGTATGCTTCCACCTTCGTTCATGGGGTTCGCTCGAAGCG
>DATKSN010000038.1:0-23205 GCA_035531595.1 Pirellulales bacterium | reverse complement strand
CGAGCCCGACCCATATTACCCGAAACTCTCAAAATGCCTCAAAACTCACTCGCAAGGTGCGAATTCATCGTCACAAGCGTCACAGCGTCACACATGGTTGCCTTGGTCCGCCTCGATCGGGCAATGAATGCTAGCAGAATTTACAACGATCCGATCAAGGCCGCGACGATCCTTGAAGCGAGTGGTTGTCGGTTTTCAGGCGTGGCAAACGACGTCCCTTCCCAACTCAGAATTCCTCCGGATGAGCTTGTGCGACGCCATCTCGGCGATTTCTCGCGTCGTCGCATCGCCGAACGTGACGCGAACCATGTCGAGATAACGCCGGCCGCCGAAGTAGCGCTGAAACGCCACGTCGCGAAACTCGAGCACTTCGTCGGACGATAGATGACGAGTGGGGAGCGGGCGAGTGTCGATCGAGTGCTGCGAGTAACCCGACCATGTATCGGGAAGCGGCCAGCCCGCCTCGATCGCTTGCGCGTACAGCGCCGAGCCGGGATAGGCCATCGTCGAATAGAAGTTGGCAAACTCGCAGTTGAGTTCCAACGCCAAATCGAGCGTGGCTCGCATGCTTTCGTGGTCGTCCTCCGGCAGCCCGAAGATGTAATTGCCGATCACATGGATATCGGCCGCGCGGACCTGGGCCATCGACGCGTAGATCGCCCTTTGGTCGAAACGCTTGTCGACGTCGTCGCGCACACGGTCGCTGGCGGCCTCGATGCCGAATGCCAGCCAGCGGAAGCCGGCTCGGCGGAGCTTGTCGAGCACGTCGCTCCTCACCGTGTCGACCCGCGCATAGGCCCACAGGTTCAGGTCGTAGCCGCGTTCGATCAAGCCGTCGCAGATGGCCAGCACATGCTTGTTGTTGAGGACGAACATTTCGTCGGCGATCTTGATGTTCCGCACCCCGTGGCGCTCGACCAGCGTCTCGATTTCGGCGAGCACATGGCCGGCGCTCCAGAAACGGTAGCTATTGGCGCCGGGTTTGTGGCCGCTTTCGCGCTCGCCCGCCTTGAACGGGGCTTGGATGCAGCAAAAACTGCAATGATAAGGGCAGCCAAGCGTCGTGTAGAGCGCGGCGTAGGGCTGCCGCTCGACGCCGCCGAAGCAGTGCCAATTGTGGGCACGGTAGCGGTCCATCGGTAACAAGTCCCAGGCGCCGCCGGGCAGTTCGCGGTCCAACTCGGCGACCAGCGGCGCGGCGGCGTTCGATCGGACGGCTCCCGCGTCGCGATAGCAAAGTCCGCGGACTTTGCTCAGATCGGCGCAGCTCGATTTCAAAGCGGCGACCAGATCGACGATCGTGCGCAGCCCCTCGCCGGCGGCGACGAAATCGGCGTGTTCTTCGCGTAGCGTGCGTTCGGGCAAGGCCGCCACATGACCGCCGACCAGGAGCAGCTTGATTTCGGGATAAGCCGCCTTGAGCACCCGGCAAAGCTCGCCGGCGGCGGGCATGATCTGGGTCGAAGCCGAAGGTTGGTGGCCATAAACCACGATCACCGCCAAACGTGGATTCAGCCGGCCCACGACGTCGGCCGCCTCCGCCGCCGAGAACTGCATCGCTTCGGCATCGACCAATTCCACCGACAGACCTTGCCGGCGCGCGAACGCGGCCATCAAGCACGCCCAAACCGGAGTTTCGACGGCCGCCAACGTGCCGGCCAACGACTGGTACACCTGGGCACGGCTGGCGGGGTTGACGAGCACCACGTCGAGAGAAGGTTTTTTCATGGCGTGTCCAATGGTTCTGCCTGGTTTACAGGCACGCTCCGTGTGCCGTCGCTTTCCGCCCGTCAACGTCGACTGGCCGAAGGTTGCGGCACACGGAGTGTGCCTACTACTTTGCCGTCCACCGCCGCTGCGGAGTGCCGCGTTACGCACCTCCGGGCAACTCGTTCAACATCTCGCACAGCCGCTCGATCTTCCAGCGAGGCAACTCGGGGTAGTTCCCAAGGTAGAATCCGTAAAAATGGAGGTGGTCGACGCGCGGGAATTCGTGCCACAGATCACGGCCCAGGTACTTGCGCAGGTAGGGCTGGCGCAATTGGTTGCCGCCGCCGGCCGTGCCGCGGCGGAACTCGACCCCCGACTGCGACAACGCCGTCATCACCGCGCCGCAAAGCACCGGGTCGGCGCGGCGGAGCACCAAGGTGAGGGCGTAATTGCAACTCCCTTCGACGGCGAAATCGGTTTGGTACTTGTCCGCGTCGAGGTGGCTGAGAAACGCCGCCAGGTTCTCGGCGCGCACCGCGTTGTTCTGGTCGAGCCGGCCCAGTTGGCTGCGGCCCAGCACCGCGTTGATTTCGGTGCTGCGCACGTTGTAGGCCGGAAAGGCGAAGATGAACTCCGGGTTCAGGTCCGGGTACTCGGCGGCGAAGAACTGCTTCACGGCGTCGCTCGTCGATTCGCGGACCATGCCGTGCGAGCGGAGCATCCGCACCGTCTCGTGGAAACCGTCGTCGTTGGTCGAGACCATGCCCCCCTCGACCGTCGTCAGATGGTGCGCGTAGTAGAACGAAAAGTTCGACATCAGCCCGAACGTGCCGAGCTTGCGGCCGGCGAACGTGGCCCCGTGCGATTCACACACGTCCTCGATCAGCGGGATGTTCCGCTCGGCCAGTTCGTCGAGCAAGCGCTGGGTCAGGGCATTGAAGCCGAGCACATGGGTGATGAACACGGCCCGCGTGCGCGGCGTGAGCTTGCCGAGCACTTGGTCGTCGTCCATGCCCAGCGTGCGCGGGTCGATATCGACGAAGACGGGCGTGAAGCCGTTCTGAATCACCGACGCCACGTCGGAAACCCAGGTCAGGGCCGGCAGGATGACCTCGCCCGTGCCGTGGCACTCGCGCAGCGCGGTCAGCGTGAGCAGATTGGCCGACGAGCCGGAATTGACCAGCACGCTGTGCCGCACCCCCAGCCAGTCCGACCACTCGCGCTCGAACGCCCGCACCTGCGTCGATTGCGTCAGCACCGGGTCGTCCTGCCGCAACAGTTCGATCACCGCGTCGAGGTCGGCGCGGGCCAGGTTGTTGCGCATCAGGGGCCAATCGAGCGACCAGCGCGAGGGCGAGCCGAGAGCGGGAGGCATCAGAAGGGCCCTTTGAATTCGCAGTCTTGCAAGTCGTCGCGCGGCTCGGGAAACCAGTCGCGGCGCCCCCCCTTCACCAGGTCGTAAGCGGCCGACGCGATCGAGCGCGGATCGGGGTAGAAGGCCGCTTCGAGCGCCGGCGTGGTGGGGCACGTCACGGGCGCGAAACCGAGCCGCCGCGCCGCCAACGGCCGCGGGCCCCGCCATTGCTCGACGACGCGGGCGACGATTTCGGCGCCGGCGCCGCAGGTGGTCCAGCCGCTATCGACCACGCAGAGCCGGCCCGTCTTTCGCGCCGAGGCGGCGATGGTGTCGAGATCGAGCGGGCACAACCAAATGGGGTCGATCACCTCGGCCCGGATGCCCACCTCGGCCAGGTAGCGCGCGGCGCGGAGGCACTCGATCTGCATCGCCGAAATGCCGACCAGCGTCACGTCGTCGCCGGCCCGTGTGACGCGGGCTTTGCCGGGCGCCACCGTGTACGGCCGCCGCGGCACAAGCCCCTGCTGGGCGTGCAGCGCTCGGTGCTCGACGTAGATCACCGGATCGTCGGCCCGGATGGCCGCGATCAGGCATCCCTTGGCGTCGTAGGGGGTTGCGGGGGCGACGACCTTGAGGCCCGGCACATGCATGAAGAACGAGTGCAATCCTTGCGAGTGCTGCGCGCCCTGGCCCCAACTCTTGCCGATCATGGCGCGGACCACCAGCGGCACGGACACTCGTCCGCCGTACATGTAGCGGCACTTGGCGGCCACGTTGATCAACTGGTTCATGGCCGGCATCAGGAAGTCCATGCGGATGTGGACGTGAACCGGCCGCATGCCGGCCAGCGCCGCGCCAATGGCCACGCCGGTCATTCCGTCTTCCGACAGCGGCGTGCCGAAGACCCGCTCGGCGCCGTACTTCGCCGCCAGGCCGCGGGTCGTGCCTTGGATCGCCTTGGGGTCGTCGACGTCAAGTCCGAACAGCATGACCGCCGGATCGCGCTGCATCTCCTGATCGGTCGCCTCACGGACGGCATCCACGTAACTCAGGCGCCGCGCCGACGCGTTCGGGCTTTCGCTTGGCGCGGGGCGGGGACGGAGCATCACGGCCATGTCAAACTCCCTGGAACACGTCGGTATGTAGTTCTTCCTCGGCCGGCCAAGGGCTGCCTTCGGCAAAGGCGAAGGCATCGATGATCTCCGCCTCGACTTCCAGCTCGATCTGGCCGCGGCGCGCGTCGTCGAGGAATGCGGCCAGCCGAGGCACCTGGTCGTTTTCGACCCAAGGGCGCAATTCGTCGGCCGTGCGATAGCCCAGCCCGTAATCGTCGTCCGGCCCGACGTGCTCTTTCCAGCGGTAGGTTTGGCACTCGAAAAAGTACGGGCCGGTTCGGCCCGAGCGCAGGGCGCGGACGGCCGCCGCGGCGCGTTGGTGAATGGCCAGCAGGTCGTTGCCGGCGATCGTTTCCGCCCGCATGCCGTAGGCCGCGGCCCGCTCGGCGATGTTCGCGCCTGCTTGCCGCCGCGACTGGTGGGTGTGGATCGCGTAACCGTTGTTCTCACAGATGAATACGATCGGCAGGCGTTTGAGCGCGGCGAAGTTCAGGCTCTCGTGAAAGACGCCTTCTTCGGTCGCCCCATCGCCGAAGAAACTGGCCACCACGCGGTCTTCGCGGCGGCAGGCCAACGCGTAGGCGTAACCGACCGCGTTGGCGATCGTCGTCCCCACGACAGCCGACGTACCCATTAACCCGGCGCCGGGGTCGATCAGGTGCATCGAACCGCCCTTCCCCTTGGCGCAACCCGTGGCCTTGCCGTACAGTTCGGCGATCATGCGGTTCAAATCGCCCCCCTTGGCCAAATAAAGGGCGTGGCCGCGATAGCTGCCAAAGGCCACGTCGCGCGGCTGCAGCGCCTCGCAGACCGCCACCGATACGGCTTCTTGGCCGATCGAGAGATGGATCGGGCTTTTGATCTTGTCGGAGGAATAGACCTTGGCGATCTCTTCCTCGACGCGGCGGATGCGGTAGAGCGAGCGGTAAAGCCGCTCGTAATCGGGTGACATTCGGTCCATGAATCTTCGGTCCTAACTTCCTGTCAGGAATTCCGCCTCAAGGCGGGACTACGAACGACCGTCAACTTAAGCCGTGGTGCGAATTAGGGCAACGTCAATTATGGGTCATTTCTACTAGTTGCCGACACCACGCCGCGCGGCCTTTGCGAAATGGGGCGCGGCGAGTTAGACTGTCGGATTCTCATTGACCCTCTAAACCCAGGATTCGCCGTTCCATGCGACGTGACGTTGATCTCATTGAAATGGCACTCTGCGGCGCCGTGGGCGCCCTGCTGGGCGCCGACGCCGCGATCCCTCGCAACCTGCCAATGAATTGGACCGTCGTGGCCGTGCTGGCAGGCGCCGGGTTTGTGATCGGGGCCGTCGCGGGAGGCGCCATCCTGGACTGGATTCAAGATCGACTTGATGGCCTGTGGTGGTGAATCCGGCCCAGCCGAAACGTATTCCTACCTTCCCGCGGCCTGCGTCTCGTAGGTCCGCTCGATGATGTTGGCGCGCGCGTTGCGCAGCGCCACCTGATACAGCGCCTGGCCGCAAGGGGTGGGGTACTCGCCGGTGATGCAGGCCTGGCAGAGCTGGTCGGAGTCGAATCCAATGGCGCGCGCGATCGACTCGACCGGCAGATAGCGGAGCGAATCGGCTCCGAGCTGTTCGGCCATCCGCGCCATTCCAGCCTCGGTCAGCTTGCCGCCCTCGAGGAATTTGGGGGCGAACAACTCGTTGATCGTCGACATGTCGATGCCGTAGAAACAGGGAGCGATGATCGGCGGGCAGGCGACGCGCACATGAATTTCCCTGGCACGCCCCAGGTCGCGGATGCGGTTCAAGAGCACCTTCATGGTCGTCGAGCGGACGATCGAATCCTCGACCAGGATCACGCGCTTGTCTTCGAGCACTTCGCGCAAGGGCGTGTACTTGGACTCGGCCTTCCGCTTGCGGCTGGTCGCCCCTTCGATGAACGTGCGGCCCGTGTAGCGGTTGCGGATCAGCCCTTCGAGCGACGGAATGCCCAGGGCGTAGGCCATCGCGTCGGCCGCGGCCTTGCTCGTGTCGGGCACAGGCACGACGATCGTGTCTTCGTCGATCGGCGCGTCTTCGAGCCGCGCCAACTCCTCGCCCAGGGCCTTGCGCGAGAGATAGACGCTGCGGCCGTCCATCGTGCTGGCCACGTTGGCGAAATAAATCCATTCGAAGAAGCAATGCGCCTGCCGCGGGCTGTTGGCAAATCGCTCGACGGCGAATTCGCCGTCGACGATCGTGATCGCCTGGCCGGGCAAGAGCGATTTGATGTTCTCCGGCGCGAAGCCCAGGTTCAAAAGGGCCACGCTTTCGCTGGCCGCCGCGAACAGCGGCTCCTGCTCGTGATACGCATAGCAGAGCGGCTTGTTGCCCAGCGGGTCGCGCGCCACCAGCATGTCGCCCAGGGCGTTGAGAAACACCAGGCTGTAGGCGCCGTCGAAGTTGCGCGAAACGCCGCGCCAAAGGTCCACCAGCCGCGGCCGGCGGTCGCCCGACAACTCGCGGCTGATCTCGTGCATGATGATCTCGGTGTCGGTGTCGCGGGCCAGGTGGTTGTCGCCGTCGGCCAGCAGGTCGCGGCGCAACTCGGGGTAGTTGGCGAGCTGTCCGTTGAATGCGAAGCTGAACCACTTCTGCTTTTTCAGGTGCTTGCGCTCGAAGGGCTGCGCGTAGCTGCGGTCCTCGGCGCCGCAGGTCGCGTAGCGCACATGGCCGATCGCCGCCCGGCCGCTGAAGTCCCTCATCAAGTTCTCGTACTTGCCGCGGTGACTGAGCCGGAAGACCTCGCTCACGCCGCCCAAATCCTTGTAGGTGTCGATTCGCTTGGGCCGATTGGGATTGAAGGTGGTCATGCCGGCCGAAAGCTGGCCGCGGTTTTGGATGTCCAACAGCATCCGCGGCATCAGCCGCGAAACTTCGTCGGGGCCCTGTTCCGGGCAAAGCGGGCTGGTGCCCCTGCCCGGCAGGTGATAGATCGCGGCCACGCCGCATTCGTGGTCGAGTTCGCTCATCGTGGGGCCACGCGGTAAAAAGAGGTTCGGCCGACAACGCGGGAGGTGGTGCGTCACCAGCGCCATTCTACGCGCCGGCGGCGAACTCCACAACAACTTGATTGCCCGCCGTGTCGCAACGTGCTATCCTCATACGACATGGAGCCTTCCGTCGTCCCATCGTGGCAAGAGTTGTTCGGCCAGTTGGTCGTGCTCGACCTCGCCAGCCCCTATGTATTCCTGGGGCGGCTGGTGGAGCGGCAGGGCGAGTTCCTGCTTCTGGCCGATGCCGACGCCCACGACCTGCGCGATACGCAAACAACCCGCGAGAAATACGTTCTGGCGAGCCGCGGCCACGGCATCAACCCGAACCGGCGCTGGGCTTGGGTCAGCCTGCGCGAGATCGTCGGCGTCTCGCGGTTGGACGACGTGATCGGCGATTAAGAGCCGATCCCAGACCGCCATTGTGGTGTAGGCGTCCCGCCTGCCGGGCGGTTCTGGGAAAAGCTCTAACGCGGAATGCACGCTTCCGCCGGATGAGCCGGACAATGGCCGCTATGAACCACCTCGCTTACGATTTCATCGCCCCCCGGAAGATCGTCTTCGGTTGGGGCAGGCGGCGCGAGGTGGGTGCGTTGGCCGCGGCATTGGGCCACCGGGCGTTTCTGGTGGAAGGCTCGCGGACGCTGGCCGCCAAGGGGACTCTGGCGGAGATCGTTGATTTCCTCGAACAGGCGGGTGTGCAAGCCGTCCGAGGGCTCGCGTCGATCACACGCGAGCCTGAAGTGGCCGATGTCGATGCCGCAGTGGCCTGGCTGCGTCATGAGCGCGCCGGGCCCGGCGACGTCATCATCGCCGTCGGCGGCGGGTCGGCGATCGATCTGGCGAAAGCCGCCGCGGCGCTGGCGACCAACCTCGAAGGCGATTCGGTCAAAGATTACCTGGAGGGCGTCGGACGTGGATTGAAGATCGTCGCGCCGCCGCTGCCGATGGTGGCCCTGCCGACGACCGGCGGGACGGGCACCGAAGCCACCAAGAACGCCGTCATCTCGTCGTTCGATCCGCCCTACAAGAAGAGCCTGCGCTCCGAACGGATGGTGCCGCGGGTCGTGCTGGTGGATCCTGAATTGAGCGTCAGCGTCCCGCCCGCGACGACGGCTTGGACCGGAATGGATGCGATCACGCAACTCATCGAGAGTTTTATCTGTCGTCACGCTCAGCCCATCCCGCAAGCCCTGGCAGTTGACGGTCTGCGCCGCGCGGTGCCGGCGATCGTCGAGGCGGTGCGCGACGGCGCGTCGAGGCCGGCGCGAGAGAGCATGTCCCACGCGGCACTGCTGTCGGGCATGGCCCTGGCCAACTCCGGCCTGGGGCTGGCACACGGTGTGGCCGCCGCACTGGGCGTCCACGCGCGCGTCGCGCACGGCTTGGCCTGCGCCGTGATGCTACCCGTCGCGCTGCGCGTCAATCGCCGGGTTCGCGAGCGCGAGCTTGCCGAGTTGGCTCGCGCCGTATGGGGCGGCGCTTGGGCCAGCGACGCGCTGGCGGCCGGCGCCTTCATCGACAAAATCGACGAACTGGGCGACGCCGTGGGCGTGCCGCGGCGGCTGGGGGAACTGGGAGTCGCAGGCCGGCAAATCCCCGCGATCGTCGCCGCCTCGCGCGGCAACAGCATGAGCGGCAACCCGCGCGACGTGTCGGATGAGGAGTTGACGAAGTTGCTGGAGGAGATGTTGTGATCGTCGCCGCGGGTCTTACGCCCGCCTGGCAGCGGATCCTGCGGTTCGACACGACCAAGTAAAATGTAAATGACGCGGCGCAAACTGGAGGAAGACAAGCGTCAATGTCGCGCGACTTTATGGACAGCACGTCGGAGCATGATCGCCGGCAGGCCGCGTTGGCGTTTCTTTTCGCGCGCATCGATTACGAACGCGCGCTTTTCGTCCCCTACGGTGAACAGGAGTTCCGGCTCGAGGGGATGCGGGAGTTGCTCGCGCGGCTGGGCGATCCGCAGCACCGTTTTGCGATCGTCCATGTGGCGGGCACGAAAGGCAAGGGTTCGACGGCCGCGATGACCGCCGCGGCGCTTTCCGCGGCGGGCTATCGCACCGGACTCTACAGTTCGCCCCACCTTCAGCGGATCGAGGAACGTCTGGCGATCGACGGCGAAATCTGCACTGCCACCGAGTGGACGTCGCTGGTCGAGACGTTGCAACCGATCGTGGCCGAGATGGACCAGCGGGCTGAGCGCAGTCGCTCCCACGAGAGCCGCCTGACCTATTTCGATTTGATCACGGCGATGGCGCTGGTCCATTTCGACCGCCGCGGCGTGCGGTTCGCCGTGCTGGAGGTCGGCATGGGAGGCCGGCTCGATTCGACGAACGTCTGCAAGCCCGACGTCTCGGTGATCACGAGCATCAGCTTCGACCACACCCGGCAATTGGGTAACACCCTGGCCGCGATTGCGCGCGAAAAGGCCGGCATCGTCAAGCCCGGCGTGCCGGTCGTCAGCGGCGTCGTCGAGGAGGAGCCTCGCGTGGAAATCGAGCGCGCCTGCCACCACGCCGACAGCCGTTTGCTGCAACTGGGGCGCGACTTCGATTTCAGCTACACGCCACCCCGCGCGTTGGAAGCCGCCCCGGCAAACGGGCGGATCGACTTCCTTTCACGCCTCGATGGTCGGGAGCAAGCCCGCATGGGGCTGAGCATCGGGCTGCTGGGTCGGCACCAGGCGGCCAACGCGGCGGTCGCGTTGGCGACGTTGGATGAGTTGGCGCGGCAAGGTTGGGTTTTGCCCGACGACGCGGTTCGCCGCGGTCTTGCCGAGGTCCGCTGGCCGGCGCGGATCGAAGTGGTCGGCCGGCGGCCAACCGTCGTGCTCGACACGGCGCACAACGTGGCCTCGATCGAGGCGCTGCTGGCGACGCTCGACGAGAGTTTCGGCGCGCCCCGCGAGCGGCTTCTGGTCTTCGCCACCACGCGCGACAAGGAGCTGCGCGGCATGCTCCAACTGCTGCTGCCCCGTTTCGACCGCGTGATCTTCACTCGCTATCAAAACAACCCCCGCGGCGTGCCAACCGAGGAGTTGGCCGAGATCGCCCTCGATCTCTTCGGGCGCGAGTACCCGACCGGACCCGATCCGGCGTCGGCGTGGGACGCGGTTCGCGCGGTGGCCGGCGACGACGACCTGATTTGCATCACCGGTTCGTTCTTCATCGCCGCGGAGTTACGGACAGAAATGGCATCGTTGGATTCTCGTCCCCAAGCTCCGCGTCCCGTTTTCCCATCGCCCCTATGAAGGACGAACCCTATCATGATCGGCAGGAAGCCTGCTCAGGAGAACCCTGGCGTTTCAGGCGGTCGTCATTCATAATGGGATCCATGCACCGTCCCACCCTCGGAGTGATCGCTCTGGTGTTGCTCATCGCCGGGGGGGCCGGGCAGATCTGGGCATCTTCCGATGCCGGTGTGCAGCAGGTTCTCATCGCATTCTGGCGAGTGGGCTTCGTTCTTGCCACACTTTGGTTGGCGCTTCCGCAGACGCGGCGGTTGCCGAACAAGCTGCTCCTGGTTGCGATCGTGGTCATCGCGGTCGTGCTCGCCACGCGGCCGAAGATCGTGCCCATTCTGCTGGGTTTCCTGCTCCTGTTCGCCCTGTTGCGGCCGAGGATTCGGGCACGTCCGCCGGGGCCGATTCACCGGCCGGCGAGAAAAATAGATCCCACCGAGAACCCATGACCATTCTCTCGCAGTTCGTCTTGCGGCTGGTGTTCGGGACGTCGCTGGCAATGGCCTGCACGCCGTCGAAGCTTGTCGCCGGCGGCTACTACCGCAACAACCTCTACATCTTACTGGGGTTGAACTCGCTGGCCGTCCTGGTCGCCTGGGCCGTACCGGGCGAGGGGCCGCCGCTTTGGCCGCCGCTCGTGGCGGCGGTGGCCTCCTACGTGGGGGCCATCTGCTGGCTTTACGAGAAGCCTTGGCCGGGCACCGCCGCGCTGGTGCTGATCGCGGCGACCACGCTGGCCGGGGCATGGCTGTCCGGCGCGCCGGGTGCGTCGGCGCCGCTCATGCTTCGCGCGCTCGCCGTTCTCGATCCGCTCGTCGGCGGGCTCGTGCTGGGCCTGACGTTCGCCGCGATGCTTTTGGGGCACTGGTATCTCAACGCGCCGGGGATGGCGCTGGCACCCTTGAAGCGGCTCGTGCTAGCGATGTTCGCGGCGGTGGTCGTCAGGTCGGCGCTGGCCGCCTTGGGGCTGGGCCTGGAGCTGACCGACGTCGGTTTCGATCGGGGACGTTGGCTCTTCGTCGCCCTGCGATGGCTCGCCGGCCTGTTTGGCGCGGGTGGTGTCGCGGTGGCGACCTGGCAGACGCTCAAGATTCCCAACACCCAAAGCGCCACGGGCATCTTGTACGTCGGCGTGATCGGCACGTTCCTGGGCGAATTGATGTCGCAACTCTTGTCGAGCGAGACGACGTATCCGCTGTAAAGCGACTAACCCGCAACGCAAGCTCGCCGGGTCCGCCGAGCGGCCCACGAATGAGGAAGGATCATTTTTACGAAAAAAGCACGCACGTTGCGCAGCAACGGGCGTGCGAAAGAAAACGCGGCGAAGCGAAAAAAACGATCTCCGAATACCCCATGACGTCTGAGCGAGCCGCGTAAGCGGCATCCAATTGCCGCGCCGCCCTTCGCCTTACCCCACGCTCTTTTGGATCTCTTTGGGAGGGGTTTCGGAGTCGTTTTTTTTCGCGCAGCGCCGAGGCGGGAACGGGCCCGCGCGGCTAATCTTCAAATGAGGGACGCGCCTTCGCCGATCGCTCCCATTCGAGCGCGCGCCCGAGCGCTGAGACGTCGACGTATCCGGCGACCGCGTCGGCGCGCCCGAGTTCGTCGATCGCGCTATCCGCGCCGAGAACGCTCGCAATCCATTCGCGCGCGCGGCTCTCCGGCGCGCGCCTGCGCGGTGGCGGACTCGACGAGGCGCTACCACGCCGCGGGTGTCACGACCTCGAACACAACTGACCAATAATTTGTTTCGACCGGCTCCGGCCGCCGTTAAGATGGCGCGGATTTCTCGCTTTGGTGCCGATCCCGAAGTTCGGTTCAAATCCAGCCTTAGTCTTCGTACGTCCCTCGGTCCTTTGCCGCGCGCTCCCGTTCGAGGGCGCGCGCCAGCGATGAAACCGTCAGGGGCGCCCCCAGGTTCCGGAAAAACTGGCAAAACCGTACCTTTATACCCGACGAAAGCTTCGCGGAGAGCGGCACGACGGCGCGATGCGTGGGAGGAAGTCTTGACCGTCTAAAGCCGGGCAATCCGCCGAGACGGATTTCCTGGTCGGTACAGGTACGGTTTTGCCAGTTTTTCGTCGGGCAGTTTCGGCTGCGCCGAAGCCGCGGTGTCGCGGCGCGCCGGCGGCGACGCCGCCTCACGCCGCCTCGTCCTCTTCGACGTCGTCGGAGTCGAACGGCGTGTCGTGCCAGCGGTCGTCGCGTTCCGCGAAGATGTGTTCTTCGCCCTCCGTGTCGATGTCGGCGTCCTCGTCGTCGAAATCTTGGCCGTCATCGTCGCGTTCGCCGGCCAACTCGTCGTCGAGGTCGTCTTCGACCGGCTCGTGCCAAAACGTATCGTCGAATGGCCCCGACGTCCGCCGAGCGCGGACGACCGTCACGCGATGCACCGGCTCGCCGGGCGCGCGCTGGGGCGAGCGCCGCCCGGCCCTGTCTTGCGCGTCGTCGTCACGGTCGGCGCCATGGGATGTCCGGTCCCCCGGGTCTCGGTCGGCCTGCTCCTCGGCGTCGTCGTGGTCGACCCAAATCAGGTCGTCACTCGCCTCGTGGGCTCGCCGTTGGGCCGCGGGTCCGGGCGGTTCGACAGGCTGTGTTGCCAGAGGCACCGGCGCGGCAACGGGCGGCAAGACGATTGGGGGCAGAGCGATCGGGGGCAAGGCGATTGGGGGCAAGGCGGCCGGCGCCTGGTAGGCGACGCTGACCATTTCGTGCTCGGCATTGGCGGGCAATTGCCGCGTGGGAACCTTGAGTTGTTTGAACAGCCGCCCGACGTGCTCGTGGCAGGTGAAGACCAAGGTTTGATGGCCGGCCGCGGCGAAATCGCGCAAGACGGCGGCGGCGGCCTTGGCCCGCCGCGCGTCGAAGTTCACCAGCACGTCGTCGAGAATCAACGGCAACTCGACCCCTCGCCGCGCGTACAACGCCACCAGCGCCAGACGCAAACTCAGGAACAACTGCTCCCGAGTACCGCGGCTGAGCACCTCGACTGGGAGTGAATGGCCGTCGCAGTCGTCGACGCGCAACGCCTGCTCGCCCAGCGGAGTCCAGATGCGCTGATAGTGCCCTCCGGTAAGCCGGCTCAGGTACTTCGAGGCCTCTTGAAGCGTTTCCGGCTGGCGGTCGGTCTCGTATTTCTTGCGAACGCCGTCGATCAGGCATGACGTGACGGCCAGCGTCCGCCAGCGCTCGGCCGCCTCGCGCAGCCGCGTTTCGACCACGCCCAGATCGAGCATCCGCTCGGCCAGCCGGCGATCGTCCGCCAGCGTGGTCAGTTCCTGCTGGGCGCGGCCCCGTTGTTCAAACAGGGCTTGCAGCTCGCGCTGGGCGGCTTGCGAGCGGCCGGCCAGTTCTTCCCAACGCGCATCCAAATCGCAAACGTGCCGACCGTCGAGCCAGCAGCGGACTTGGTCCTCGTCGCAACGCCGCCCGAGCGCCGCGGCGATCTCGCGGGTCAGCGACGCGCGCCTTTGGCGCAGCGTTTCTCGACGACCGTGCTCCGCGGCGCGGCGCCGCAGCTCGGATTCGTCGGCCACACCGGCCAGCCGCAACCATTGCTCGCGGCGTTGCCGCCAGCGGCGGATGCCGTGAATCAACCGCGTCTGCTGACGGCGAATCCTCGCCAATCGCGCCTCGAGCGACTGCCGCCGCGCCGACAACGCCTGGTGTTCAGCCAGCGCGTGCCGCAACATGCGAAGGCGGTCGATCGCGAGGGGGCTGCTCGGCTTCAGATCGGCGTCGCCGATCACCTGCTGGATACGCCCGACGAGAGAGTCCAATTCGTGGCGGCGCGCCTCGAACTCCTGCCGCCGGCCTTTCAGCCGGCGTTCGAGTTCGTCGACCTGCTGGGAACCGTCGGCGTATTGCCGCACCTGGCGTGGCGAGAGCGTGTTGGGCAAACCGGCCGAAGCGAGCGCTTGCTGCCATCGGCGGCGCGCGCCGCGGCCGTCGTCGCGTGCTTGCGTGGCGCGGGCCTGCGCCGCATCGGCTTCTTGCTGCGCGGCCTGCCGCCTGGCATCCACGGCCAGCAACTCTTCCAACGAGGTGAGATCCTTCTCGGCGGTCTGCAAGCGCGTCAAGAGCGGGCCTCCGCCGCGCGGCAACTGCGCGTCGAGCGCCTCGCGTTCCTGTTTGGCTTGCTCCCATTGTTTGGCCAACGTCGCCGAACGCTTTTGGCAGGCTTCCAGTTGGGTGGTTGCGGCGTGTTCGAGCAGGTACTTGACGCCGCCGGCGGCGACCATACCCAAGAGGCCCAAGGCGCTCAGCCACCAACCGGCCGTTCCCAGGAAGGCGGGCAGGTAAATCCGCGTCATCAAGAGGACCACGCCAACCACGAACGCGCTCCCCAGTCCGCTGAGAACCCAGCCGGGCAGGAGTTGATCGTCGAGCAGATCCCGGCTCTGCTCGTTCAGTTCGGCCTCGTTGCGTCCGAGCTGCGAAATGCGTTCGTCGAGTTGCACTCGGCGGCGAAGTTGCGCTACGAGGTTGCCGGTCTCTTCCAGCGCCGGGGCCAAGGCTTCGTGTTCTCGACCCGTCAGGCGGGAGCGGATTTCGCCCGCCAGGCGATCGACCTGCCGCCGGGCCTTGTCCAACTGCCGCTGGGCCTCGTGCCGCCGTAGCCGTGGTTCGCGCAGGGCGCGCGCGGCGGGTCGCAGGGCGGCCAACGTGCGTTCATCGAGCTTGGGTAACGTCGCGGGCGAGCGGTTCGATGTCCAGCCGAAGCGCTCACGCTCGGAAGTCAACTCGGTCGAAAGAGCATGGACGCCGGCCTCCAACTCGTGGACCTGGTTCTCGAGCGTGCCCAGCCATGACTCCTGCTCCGCCAGCGCCTCGATCTTGGGCGCGTGGCGGACAAGCCCGTGGTTGAGCCCCAGCCCGGCGATCTCGTCGCGCAGCGCCGTGCGCTGTTGCTTGAGCTCCGTCAGTTTGCGCCGCCGTTGTTCCACTCGGACCACCGCGGCTTCGAGTTGCGCAAGCGCGCCCTTGGCGTCCGGCGGCAGTTCGGCCAGCGCCGCCAATTCCGCGTCGATCGCCGCGCGCGCTTGCCACGGCTCGCGGGCGGCGACGGCCGCTTCCAGCGCCCGCAGCGAATGGGCCATCTCGACGGCTTCCGCTTCGCCCACGGCGACGTCGGCGGCAAGCCGCTCGCATTCGTGGGCCAGCAAGCTGTAACGCTGCGATACGCCACGCAGTTCCTCGATCTCCCGCTGGAACTTGTCGCGCTGGGCCAACAATGTTTCGAGCTGGCAGGGCCGATCATCCGTCGAGAGCAATCGTTCTCGCGACGTCGCCAGTTCCCGCAACACGACTCCCAGTGAAACACGTCCCAGTCCGGTCGAAACGTGGTACAACAAATCGGCCGCGGCGGTGTCGCTGAGCGAACCCAGTTCCTGAATTTCGCGCAGCCCCACGGCGAAGACGTTGTTGAACGTCGCCTCGCTGACGTTGCCTAACAGGCCGGGAAGGATCCGGCCGCTTTCGAGCGTGCCGTCGGCGGCGGTGATCCGCGCTTCGCCCATTCCGCCATCGCCTGAGATGCCGTCGCCTGAGATGCCTTCGCCCGAGATGCTGTCGCCCGAGATGCTGTCGCCGAGTGTGACATGCCGGGCAGCCGCGTCCAAGTGCCGCGAAACACGGAATCGCCCGCTCGGCCCGCTGACGGACAATGTTCCACCCGGCAGCCCGCCGCCGAGCGGCGGCAGGTATCGGCGTCGGCGATCATCGGAAAAACCGTACAGGATGGCCCGCACGAATTGCATCAGCGTCGTCTTGCCGGCCTCGTTCGGTCCCAGAAAGACACTGAACTGGCCGCCCAAGTCGCCCAGCCGAAGTCCGGTCCAGACTCCGAAACCGTCCACTTCCAATTCGAGAATCTTCACGACAGTGACTCCTCACCGCTTAATAGATCGGCGCCCAGCGCGGCGGCCCGAGCCAGCGCGCGCCGGCGGGTCGCTTCGTCGTCGAGAGCCAAGGCCTCGCTCCACACTTCGTCCGCCCGTCGCGACTTCAAGAACGCGGTCAGATCGAGCCGGCCCCTTGGGCTCGTCGCGCCGGAGTCCTCGACGTCCGTCACTGCCCGCAGAAAATCGCCCAACAAGTTCTCCCGCCGAAACCAATCGGCCGGCAACATCGCGTCGTCCGCCACTGCAAGCGAAACGCTCCAAGCGGCGGTCGGACTTCGGCCGAACTCGCCGCGCAACGACGCCAGTAGCTCGCCGGCCAGCGTCCCGCGCCGCAAGAGAGGCAACAACGGCCCCGCGCCATGCACTTCCCACGATACGAGCAGGTCCAACCCCGGCGCCGCGGCGACCAGTGCGCGCAGACATTCGGCCAGCGCTCGCTGGAGCTCGTCCTGGCTCGTGCCGGCGTCGACGGCGACGCGCTCGTGCCGCCAGCGGAGCACGTCGGCCGCCAAGGCGCGGAGGTGGGCCGCGCCGTCCTCATCGACTTCAACCAGCGTGCAGCCGTGGGCGCCGGTCTCGCCCGGTTCGCGCCCCTGCGGGGTGCCGGGATAATGCGCCCGCGGCGTGGCCTCCGACGGCGAATGGCGGTCGTGTCGGCCTCCCAGGGCCCAGTACCGCACCGCGGTATGTGTCGAAACCGGCGGATGTATCGAAACCCCGTGCTCCGGCGTCTCGCGGCCGGGGTGGACGTGGGCGACTGCGACCGTGAACAGATCGCTGGGGTCCGGATTGAAGTCATCCGCGCGGATGCTGAGCGCTCGCGGCGTGCTCGTGCCGAGCAATCGCGCCAGCGGCTCGCCGTCGCGGCGGTGAAGCAGTTCCTCGCAGCGCCCATGCGGGAAGCGATGCACGTTGTCGGGCAAGCGGATCACCGCCGGCCAGGCTTCGGGCGGATCGACCTGGCCGCCGGCCCAGTAGACGCGAATGCCGCGTTGACGCAGCCGCTCGAACTGCGAAACCAGGAACAGCGGCCCGCGCGGGCCGGTCGTTTCAGCGTGCAGCACATCGCCCGCCAGCACGACGAAATCGACCTGCTCCGCCAGGGCGTTCTCGAAAACCCGTTCGGCGGCCAAGTAAGGCGCTTCAAGAAACGCCTCACGCAGCGCGTCGGGCACTTCGGTCACGCCGGACAACGGGCGTTCCAAGTGCAAGTCGCTGGCGTGAATGAAACGAAACGGCGGCTGGGTCATGGGCGCCTCCTTGTGCCTCCCCGGGTGGACAAATTCCGACCGCGCAGTCGAGCGAAGTAGCGAAGCGATACTTCACGCGGTCGAGAATGACACATTCACGGTGGCTGGGGCAGAGCCTAAGCGATGCCCCGGTCGCCTTCTAGCCGGGGCATCGCCCAGGCTCTGCCACCGGCCACCGCTTTCTCATGGCAAAATGTCTCATTGTCGGCCCCGCTAAGTATATATAGCTAAAACGGGGAAACTCCGCTAGTTCGGCTTTGCAAGCCCAATTCTGTCGGGAACGCCCTGATTCTGTAGGGAACGCCCTCCGTGGCGTTCCGCGTCACGGAACGCCACGGAGGGCGTTCCCTACAGAGGCCGTTCCCGCGGCAACTGAAGCGAGCCCGGCTTGACCGCCACCAACACGATCTGCCGGGCGAAATCGATGCCGATCAGGCGGAACAGCCAGCCGAACAGGTATCGCCGCAAGAAGGCGCGGTGAATGGGATCGTGATAGACGCGGACGATCCGCGATACGTCGAGCCCGGCCCCGGCGACCAACCCCGCCAACTCGTCGTAGCAGAGCGGCGTGCGGTGCGACGCGTCGCGCAGGTAGGCCGGCGGATAATACGTGTTGGGCGTGCTCAACAACAGCCGTCCGCCGGGTTCGAGCGCGTCGCTCAAGTTCCGCAGCCAAGCGGGCAACTCGTCGAACGCGACGTGCTCGACGACTTCAAAAGCAAACACGCAATCGAAGCGATGCGCGAGGTCCGCGAAGTCGTGATAATCGTGTTCGCCGTTGGGATCGATGTCGAGCGAGCGATACTCGATGCCGGCGCGCCGCCGGCGAAGCAACTCGCCCATGCGGTGATCGCCGGCGCCGACTTCGAGCACGCGCGCGTGATCGCGCACGCAGTCGAGCAGCACGTCGCGCACGCGCTTCACCAAGGGCAATGAGAAGATGCGGCCGAAGCTTCGAGCGGCGTCGCGGCGACGTTGATACTGGTCGGACCAGGAATTGTGCTTGCACATTTTTCAGAATTGCTTACGATACGTAGTTAACCAGACCGAGTCCGGCGTCGGACACACCGCGACCAGCATGAAGGCGAACGTCGCGGGTGGTTCAACTCCGCTCGGCCTGCGAGAGTGCAACCGATGAACCACCGCTTGTCGTACCGCTGCGATGCGAATCTGGCAAGTCGTGGCCATGTCGGATGGCTCATTTCCGTGGCGACCCACCTGTCGAGCTTCCGCCCCAGCCCGGCAAGCGGCAAGGAAGTCGCCGTCACTTTCTGTTAGGAGGACGTACGGTGGCCAAGAAGAAAGCCAAGAAGAAGGCAGCACCCAAGAAGAAGGCAGCCAAGAAGAAGAAGAAGTAGGCAGCCACCTGCAACGACGAGAAAGAAACGCCCGGTCGAACTCGACCGGGCGTTTCTATTTCAAACCGGGCGTTTCTATTTCAATCGGAAGGAAAGGGCACCGGCTCGCCGTTCAACTCGGCCAGCGCGTTCTGCGCCGCGCGCTGCTCGGCTTCCTTCTTGTTGCGTCCCCAGGCGGGCTGAAACCGGCTGCGCGCGATCTGGGCCGCGATCTTGAAGCACTTGCTGTGGTCGGGTCCCTTCTCGTCGAGCAACTGATAGGTCGGCGTGGCACCATGTTCGCGCTGGGAAAGTTGTTGCAACAGCGACTTGTAGTTGCCCGAGTGGTCGCCGCCGGCCGCGAGTTCGATCTCGGGACCCATGTAGGTCTCGATGAAGGCCCGCGAGGCCGCGTCGCCGCCGTCGAGATAGATGGCCGCCACCAACGACTCGAAGACGTCGGCCAAGAGCGACGGTGGAACGTGCGGACTGGTGGTCATTCCCTTGCCGAGAATCAGGAACTTCTCCAGACCCAACCCCTCGCTGATCTTGGCGCAGGTTTGCCGGCTGACGACCACCGACTTGATCTTGGTCAAGTCGCCTTCCAGGAAACCTGGAAATCGTTGATAGAGCAATTCGCAGACGACGGCCCCCAGGATGGCGTCGCCCAGGAATTCCAATCGCTCATTCGAGCCAAGCCGGTGCGCGGCGCCCGAGGCGTGGGTCAGCCCCGCGCGCAGGAGCTCCTTGTCTCGAAACGTATAGCCGATGCGGCGTTCGCACCGCTGGAAAATCGATTCTCCCTCGATGGGGAGATCTGTTTCGATCGCTGGTCTCATTCCTGGGCCGCTAGGGTATCGTGCGCTGTTGAACCGGGCCGCATTCCATGACCTAAGTCTAACCGGCATTTGCAGTTTTGTCAACGCACCGCCCGCTGTCGCGCCGGCGCGACGCCACCGATTGCTTGTTCCTTGTTCCCACGCTCCGCCGACCCGCTGCGCGGGTGCCCCGAACACATCTTCGGCCGCTCCGCGGCCCCGTGACGACCCTGCGGCGCCAGGCATGGGGACGCGGAGCCGTTCCCCATCGATATCTGTAGGTAACGCCCTCCGTGGCGTTCCGTGAAGCTGGTGCGACGTCCAGTGGCGGGACACGGAACGCCACGGAGGGCGTTCCCTACAGAATCCGGTCCCGTCTTCCCATCCTAGCCTTGAAGCAGGTTGTTCAATAAAATAGCCAAGAAAGAAAATCGCTTCGGTGGTAACGAATAGAATAGATGCGTGAACCAGATTTCCCCGCCCGGCCGCGAAGCCGCCTTGCAAGTGCTTGCCAACGGGCGGTCAAAAAACTCGAAAATGGAGGACCGACAACATGCGACATGTGGCCATGAATCACCGACGCAAACTTCTCATCGTGGTGGGGCTGTTCGCGCTGGCCGCGGCCGGCGTGCCTCTCTGGCAGGTGCGTGGCACCGCCAAGGAGCCTGGCGGCGCTCACGGCGCCGCGCGGCAAAACGCCAACCACCTCTCGGAGGCCTTCCGCGCCGCGGCCGAGGAGGCCGTTCCCACGGTCGTGACCATCGAAACCCGCTCGAAACCTCGCCAGGTTTCCGGCATGGCACCGGGAACTCTACGCGAGAACCCCTTCAAGGGCACCCCGTTTGAAGACTTCTTCAAGGATGACGCGCCGTTTGGCCACGGGTTTGGCGACGGCCATTCGCCTTCGCATCGCACACCCCAGCGGCAAGGGATGGGTTCCGGCGTGATCGTCGACAAGAGCGGCATCGTGCTCACCAACAATCATGTGGTCGATGGCGCCGATGAAGTGCTCGTCCGGCTGTCGGACGGGCGCGAGTTCAAGGCCAGTGATATCAAGACCGATCCCGAAACCGACCTCGCCGTGCTGCGGATTACCGGCGCCGGCACGTTGCCCGCCGCGCGGCTCGGTAACTCCGACGACCTGCGGCTTGGCGATTGGGTGATCGCCGTCGGCAATCCGTTCACTTTTGAATCGACCGTCAGCGCGGGGATCATCAGCGGCACGAGCCGCGACCTGAAGTTCGGCAAGCGGACACGTTTCGTGCAAACCGACGCGGCGATCAATCCCGGCAACTCCGGCGGCCCGCTGGTGAATCTGGACGGCGAGGTCATCGGCATCAACACGGCCATCGCCAGCAACAGCGGCGGATACCAGGGAATCGGTTTCGCCATTCCCAGCAACCTGACCCAGTGGGTGATGTCGCAACTCATTGAAACCGGCGTCGTGCAAAGGGCGTATCTCGGCGTCGGCATCGAAGAGGTCAGCGGCCAGTTGGCTGGTCAGGTCGGCGTTGGGCGGCACGACGGCGTGCTCGTGGCCGAGGTCCACCCCAACACGCCCGCCGCCGAGGCCGGCTTCCAAGAGGGCGACGTGATTACCGAATACGCCGGCAAGGCGGTTCACACGCCGGGCGACTTGCAGGAGACGGTGGAACGCACCCCCATCGACAGCCGCCAAGAGGTCAAGGTGTTGCGCGACGGCAAGCCGATCCGATTGCAAGTGGTGGTCAAGCCGCTGCCCGGCAAGGAAATCGCGAAGGCGACGTCGCACGACGACCATGGCCGAGGCGCGCGCGATGATCACGGCTACAAGAGCGACGACCTGGGCATGGAAGTCGGCGAGTTGACGGCCAACAACGCCGAGCAACTTGGCTTCAAGGATTTCAAGGGGGTCGTGATCACCGGCGTCGACGACGACGGTCTGGCCGCCGACACCGGTTTGCGCGAAGGGATGCTGATCATGAAGGTCGGCAAGAGCCGAGTGGTAAGCGTCGCCGATTTCAAGGCCGCCATGGAGAAAGAGTCGCTGGAGCGCGGCGTGCTGCTCTTGGTGCGCACCGAGCACGGAAACCGCTTTGTGGTCTTGGAAAAGCGCTAAGACGCCCGCGGAATCTGGTACGTCAATCCCATCGCCCCGCCGAGGACCGCCTCGGCGGGGCGATACACGCGGCGGATTTCATTCGCCGCGTGACTTGAGCGACAGCAACCCGCGGCTTCGCATCCAATCTTCGCAGCGTCGCGGCCAGGTCGAGGCGGGGTGCTCGCTGGGCCGCAAGCCGAAGCCGTGACCACCGGAGGCGTAGATGTGCAGTTCGGCCGGAACGCCGGCCTGCTTCAAGGCGGTGAACATCGCGATGCTGTTTTCGGGCCCGATTCCGTCGTTGTAGGCGTGGACGAAGAACGTGGGCGGGCTTTCCTTGCTCACGCGAATCTCGGGCGAAAGCTTGCCTTCCGTCAGCAAGTAGGCGGGGTAGACCAGCACGCTGAAGTCGGGCCGGCAGGAGACGTGGTCGACCGCGTCGAGGGCCTCGTAATTCCGCTGGTCGAAGTGGGTCGAGGTCATGGCCGCCAGGTGCCCCCCGGCTGAAAAACCGAGCATGCCGATCCGATCGGGGGCGATGTCCCACTCCGAAGCTCGCGAGCGGACCAGGCTCATCGCGCGCTGGACGTCGTTGGTCGGCGCCGCGAACGGTCGCGGTCCTTGCTGCGGCACGCGGTACTTGAGCACGATGCCGGTCACGCCGATCGAGTTCAGCCAGGTGGCGACCTCCTCTCCCTCGAGGTCCATCGCCAGAATATGGTAGCCACCGCCAGGGCAGATCACGACGGCCGTGCCGGTGTCGCGCTCGCGCGGCGGGCGATAAAACGTGAGCGTCGGCTTGCTGACATTCGTCAGACGCTTGACCTCCCTCTGGCCCGCCGGTTCGGGTTCGAGGAGCTTTTCCGCCCCGGAAGGCGTCGTTTCGCCGGGCGCGACGCCCGGCCAGACGTCGAGCGTCAGATGCTCCTCGGCGGCGCGCGAGAGGGTCGCGGCGGCGCAGAAAGCGGTCGCACAGAGAATGGTTGTCGTCAACACGATCAGCGGTAATCGAAGCATGGTTTGTGGTCCTATCGGGGGCGTTGGTCAGATTGCACTGCGGGGACGGCTAGCCCAGATTAGTCATGGTCCCGTAGCTGGCTTCGCAAGAAGTCAGGCCGTGGACGCGAGTTACGCCAGAATTCTTGCGAATTCTGCTACAGCACAGTGCGCGACTTCCTCCCCGGACCATGAATAATCCAGGCTAGCAGATTAGCCCGCCCGCCGGCACATGTCGAGCGCCGGCGGTGAAACTCGCAACCCCGCTTGACCCACTGTTTGACATCCTGAAAGAAGGTGTGATCGGCCGAACCTTCCGCCGTCAGACGCTGCCAGTCGCGGGCCGTGCGCGCCAAATGCGCGAGGCACTTCTGTTTCGC
>DATKSN010000037.1:0-18614 GCA_035531595.1 Pirellulales bacterium | reverse complement strand
CCTAGCCCGGATTATTCATGGTCCCGTAGCTGGCTTCGCAAGAAGTCAGGCCGTGGACGCGAGTTACGCCAGAATTCTTGCGAATTCTGCTACAGCACAGTGCGCGAGTTCCTCCCCGGACCATGAATAATCCGGGCTAGTTGCTGTGGAAATCGTGAAAGATGCCGGCATCGACGCGGGTCCAATCATGACTCAACCCGCGGCCAACCGTTCGTCGCGCGGCAAACTGTGCCAACTGAGCACGCGCGGGCGCGCTATTTCGCACGCTCAGCATATTGCCTTCACGGCTTCGGGACCATTCACCAGGGGCGAGACGGATTTTCGCGGCATTGGCACCGTTCGTGCCCTTGAAGCGGGCGGTTGAAAACGAACCTGCCACAAGCGAATTCTCCCATGACCACCACTGATCGACGCGCCACCGCGAAGTTGCTGGCTTGCGTCGCGTTGTCTTGCCACCTCGTCGGCTGCGTCCCACCCAAGTCGAAGCCACGAACCGTGTCGCAGGCCCCTCGCAAGCAGCAAGGTGCCGTGCCGGCCAAGTCAGCCGGCAAGGCCAAGAAACCGGCCGCGAAAGTGCGACAGACGGCCGAGGCGCGTGGCGTGGCGATTTACCAGCAGCACTGCGCCGCGTGCCACGGTGAAAAGGGTGACGGCCAAGGACTTGCGGCCCGGTTCCTGTTCCCCAAGCCGCGTGATTTTCGCGCCGGCCGCTTCCGGCTGGTGAGCACGGTGAACGGCGCGCCGACGCCGGAGGATCTCGACGGTGTGCTGGTACGGGGCATGCCCGGCTCGGCCATGCTCTCCTGGGCCCACCTGAAGGATGAAGATCGCAAGCTCCTCGTCTCCCATGTGCTGAAGCTCCACCGTGACGGGCTGCGCGAATCGTTCGTGGCCCAGGCCGTGGCCGACGACGACGAACCCGACGCGAAAGAGATCGACGAGTCGATTGCGCGCCTCACGACGCCGGGGAAGAGGGTCGCGGCGCCTGACGCGCCGCCGCCCGACGCCGAAAGCATCGCCCGCGGCGCGAAGCTGTACCTGGCCAAAGGGTGTGCCGCCTGCCACGGCGCGACCGGCAAGGGCGACGGTCAGCAAGTGATGATCGATGCCGAGGGGCTGCCCACGCGGCCTCGTGACCTGACGCTGGGCATCTTCAAGGGCGCGCCTGATTTCGCCTCGGTCTTCCGCCGCATCCGCGGCGGCATGCCCGGCAGCCCCATGCCCTCCAGCCAGGGACTGGCGGAACAGGAAGTGATCGACCTTGTACAGTACGTGCTCTCGCTGTCCGACGCGCCGGCGCGCGACGCGGCCGTACTGAAGCGCCGCCAATTGACGGCCCGGCGGGTCGACGCGGCCACCGAGTCGCCCGACGACGAATCGTGGGATCGCATCCAACCGGTGCGGCTGGCCATGACTCCGCTCTGGTGGCGCGCCGACCACGACGCCGGCCTGGAAGTGCAATCGCTGCACGACGGCAAGACGCTGGCGGTACGGCTGAGTTGGAACGACCCGCAGGACGACGAGCGCGCGTTGCGGAGCGAGACCTTCAAGGACGCGGCGGCGATCGAGTTCTATCGCGGCGACGCCGAGCCGTTCGTCGGCATGGGCGCGCCGGGCGTGCCGGTGGATGTCTGGATGTGGGATGCCGATTCGTCCGCCCCCCGCGCCGACGTGGAGCAGGTCAACCCACGCATCGTCGTCGATGTCTACCCGCTCACCGAAGGCGCCGTCGATACGGCCGAGTACGACCGGCCGACCACGAAGACCGACGCCCAAGCCAAGCTGGCCCTTGCGGCGCGAGCGGTCGGCAATCAGATCGTTCCGCCCAGCGAAGGCGGCCATGGCCACGCGATCGTGGGCGGCGGTCCAGGCACCCTGACGTTTCGCCTGCCGGCCAATCAGCGGGTCCGCGCCCAGGGGATCTGGAGCGATGGCCGCTGGCGGGTCGTGCTGAGCCGGGCGCTCGACTCGAGCGCGTCCGAAAGCGGCATCGCGCTGGCTCCGGGTGAGCGGGTGTCGGTGGCCTTCGCGCTATGGAACGGATCGCTGCGCGATCGTGACGGGCAGAAATTGATCACGATCTGGCAGGACTTTGCGCTCGAACCATAAACCGGGCACTCGAACCATAAACCAGCCGGCGGAAGGCCCGCCGCCGAAGACGACTAGCCCGGATTATTCATGGTCCGGGGAGGAACTCGCGCACTGTGCTGTAGCGGAATTCGCAAGAATTCTGGCGTAACTCGCGTCCACGGCCTGACTTCTTGCGAAGCCAGCTACGGGACCATGAACAATCCGGACTAGGAGACGCAGAACATGGAACTCTCACGCCGCCGCTTCTTACAAGCCGCCGCCGCCTTGGGCGGTTCCGCTTGGCTGGCTGCCGGAGCGCGAAGCTGGGCACTGACTCCCGTCAGCGTCGCCAACCCGCTGGGCGCTTACCCCGACCGCGACTGGGAGCGGGTTTACCTGGACCAATACCGTTACGACGACACGTTCACCTGGGTCTGCGCCCCCAACGACACCCATATGTGCCGCATGCGCGCGTTCGTGCGCAATGGCGTGATGCTCCGTAGCGAGCAGAACTACGACCATGACCGGATCGGCGATCTGTACGGCAACAAAGCCACCAAGGCTTGGAATCCCCGCGGCTGCCCCAAAGGCTACACCATGCAACGGCGAGTCTACGGCCCCTACCGCCTGAAGGGCCCGGTGATCCGCAAAGGTTGGAAGCAATGGGCCGACGATGGCTTTCCGTCGCTTTCCGAACAGCCCGAACTGCGGACCAAATACAAGTTCGACGACCGCGGCAACGACGGCTACGCGCGGGTGAGTTGGGACGAGGTGTTTCGTTACCTGGCCGACGGGCTGGAGGCGATTTCGCGCACCTACAGCGGGGAAGAGGGCGTCGGCCGGTTGCATCGCGACGGTTACGAGGCGCGGATGATCGACCAGGTGCAAGGCGCCGGCACGCGGACGATCAAGATCGGTTCGAACTTGCCGTTGCACGGGCTGGTGGGCAAGTTCGGCATCTATCGCATGACAAATCTGTTGGGGTTGTTGGACCATCATGTGCGTGGCGTGCCGGCCGAGCAAGCGCGTGCCGCGCGCGAGTGGAACGAGTACACCTGGCGCGGCGATCAGGCCCCCGGACACCCGTTCGTCACCGGCTTGCAGACCTGCGACATGGACTTCAACGACATGCGATTCTCGAAACTCGTGATCCAGATCGGCAAGAACCTGATCGAGAACAAGATGCCCGAATCGCATTGGCTCAGCGAGGTCATGGAGCGCGGCGGCAAGCTGGTCGACATCGCCCCGGAATACAACTGCCCCGGCACGAAGAGCAATTATTGGATTTCGGTGCGGCCGGGCTTGTCGGACACGGCCGTGCTGTTGGGTGTCACCAAGATCATGCTCGACAACGGCTGGTACAAACCCGATTTCTGCCGCCAGTTCACCGACCTGCCCCTGTTGGTCCGCACCGACACGCTGCGCCGGCTGCGTCCGCAAGACATACTGGCCGATTATCAGCCCAAGAACATCCAGGACGGCCCGTCGTACAAGATCCAGGGCCTGACCGATCAGCAGCGGCGGCGGATCGGCGACTTCTGCGTGTGGGACGCCAAGGCCCGGCGCGTGGCGTTCATCAGCCGCGACGAAGTGGGGCGGAACATGCCGATCGACGCCGCGCTCGAAGGCGCCTTCACGGTCAAGCTGGCTGACGGCGGCGAGGTCGAGGTGCTGACCACGTTCGAGATGTACAAGCGGCACTTGCGGGACTACGACGCGCGGACGGTCGAGGAAATCTCGGGCGCGCCGGCGCACCTGGTCGAGCGGTTGGCCGCGGACATCTGGAACACGACCGAGGCGGGCGGCCCGGTCGCCATCCACATCGGCGAGGGCGTGAACCACTACTTCCACGCCACGCTCCACAACCGGGCCAGCTTTCTGCCGCTGATGTTGACCGGCAACTTCGGCAAGCACGGCGCCGGGGTCTATACCTGGGCCGGCAACTACAAGGGGGCCTTGTTCCAGGCCTCGCCTTGGAGCGGGCCGGGCGTGGGCGCCTATACCCATGAAGATCCCTTCGCTCCCGTGCTCGACCCGGACGTTCGGCTTACGCATCACCATCTGCGGCAACTCAGCGACGTCGAAGACCCCTCGTATTGGGCCTGCGGCGAACGGACTTTGACGGTCGATTTGCCCAAGGGCGGCCGGCGGACCTTCACCGGCCAGACCCACACGCCCACGCCGACCAA
The DNA here is from genome assembly GCA_035531595.1 of Pirellulales bacterium. Classification (GTDB taxonomy): domain Bacteria; phylum Planctomycetota; class Planctomycetia; order Pirellulales; family JAICIG01; genus DATKSN01. The sequence continues at coordinate 14,355 of DATKSN010000037.1, read as the reverse complement.
AGTCATCTGGTACAACAACGCCAATTTCCTGAACCAGGCCAAATGGATCTACAACATCCTGATCAACGTGCTGCCCAAGGTCGACCTGGTGATCGACCAGCAGATCGAGTGGACCGGCAGCGCCGAATACGCCGATGTGGTCGTGCCGGTGAACTCTTGGGTCGAGCAGGAAGATTACGAGTGCGGCGGCTCTTGCTCGAACCCATTCATCCAGGTCTGGAAGGGCGGCATCAAGCCGGTCCACGACACGATCGACGACGCGGCCGTGTTCGCCGGCGTGGCCCGCGCGCTGGCCGACAAGACGGGCGACGGCCGATTCGCCGATTACTTCAAGTTCGTCACCGAGCGGAAGGCCAAGGTTTACATCCAGCGAGTGTTCGACAATTCGACGACGACTCGCGGAACCGACGGGGCCTACCAGGTCGACAAGGTGTTGGCCGGCGCTTACGGCGGCGAACCGGGCACGGCCCTGATGTTGTTCCGCACCTACCCCCGTGTGCCGTTCTGGGAGCAGATCCACGACTCGATCCCCTTCTACACCGATTGCGGCCGGCTGGCAAGCTACTGCGACCTGCCCGAGGCGATCGAATATGGCGAGAATCTGGTCGTGCATCGCGAAGCGGTCGAGGCCACCCCCTACCTTCCCAACGTGATCGTTTCGAGCAGCCCCTATCTTCGGCCGGTCGATTACGGCATCCCGCTCGACACGTTGGATCCCGATTTGCGGCAGGTCCACAACGTCAAAATGGCCTGGGCCGAGGTCAAGCAAACGGTCAACCCGCTCTGGCGGCAGGGCTACACCTTTTTCTGTAGCACGCCGAAAAGCCGGCACTCGACCCATTCGTCGTGGTCCACCGTCGATTGGCACTGGATCTTCAGCGACAACTTCGGCGATCCGCACCGCACGGATCGCCGCGCCCCCGGCGTGGCCGACCGTCAGATCCAGATCAATCCGGCCGCCGCCGAGGCGCTCGGCCTGAAGCAAGGCGACTACGTGTGGGTCGACGCCAACGAGCTCGATCGGCCGTACATCGGCTGGAAGGACGACGACGGGCCGCGGCACAAGGCGTTCCGTTGCCTGGTGCGGGTGACGATCAATCCGGGCTTGCCCTTCAACTTCACGATCATGAAGCACACGGGTTGGATTGCCACGGAGCGCTCGGTAAAGGCCCACGAAACCCGTCCCGACGGCCGGGCGTTGGTCGCCGAAACCGGCTACCAGGCCAGCTATCGCTACGGCTCGCACCAGAGCATCACTCGCGGCTGGATGCCGCCGATGCACCAGACCGACACGTTGTTCCACAAGAAGACCGGCGGCATGGGCTTCGTGTTCGGCTTCGACGTCGATAACCACGCGATCAACACGGTGCCCAAGGAAACTCTGATCCGCATCACGAAAGCCGAGGACGGCGGCCTGGAGGGGGTGGGCCCTTGGAAGCCCGGCACCACCGGCTTCGGTCCAGCCGGCACTTCGCAACTCAACCAGTTGTACCTGGCCGGGGCTTTAGTCCGGGTGGAGAAATGAACCATGAACGATGACGACGCCAACTTCGTACCGAAAGTACACCCCGCCACTCGTGGCGTCGAGCCCGACGACCCGATGGACCTGCACGGGTTCGAGGTGCCAGGCGATTCCGAGTTGATGCTGCGAATGCTCGTCGAGGAATATGCGCGCATGGGTTGGGGCCTTGAGGCTCTGATGTCGCTGTTCCGCGACCCGTTCTTCCATTCCGCGCACGGCCTGTGGCTGCGCTACGGCGATGAGGAACTGCGGCGGCGCGTCGCCGCAATCTTGACTCGCACGGGAGTGATTCGCGTACGAACGGTGACGGCGCCGGAGACGGAGCAACTTGTCCAAATCAACCTGACCTCGAACACGTAGGGTGGGCACCGCCCACCAAACCAAGCGATGTAATTAAGGAAATCGCCATGTCAAACGTCTACAACTGGCAACTCGGCCGCGAGATGAGCTACCCCTACGAGGAGCACCATCCGCGCTGGCAGTTCGCTTTCGTGTTCAACACCAACCGCTGCATCGGCTGCCAGACCTGCACGATGGCCTGCAAGAGCACCTGGACCTGCTTCAAGGGACAAGAGTTGTTCTGGTGGAACAACGTCGAAAGCAAACCATTCGGCGGCTATCCTCAAAACTGGGACAGCAAGTTGTTGAACCTGCTCGAAGCCGCCAACCCCGGCAACCAGGTCTGGCGCCAGGACGACGAAGCCGACCCGGCGAAGCAGCCCTACGGCCGCTTCGATGGGATGACGATCTTCGAGGCGGCCGAAAAGCACCCCGCCGACGAACCGCAAGCGGCCCTGGGATACCTGCCCACCGACGACGAATGGCGGCACCCGAACATTCATGAGGACGTGGCGACCGGCGGCCAGTTCACGCAGCCAGGCCAGTTCGGCGGGTCGACGGAATTGCCCGAACACAAAGTTTGGTTTTTCCACCTCGCCAGGATTTGCAACCACTGCACTTACCCCGGTTGCCTCGCCTCCTGCCCTCGGCAGGCCATCTACAAGCGGCCCGAGGACGGAATCGTCTTGATCGACCAGAGTCGTTGCCGCGGCTACCGCAAGTGCGTCGAGGGTTGTCCGTACAAGAAGGCGATGTACCGCCCCACCACGCGCACCAGCGAAAAGTGCGTCGGCTGCTTTCCCCGCATCGAGGGCAAAGACCCGACCGTGAGCCCCACCGGCGCGCCGGCCGAGACACGCTGCATGGCGGCCTGTGTGGGGAAAATCCGCATGCAAGGGCTGGTCGAGATGAACCCCGACGGCTCCTGGACCGAGGACCGCCAAAACCCGCTCTACTTCCTGATCCGGGAGCGCAAGATCGCCTTGCCGCTCTATCCGCAGTTCGGCACCGAGCCCAATGGCTTTTACATTCCGCCGCGCTGGGCGCCGCGGCCCTACCTGGTGCAGATGTTCGGGCCCGGCGTGGAGCATGCCATCGACCAGTACAGTTGTCCCGACCGCGAACTGCTGGCCGTGCTGCAATTGTTTCGCGCCAACCAGCAGATCATCTTCCGCTACGAGATCGAAGAGGGGCCGAAGGTGGCCGAGGTCGAGGTCACGCTCCCCTCGGGCGAGACGAAGGTGCAAGAGATCTTCAACGACACGGTGCTCGGCTTCAACAAGCTGGGCGAGGAGGTGGTGCGGATCACGATCGAGGAGCCGACCTTCGAGCGGCCGGCCGAGGCCCATGTGAATTCGATTTAGATTCTTACGGCGTAACATGCGCGCGCATCAAGCACCGTCTCGCATTCACTACAACTTTTGGGTTGCGGGCGAAGCCCGCGTTAGGAACTTCCATGATCAACTCATGCATCAACGCTTCACTGACCGACGAGACCGCCCTCACCGCGGCGCGGCAGGTGCTGCTCCGCTTCGGTTCCGTGGTGCTGCTCGACCCGCGCGCCGGCGCTTGGGAGGAATTGGCCGACCTACCGTCGCAGCGGCTGGTGAATGCGGCCGCCGAGTTGCTGCGCGATGAAATGCGGGGCCGCAATATGGAGTTGGGCTGGGGCGAACTGCCCGCGGCCGACTTCGACCCGGCCGACGTGTTCGCGGCCCTGCCCACCTCGCGCGAGGCCATGAATGCGCATTACGAAACCATTTTCGGGCTGTTGGTTTCCGGCTCCTGCCCGCCCTACGAGACCGAGTACATCGAAGCCAAGCTGTCGTTCCAGCGAGCTCATGCCCTGGCCGACATCGGCGGCTTCTACGCGGCGTTTGGTTGGCGGCCCGCCGCCGACCGCCCCGAACGCGTGGACCACCTGGCGTTGGAGTTCGAGTTCATGGCGGCTCTTTGCGACCTCGAACGCCGGGCCGCCGAGGCCGGCGACGGCGTGGGACGCGAGCGCGCCGACGTCTGCCGCGCCGCGCAAGGCCGCTTTCTCGCCGAGCACCTCGCCTGGTGGCTGCCGGCTTTCGGCCGGCTGCTGTCGCTGACCAACCCCGGCGGCTACTATGCGGCCGTGGGAACATTTCTCCGCGCGATGTTGCCGATCCAGCGCGCCCTGTTGGGCGTCGCGCCGCACAGCGGTCCCGTGACGCCCAGCCCGTTGGAACGGCCCGAGGAGTGCGAAGGGTGCGCCACGCTCGGGAGCATCCAGGTGTAACATGACTCGACCTGACCCGGCATTGTTCAACGACAGCCTCGAACGCTGCACGGCAAGCCCTCGCTTCTTGGACCGCTTTTACCAGTTGTTCATGGCCTCTTCAGCCGAGGTGGCGGATAAGTTCCAACATACGGATTTTGCAACTCAGAAGGCGGCACTGAGAGTTTCCTTGTATATCATGATGCTGGCTCCCTATGAAGGAGACGAAGCTAGAGCCAATCTGCAACGGCTCGCGACACGGCACAGCCGAAAACAACTGGATATCAAGCCGGAATTATACGACCTGTGGCTCGACTGCTTGATTCAAGCCGCGAAGGAGTTCGACCCACTGTTCCACGGTGACACCGAGATGGCCTGGCGAGTCGCCATGAAGGAAGGAATTGAATTCATGAGGGCCAATTACTAAATGGATTTGCCCCTCGAACAACCCCAGTGCGACGCGGTTCGCCACGGAGGCGACGGCCGACTTGTGGCCGTCAGCGTCTCCGCGGGCGGCGTGCCGAAGCGGCCTATTCCCGTCGCTCATGTTTCGCGAACCGGCATCCTCGGCGACCGGCACGCTCACGAGAAGCACAACCGTTCCGACCGTGCGCTAAGCCTGATCGACGTCGAGATCCTGCGGCAGCTTGCCGAGGAAGGCTTTCCTCTGGAGCCGGGCACCGTCGGCGAGAATCTGACCGTGGAAGGGCTGCAAGTCCAGCGGATGCCGCCGGGCACCGTGCTGCGGATTGGCGAACTGGTGTTGCGTTTGGAGCAGCCACGCAAGCCATGTTACGTGCTCGACGCCATTGACCCGGCGCTGAAAGATGCGATCGTCGGTCGTTGCGGTTATATGGCGTCGGTCTTGCGCGGGGGCGCCGTTCGCGCCGGCATGTTGGTCCACCGCGTCGAAGAGCGGAGCGCGACCTGGATGAAACTCACGGAATTGAGGTCTCAATGAAGCGCCTGTGGCTGGCTTTTGCCGTCGTTCTGATCTTTTCCTTTTCTATCTTGGGATGGGTTGGCACTCGTATTTATCAAGAGGCTCCGCCGCTTCCCGATCAGGTCGTCGCCACGGTCGGGTTGATGCAGACCTGGGCTTCGGTCGACAAGGGCTACTGGTACGCTCGCAGTCCAGAATTCATGCACACCGACGTCATGCAAACGCTTCGCTGGATGCGCGTGCCGGGCGACTCGGTCTTTGCACTGGGGGCCGTGGCGCTGGTGTGGTTCGTGGCCGGGCTGAAAACCGGACACTCCCTGAAACGTTGAGCCGGTTGTTCGGTTTCTGGAAAAAGGAGTTCGATCATGGCAATTCATCATGCGGCTTCCACGGAAGTCGTCGACGTCCGGCCGTTGGGCGCCGCGCTGAAAAACACCCCCACCAAGACCCTGGTGAAGTCCGACGCGCTCGAAATCATTCGCATCGTGTTGCCCGCCGGAAAAAAGCTTCCGACGCATCGGGTCGAGAAAGAAATCACGGTGCAGTGCCTGGAAGGCCGCATCGTGTTCGACGCCGAGGGCACGGAGCGCGAACTGACCCAGGGACAGATGCTCTACCTCACTGGCGGCGCCACGCATGCGCTGCGTGGCATTGAGGATGCGTCGGTGCTGGTGATGATCTTGCTGTGATGATCTCTTGTACTGAACGTGACCGCGAGAGCAAAACAGCGCCGGTGGTTCGCAAACTGGCGGCGGACGCACTCATGTTGAAGCGTCGGGAAGAACTGGCGCGGAAATTCATCGCCAGCGGAGTATCGACGTGAAATGGCTTCTCGCTCTAACGGTCGTCGCGCTATGCTGGTTGGAGGATGCGTCAACGCTGCGCGGCCAAGTCAATGGACCACCTCTCGATGACCATGCGCCGCCGAGCGGCTGGAAGCTCGCGGATCTTGAGTCGACAATGAAATCGCTCAGGGGGCGATCGTACCGCAATGGTCAGCGAATGTTCAAACGAGCCTATTGCTCGAAGTGTCACCGGCTCGATCACGCCGGGGTTGAGTTCGGGCCCGATCTGGCGAAGCTCGACTTACGGTTCCAGCCGATCGACATTCTGCGTGACATCCTCGATCCGTCGCGCCGCATCGCCGATGCCAGGTACGACCTGTGGATCTTCGAGACCGATTCGGGGCGGGTGGTGTCCGGCCTGGTACGCAAGCAAACCGAGCAGACGGTGGAAGTGATGGAGAAGCCGCCCAGCGAGGCACCGCCCGTCGTGATCCAGAAATCGGAGATCGAGCGACGGTCGATGTCCCTTGGGTCGATGATGCCACGGGGAATGCTCAATCAATTCAGCCGCGACGAGATTGCCGATCTTGTCGCTTACGTCGCAGCTCGTGGCGATCCATCCGATCCGCTGGTCCGACCGCCCGTACCCATCGACTTCGTGGAGGATGTCGATGTAACCGGCGCGGGATCCACGGCTGACGCGCGGTGGGCCCGTGGCGCGGACCATTGGATTGCCGGCAATCATGGATGGTGCGGGATTCGTCGACCCTGGCGGCCTGTACGTGGTCGGCGAAGGGCGGGCCTCAAATGCCTACGAAAGACACCCATCCCTTAGGTTCAGAAGACGTCGAAAACCTGCTCGCCGCGAGCCCAACGGGCGGCGGCATTGGGGACGTCGACCGCTTGCACGACCGCGTGGTTCAACTCATAAGAGCGGCCATTGAGGCGGGCAGTCTCCAGGGCCTGAGTCAACCCCTCGCTCACGCCTTCCCCCAGCGTCATGGCGAACCCGCCGACTGATTGCCGGTCGTCCACATGTCGCGGTTCGGTGGCCAGGATGCAATCCGCGCCGCAATGGCTACGGCAATAGAGGGGCCGCGCGGCAAATACGCTGCAACACTCGTCATCGGCCAGTAGCGGGCAAACGAGCGTCTCCGCCGGTGAGGCGAGCGACCGCTGACGCACGTTATTCTGCGCGCGAGCATAAACCCGCCGTAGGTCGGAGGGTGAGGCATGGCGGCGCAACTCGTCGACAATCGCCAGGGCTTCCGGCGCCGTCACTCGGATCGGCTGCAGGCTGCACTCGCGACAATGCGGGTCGCGCGCCGCCGCTTCCGGCAACGACCGATCGAGCAACCGGCTCGTTTCCGACTCCAGTTCCCGTGCCAAGGCCACGGCGGTATTCGGGCTGCGCGGCCGGGCCGCGAAGTCGGCCACGAACTGCCGCGCCCAGCCGGCCGCCCACGAGCGCAACGCTCCGCCCGACAAGAGCGGCAAGCGCGCGCCCGGCACGGTTGTCGTCGCGGCGCCGGCCGACGGAGCGAACGCCTCTTGCAGCAACACCAGCCCCAACACGCTTGCCGTGAGCAACACTGCGAGCGGCAATGACATGAACACCAGGAGGACGATAGCTTGCATGGGACGAATCCTTGAAGAAAGACATGGGGGGCGATTGCGGCTGACGCCGGCGTGGAAACAAAACAATCCGTGCGATTCAAATCAGCTTGCAAGTCTCGTGCCGCGAACAAACAGACGCGATGATTGCGGATCTACGGATCGTTGAGCGTTTCCGTCAGTGTGCGGCGCGCGACCATCCGCGCGCTACTGTGCCGTGGCGTCACGCTTTCCCGCAGTATCGTTCTCGCCTGGCAGGCGGTTCACGGAACGCCACGGAGGGCGTTCCCTACAGACGGTGCTGTCGTGGCGGCTCATCGCAACCTTCCAAGCCGCTTGGAAACCTGCCCACGAAGCGTCCGGCACGCCGTTTGCAACATGTAGTTCGCCCACCTCGTCGAGAGTCCGCGCTGCTGGCGGCCGACGACGAACATCGTCCCACCCGTCCCACCCCACGATTCGCGAATCGAGTGCATCATGTTCCACCGACGTTCCATGCTCAAATGGATCTCAGGCGCGTTGGGTACGGCCAGTGCCGCGGTCATTACGTTGCCGGGCGCCCATTTTCTGGCCGAGGCGCTCCGTCCACACCGCCGCGGTCAGGCCATCGTGCAGCGCGTGGCGCGATTGCGAGATCTGTCGCCGGGCCGGCCGCTGCAAGTGGCGGTGGTTGGCAGTCGTCGCGACGCCTGGACGCTGTACCCCGAGGAAGTCGTCGGCCGTGTCTGGCTGGTGCGGCAACCCGACGACGCCGACGGCGGCCGGCCACCGCGTGTCGCCGCCTTCACCGCGGTCTGTCCGCACCTCGGCTGTACCATCCAACTGGCGCCGCCGGGGGGACGCTTTATCTGCCCCTGCCACCGGGCGGAGTTCTCGCTCGACGGTGCGCCTTCGGCCGGGCCAGGGGGCAAAAAAAGCCATGCTCCACGCGGCATGGATGAACTCGATTGCCGGCTGGTACGCGACTCGCACGACGGCGACTGGTGGGTCGAAGTCACTTACGAGAAGTTCGAGCAAGGGCTGACCAGTAAAGTGAGCAAAGCCTGACCTTGACGCGAGAGCGACCGATGATCGGCGGGTTCCTCGACTGGCTCGACGCGCGCACCGACTACCGGGCCTTGCTCGCCCCGTTGCGTTGCCGCGTCTTGCTCAACGGTCCAAGTTGGTGGTTTACCAGCGCGAGTTGCCTGTTGTGGGTGTTCGTGATCCAACTCGTCACCGGCTTGCTGCTGATGACGAAGTACAGCCCGTCAACCACCAGCGCTTGGGCCAGCGTCCACTTCATCGAGCAATCGCCAAGCGGGGCGTTCGTCCGCGGACTGCACTACTTCGCTTCGCATTTGCTGATCCTGTTGTTCGTCGTCCATGTGGTGCGAGTGCTGTTGTCGGGAGCGTTTCGGCCCCCGCGCGAACTGATCTGGATCACCGGCTTGCTGTTGATGCCGTTGGTCATCGCCTGGGCGGTCACGGGCAATCCGCTCTCCGCCAGCCAGAAAGGCACGGCGCAAATCGAGGTCGAGGCGAACATTCTGGGTTCGACGCCCCTCGTCGGATCGGCCTTGCGGCGGTTGCTGCTGGGCGGCGACGACGTCGGCCACCTGACGCTGACGCACCTTTACTTCCTGCATGTGGCGCTGTTGCCGCTGTTGGGAATCGTGCTCTTGGCGGTGCATCTGCACCAGGTCTATCGGCACGGTCTGACCACGGTGATTCGGCTGCCGTTCATGGCCTTGGGCAAACCGAGCGGCCATGCGCGGCCGTACTGGCCCTACCAGTCGGTGCGAAACGCGACGGTGCTGGTGGTGCTGGTATCGGCGCTGGCGGCGCTGGCTTGGCGGTGGGGTGCGCCGCTGGAGGCGCCGGCCGATCCCAACTTGACGATTCAACCGCGGCCGGAATGGTACTTCCGCAGCCTTTTCGAGCTCCGCCGGTACTTTACCGGCGAATGGGAATTCGTCGCCACCCTGGTTCTACCGCTGGCCCTGCTGACGTTCTTCATCGCCATCCCCTTGTTCGACCGGGTGTGTCCGCCGAAGCTGGGCCTCACGGCGCGGCTGTTCGTGGTGGCGGCGGGCTTGGGCGTTTGGGGCTGGCTCACCTGGAACTCGTATGCGCGCGACTGGCGCGATCCCGAGTACCTGGCGGCGCAAGACAAGGCCGCCGGCTGGGCTCGGCGGGCGCGGCTGCTGGCCGATCGAGGGCGAATCCCGCCCGAGGGCGCCGCGGCCTTGCTCCGAGGCGACCCGAAAGTGCAGGGACCCCTCTTGTTCGCGCGGCACTGCGCGAGTTGCCATTCCCACGCCGACCCGCGGGGCGAGGGAATCGTGGCCGCCGAACCGTCGGCGCCCAACTTGTTCGGCTTCGGCACGCCCGATTGGATTGAGGGCATGCTCGACCCGCGGGCGATCGGCGGAGCGAACTATTTCGGCCACACCAAGTTCGCCGACGGCGACATGGCGTCGCATGTGCGTGAGTGGTTCGCCGACGTCAGCGGCGATGACGCCGCCGAGTTGCGGGCCCAGGCGCGGCAGGTGGCCCGCGCGCTGGCGGCCGAAGCGGCGCTTCCCGCGCGGCGCGACGCCGACCTCCGGGAGCCCGAGGCCATCGCCGGCGGCGCGGCCCTCCTGACCGACGAGTTGGGCTGTACCGACTGTCACAAGTTCCACGACCAAGGTGAGCTCGGTTCGGCGCCCGACCTGACCGGCTACGGTTCGCGCGAGTGGCTGATGGGCATGATTGCGGACCCCCAGGGCGAGAGGTTCTATGGACCCGAGCGCAACGACCGGATGCCCTCCTTCGCCAAGGGGTCGGATGCGAATGGGTCGGATGCGAATGGGTCGGATGCGAATCGGTCGGATGCGAATCGGTCGGATGCGAATGGGTCGGACCAAGCCGGGTACAACCTGCTCCATCAGCGCGAGTTGGAGTTGTTGGTCGATTGGCTGCGCGGCGACTGGGTCGAACACGCTCCTGAACCCAACGACCCCTGACAAACGATTTGCCGCTCGGTGAAGGATGACGAAACGACACCAAAGGCAGGGCCACTTGGACGAACAAGCCTTCGAGCTGTTCGTCACCGAGGGCAGGCTCCCTGTCGCAGCTACCGACCGGCACTGATCCGCATCTCCGCTTTGCGCGCCTAGAACTCCCCGCCCATCGTTGCCTGCGGGTTTCGATTGCGCGGGCACCGGGCGCGCCTTTGGATAGCGCCCGCGCAATCGAAACCCGCAGCGCAAGCAAGGCGCGTAATGACTTGCTACTTGCCTTGCTTGCGCTGCGGGTTAGCATACACGATCACGGAACGCCACGGAGGGCGTTCCCTACAGATACCATTGCCGCGGCAATCAGCGGGCGGTTGTCTGAAGCACGGGCGGTTGTCTGAAGCAGTTGTCAGCCGAACGCCAGGATCGCCACGACCACGAGCATGCCCAGCATCCCCATGCCGATGATCGCCGTCAGCAACAAGGAAATGCCTGATAAGGCGACCCGATCGTCATCGGCAAACTGCCGCCACTCCTCGGACGAAAAGGCCGCCACGTCGGGGTGGCTGTGAGACCGATTGTGTGATGGATCGTGTGTCGGGCGGTCGGTCGCCGCGTGCGCTGACATGGTTGACATAGTCATCTCCGTTCGTAGCTGGGAAAGCGGGGCCGCGTTCAAACAATTCCACAATTCCAGTAGAATGCAGACCGTGTGCCAAACGCGGGGCCGGCGTTCGGCGGCTTGGGCGTCGGGGCGACCGCGACGACGTAAGTGCCAAGCCTTCAACGACCTCGATCAACCGGCGAACGACGGCAAGTCAAACAGCATCGCGACATCGTCCGCCGCCGCCGCGTGCGGATAGGTGCGCGCCGTGTGCCGGAACGCACGGTCCATGCTCCCCCGAATTCTTGCGAGTCCGGCTACATTCTTGCGAATCCGACTACATTCTCGCGAATCCCGCTGCGAGCGGACTGGTATCGCCGCCGCCGCGAGATGGTAGCGGAACATGGACGCGCGCGGCGCGCCGGCTGTGTCCAGCACGAACACCGGTTTGGCACCGAACTTGCGGTTGTGAATGAAGGGCACTCGATGAACCAGCGATGAACCAGGGGCACTCAACCCGCGGCACCCGGGAAATGCGGAGTACAGGCGCGCAACGGCGCAAAGGAGACGACCGTGAATACCAAAACCATTCTGTTTCCCACCGATTTTTCGAGCTTGTCCGACGCGGCGCTGGAACATGCCACGGCGCTGGCGATCAATATCCACGCCAGGCTGCTGATCGTCCACGTCATCGAGCCGGGCGCGATTTACGGCGTGGGTGAAATGTACTACGGCGTTCCCGATCCCGACGACTTCGCATTGTGGCAGATGCTCTCGGAATTGAAACCGCCCGACCCGCGCGTGAGTTGTGAGTATCGCATGGTAAAAGGGGCACCCGCCGCCGAGATCGTGCGGCTGGCCGAAGAGAGCGGGGCGGAGATGATCGTCATGGGAACGCACGGTCGCACTGGGCTGGGACGGTTGCTGATGGGCAGCGTGGCCGAGGCCGTCCTTCACCGCGCAACGTGCCCCGTGTTGATAATCAAGTCGCCCCATGTGCGCCAACCGATGACCGCGGCGGCCACTTGAGAAGCTGTGAGGACGCCATGAACATGCCCTTAGGAACATTCCGCAAGATCCTGGTGGCCACCGATTTTTCCCCGGCGGCGGAAACAGCACTCGAACAGGCGGTCGCCCTGGCCCGTGGCTGCGATGCCCAGGTCACCGTGGTCCACGTCATCAAAAACGTCCACACCACGTTGCAACTCATGGCCTACGCTCCAGCCTGGGGCCCGGCCTCCGAGGAGTTGGCCGAACGCGAACGCGCGCTGCGCTGGCAAGCGCGCGAGAAATTGCAGGCCTTGATCGCCCCTGACGAGGCCGCCGGCGTGCGCATCCGTCAAGAAGTGCTCGTGGGCGCGCCCTTCATCGAGATCATCCACGCGGTGCAGCTTGGGGCCTACGACTTGGTGGTGACCGGCACGCGCGGGCAGCCGGCGTTGAAACGGGCGCTGGTCGGCAGCACGGCGACGAAGCTGGCGCGCAAATGCCCTTGCCCAGTCTGGATTGCGAGGCTGCGGGAAAACAGCACCTCACGGTGTGTGCTCGCGCCGGTCGACTTCTCCGACGTCAGCCATCGGACGGCGGCGCTGGCCGCTTCGTTGGCGGCTTCGAGCGGTGCGACGCTACACCTGCTGCACGTCTACGACATGGCCGACCTTGAAGGCGTGCCCGTGCCGCCGGAGGACAACAAGGCCGAGTTCCTCCGCAACCGTCGCCAGATGCGCCTCGCCGCGCTCGACCAGTTGCGACAATTGAGCGAGTCGCTGTCGCCCAAGCCGGACAAGACGACGTTGAACGTCGCGCCGGGCATCCCCTGGCAGGTGATCCGCGCGGCCACGCGGCGCGCCGGCGCCGACCTGATTGTCATGGGGAGCGTCGGTCGCGGCGGCATCCCAGGCCTCTTGATCGGCAACACGGCCGAAAAGGTTCTGCACACGACCGACGTGTCGCTTTTGATCGTCAAGCCCAATGGTTTCGCGTCGCCGGTGCCGCCGCTGGAGAAGATCATTTCCAAGCAGCCCGAGCGGCAGCCGACCGCCCGCCAATCCAACAGCGCCATTCAATGGCCCAGGTCTTACTCAGCCAGCCGTCGCACGATCGACATGAGCCACGCGACATCGAACGGCTTTTGGCAAGCGATATAGGCGCCCTCGGCCAGTCCACGTTGGATGGCCGGCGCCATTTCCGTCATTTCGGCCGGATGGCCTGTGATCAGAATCACCCCGGCTTCCGGGTTGACCTCTTGAATGTCTCGAAGCACAGCGGCCCCTGCCTCGTCGCGTCGAATGGCTCGGCGCGCCTTGCGGCGCCGCCAGTCCAATTGCCAAAGACCGTTCGCAGAACGGCATGGAGGTGTTCCGCCAACGTCCGCCGGTGGCCAACGACGTCGCCGTGGGGCGAGAGCGCCTTGATGAAGGAGTATCTCGGCAAGACGCCGCCCCCGTCGAGATCATAGATTGCCGTGCTCGTCGGGAAAGCCGCGGGCCTGGGCGCTTTCCCGTCCATGACCTGAAAGATATTCCGACTGATTGGAACTTTGAGCGTCGTTTCGAGTCGCTCCGGCGCTGCTGGAACCTGGCTTCGATGACCATCAAGTGGTCCGCCGATGAACTCGACAAACTGAAGATCATTCGGCATGGTGGTCGTCCTCCGCTGGGATGGTGGGACACGCGACGCGATTTGGAGCACATTTCGTGCCAGGGCATAGGTATGACGGCCGACGCGCAAAAAGAAGCCCCGGTTCAGCACACCGGGGCTTGGGGAGAAGCCGAACTGCGCATCGTTCAGGCAAGATCTCGAACCGTCGCCTCGCGGCCTTCCGCCCACCCATCGAGCGGAACTGAGACGGCCAAAGCCTCGTTCAAGCGATGCGCCCCAACCAGCAGATCCTTCACTTTAATCACTGCCGTCGCATCACACGCTCAGCAGAGTCGCTCACATTGGAGCTTTGAGGAAACCGGACCTACCCGCCCCTCCCATCCAACCTGGAGAAAAGATACCAACACCCTTCCTCCATTTCTATCTACGTGGCCGAGTTGCTCTTGGTTCGTTGTTTTCGCGGCGACGAACCAAAATTGTTTCAGTCGAGCATGGTTATTCCTCTTGCGGGACGCGGTGCGACCGTCGCCAGGACGAGTGCAGCCAGGGGTCCGGGCGGGTCAATGACCGCCGTTCCCGCGCGACGCCAAACGGCGCGCCGCGCGCCGATTCGCACACGCGCCGCGCGCTCATTGGCACGGTCAGATAACCTGGGGTGCGAAGAATCGGCATGTTGCACGACGAACTGAAAGAGAATCGCAATTGGCCCGACAATTGCATA
>DATKSN010000036.1:0-11817 GCA_035531595.1 Pirellulales bacterium | reverse complement strand
CGCGGCCAAGAATGAGACATTTTGTCACGAGAAGGTGGTGGCTGGTGGCAGAGCGTAAGCGATGCCCCGGCTACATAGCGACCGGGGCATCGCTTAGGCTCTGCCCCAGCCACCGTGAACGTCTCATTCTCGGCCGCGTGCGGTATAACCACAGAACCCTAAACCCTAACCCCTAACCCCTCACCCCGCCCCATGCCCCCCTTCGACTACCAACCTCGCACGCGCATCGTGTTCGGTGCCGACCAGGTCGACCGTTTGGGCGAATTGGCGGGCGAGCTGGGCGCGCGGCGGGCCTTGGTCGTCAGCGATCCGGGAATCATCGCGGCGGGACACACGGCGAGGGGCGTCGCCGCCTTGCAGCGAGCGGGAATCGAAACCCATTGGTTCGACGGCGTCGCGGAAAACCCCACCGACCAGTGTGTCGAGGCCGGCGTGGCGGTCGCCAAACGCCACCAGCCCGAGCTGCTGGTGGGCCTGGGCGGCGGCAGTTCGATGGACTGCGCCAAGGGGATCAATTTCGTGTTGAGTTGCCGCGGCCGGATTCAGGACTATTGGGGCGTCGGGAAGGCCCTTTACCCGATGCTGCCGATGATCGCCGTTCCGACCACCGCCGGCACCGGCAGCGAGACCCAGTCGTTCGCGCTGATCACCGATTCGCAAACGCATGTGAAAATGGCCTGCGGCGACAAGAAGGCATCGTTCCGGATTGCGATTCTCGACCCCACGCTCACCGTCACGCAGCCGCCGCGAGTCACGGCGCTCACCGGCATCGACGCCGTCGCCCACGCGTTGGAGACCTACGTCACCAGCAAGCGAAACGCCGTTTCGCTGGCCTTCAGCCGCGAAAGCTGGCAACTGCTGGCTGAAAACTTCGGCAAGGTCTTGGCCGACCCCGCCGACCTTGAAGCCCGCGGCGGCATGCTGCTGGGCGCCTGTTTCGCCGGGCTGGCGATCGAAAACTCGATGCTGGGCGCGGCGCACGCCCTGGCGAACCCGCTCACGGCGCACTTCGGCATCGTCCACGGCCAGGCGATCGGGCTGATGTTGCCGCATGTGATCAGGTTCAACGGCGCCGCGGTCGACGGCTGGTATCGCGAGCTTTTGGAATACGTGCCCGGAACCAACGGCGCCGCGCGGCGGCCGAAGGCCGCCGAGGCCTTGGCCGAGGTGGTCGCCGAACTGGCCGACCGGGCCGGTCTGCCGCGCAAGCTTTCCCAATGCGGCGTGGACGAAGGCAAGCTCGACGCACTCGCCAACGACGCCGCCGGGCAGTGGACCGGCGAGTTCAACCCGCGTAAAGTAGGGGTGCGGGAGTGCCTGGGGCTGTATCGCCAGGCGTGGTAGCGTATGCGTGGACACTGCCCGCCCGACGGGGTGTGTTTATATTTCACGCGGCCGACAATGAGACATTTTGCCACGAGAAAGTGGTGGCTGGTGGCAGAGCGTAAGCGATGCCCCGGCCAGATTGCGACCGGGGCATCGCTTAGGCTCTGCCCCAGCCACCGTGAATGTCTCATTCTCGACCATGTGAAGTATGACGAGGATGCGGAGCGTCCGAAGATGCGTTCCACGCAGAGCGTGGGAACGAGGAACGCGGAGAGTGACGCAGGGTGAGCACCGCCCACCAGGAAAGGCTAGGACCATGAAACATCAGCGATCATCGCGACGTGAATGGCTTGCCCAAAGCGGCGTTACTTGCCTGGCGGCGGTCGCGGCCGTTTCATCGGCGGCTTGCGAGCGGCAAGGCGACACCTCCGACGACTGGCCGCTGTTCCGCGGCCGGCCCACATGCGACGGCGTGGCCGCGGGCCCACTGCCCGACAAGCTGGAAGTCATCTGGAAACGGTCGTTCAAAGATACGTCGTTCGAGGCCACGGCGACCATCGTCGACGGCGCGATTTACATCGGAGCGCTCGATGGCGGCGATTTCTACGCCCTCGATCTGGCCACGGGCGAAGAGCGGTGGAAGCACCCTACCGAGCTGGGCTTCAAGGCGGCCGCCGCCGTCCGCGACGGTGTGGTCTACGTCGGCGACACCGACGGCAAATTCCATGCCTTCGACGCCGCGACGGGCGATGTGAAATGGTCGCTGGCCATCGACAACGAAATCAGCGCGGGGGCCAATTTCTACCACGACAAGCTGCTATTCACTTGCGAGAACGGCAATCTCTACGCGGTCGAGTTGGCTGACGGCAAGAAGGCGTGGAGCTACTCGATCGACAATTTACTGCGTTGTTCGCCCTGCGTCGCCGGCGACCGCGGCTTCCTGGCGGGCTGCGACGGGCGGCTGCACGTCGTCAACCTTGACGACGGCTCCGGCGTCGCCCAGATTGACATCCAAGATCCGACGCTGAGTACGCCCGCCGCCGTCGGCGACAGGGTCTATTTCGGCACGCAGGGAAGCCGTTTTTGCGGCGTGAATTGGCGCGAAAAGCGGATCGACTGGACCTTTGAACCCGAGAACAAGGGACAGCAAGTCAAGTCGTCGGCCGCCGTGGCCGAAGGGCTGGTCGTGTTTGGCGGCAAAGACCGTTTGATCCACGCGCTCGACGCCGCGACGGGCAAAGAAGTCTGGAGCACGCCCGTCCGGGCGCCCATCGACTCGTCGCCCGTCGTGGCCGGCACACGCGTGTTCATCGGCACCAGCCGCGGGCAACTCGTCTCCGTCGATTTGAAGACCGGTAAACAGGTTTGGCAATACGAGGCCGGCGGTCGCTTCGACGCCTCGCCCGCGGTCGCCGCCGGCAATCTCGTGATCGGAAACGACGCCGGAGATTTGTATTGTTTCGGAGCGAAAGAAGGCGTTGGGCGATAGGCGTTGGGCGATAGGCGTTGGGCGATAGGCGCCCAATGCATTACACGGCTTCGCCAGAACCAAAGAGGCGTTAGGCGTTAGGCCCCTGATTCAAGGCGAAGTGAAGAAACGACTGGACTTGATGCGCGCGGCGCGCCTGTTACCCAACGCCTAACCCGGATTATTCATGGTCCAGGGGAAACGAGCGCGGACTGCCGTCACACTAACCTGCGGCGCAAGCAAGGTAAGTCCAACGCTGGACCTTGCTTGCGCTGCGGGTTAGTGTGGGGACCATGAATAATACGGGCTAACGCCTGACGCCTGACGCCTAACGCCCAATGCCTAACGCCTAACGCCTAACGCCTCATGACAACCGCCAAGACCGAAGTCGGCAGCTACTTCGTCGCCAACTACCCGCCCTTTTCGCAATGGTCGGCCGAGGCGCTCGACGACGTCCGCGCCGCGCTGGCAAGCCCGCCGGCTGACGTACACCTGGGCTTGTACCTGCACATTCCTTTCTGCCGCAAGCGGTGCAAGTTCTGCTACTTCCGCGTCTATACCGACAAGGCGGCGGGCGACGTCGAGCGGTACGTGGCGGCGCTGTCGCGCGAAATCGAACTGGTCAGCCGGCTGGGGGTGATGGGCGGCCGGCCGTTCCGCTTCGTCTACTTCGGCGGCGGCACGCCGTCGTTCCTCAGCGCCAAGCAGCTTACGTCGCTCGTCGACCGGCTACGGGCGAACATCAACTGGGACCACGCGGAAGAGGTCACCTTCGAGTGCGAGCCGGGCACGCTCTCGCAGCCCAAGCTGGCCACGCTCAAGGAACTGGGCGTGACGCGACTCAGCCTGGGCGTCGAGAACTTCAGCGACGCCGTACTCGAGGAAAACGGCCGCGCGCACCTGTCGGGCGAAATCTACCAATCGTGGGACTGGATCATGGCCCTCGATTTTCCCAACGTGAACATCGACCTGATCAGCGGCATGGTCGGCGAGACCTGGGACAACTGGAAGGAAACCATCCGCCGGACGATCGACCTCTCGCCCGACAGCGTGACGATCTACCAGATGGAGTTGCCGTTCAACACGGTTTATTCCCGCGACATGCTGGGCCGGCAGACCGAAACGCCCGTGGCCGACTGGCCCACGAAGAGGGCCTGGGTCAACTACGCCTTCGACGAACTGCTCGACGCCGGCTACCAGGTCTCCAGCGGCTACACGCTGGTCAAGAGCAAAGAGAAGGTGAACTTCAGCTATCGCGACAACCTGTGGCGCGGCAGCGACCTGTTGGCCACCGGCGTGGCCAGCTTTGGCCACGCCTCGGGCGTCCATTACCAGAACCTGACCGAATGGGCCGGATATTTGGAGGCGCTGGAGCGCGGTGAACTGCCGCTGTACCGCGGAATGAGGCCCACCCGTCACCAACTGTTGGTCAGGGAGTTGATCTTGCAACTCAAGACGGGTGAGATCGACGCGGGGTATTTCCGCCACAAGTTCGGCGTCGAGATCCTCGACGAATGGCGCGACGTCTGGCAAGTACACGGCGGCGCCGGGGATCTGTCGATCGCCGACGAGCGGGTGACGCTCACGAGGGAGGGATTGTTGAGGGTCGACTCGCTGCTGCCGGCGTTTTTCGAGCCGGAACACCAGGGAGTGCGATATACGTAGGGTGGGCACCGCCCACCAATCCAACGCTGGGCGGAAAGACGACAAAGCGAGCGATGCATTGACACAGGGCTCGATGCTTCATGCCAAAGCGATTACCGGAGCGGTGCCGACCGGATAGCATTCGCGAGTTTCGGCTCGCGGCGCGCGAACGCTTCAAAGACGGCGTGTCCATGATTCATGTAGGCCGGCGAACCGCCGCCGTTTATGTCTTTGGGTACACCGTCGAAATGACACTCAAGGCCGCCTATTTCAAAGTGCTTGGTTTTGTTCAAAGTCAAACAATCGCGATTAACCATCTCCACGGTGCGAAGGCGGGGGCCGCGGCGCTGGGCGTCGTTTGGAAGGGAAATAACTTGCATAGCATCGAATCCTGGTCAGATCTCTTGGTCGCGACTCGTGCCTCACAGCCAGGCTGGGGATACCAGGATCCCGCGCTCGGTAAGATGGTGTTGGAGACGGGGAGATTGGTTGGACAGGTATGGATTGAGACATTACGCTATCGGAAGAACCGAGCTTACCCTTTTGAAGTGAATCAGGTTCGCGAGGCGGCGGAGTGGTTTCTATTCAATTCTCAACAGATTTAGACGTCTGGATTGCCGCAATGCCACGAATTAAACGAGAAATCGGCCTCAACCTCAAGCCGCGATTTCCGCGGCTCGTGGCGAGGTTGGCGAACGAACTGACAAGCGGACGTGAGTTTGGTCAACCCATGATCGACGAGGGCCGTTTCCCTCGCACCGACGCCCTGCGCGTCAACGTCATTTGGGACGAGTGGGAGAGCGTTCCATTCGAAGAGCGGTCGGCGACGATTTTGCAGGCCTATGAAAACGCCGAGGGCAAGGAATTTCGCGAACGCGTCGCGCTGGCAAGCGGTTTTACGGTTCCCGAAGCGTATGAATCGGGGATGTTGCCGTACCAAGTCGTTCCTCTAGTCCGCAAAGATGATCCCGTCACGCTCCGACAGTGCATCGACGTCATGGTTGAAGAGGGCGCTTCGTCGTTGTTCGATGCCGAGAGACCACAACTGCGTTTTGGCACATGCGAGGACGCGGAAGCAGCCGTGAAACGCCTTGTCGCACGGTTGCCCGGCAGTGACATGATTTGGGCGATCTCACACGAGAAGGGGCAAATTGCACAGGCCGAACTCGATCGGCCTTGCGATCGCGACGGGTGAACTATCGGCGACGGGCGACCTATGCCACGGGAAAAAGGAAGCAGTGAGAACCCATACGATGGTCTCGTCTTCCACATGGGCCAGTTCGCCGCGCGGTTTCCCACCGACCGCCGCTATGCCAAGAACCACATGTGGGCCAAGCCATCGGCGGCGGGCGACGGTTTCCGCTTCGGCTTCTCGCACTACGCCGTGCGGCTGTTGCAGGACGTCTACTTCCTCGAGTGGTCGGTCGACGCCGGCGCGCCGCTGCGGGAGAAGCAGGCGATGGGGTCCATCGAGAGTTCCAAGGCCGAAAGTGAGCTCTATGCCCCCATGACCGGGCGACTCGTGGCGTTCAACGACGACTTGCTTTCGGACCCGTCGGGTATTAACGTGGACACCTACGGGACCGGCTGGCTGTTCGAGATGCAAGGGCCGGGCGAAGCACTCCTCTTGCCCGACGAGTACCTGGTCCACCTCAAAGCGAGTTGGGCCATCGCCGAGAAAACCATCAAGGGGCAAATGAACGAAAGTTGACATGGCAAAAAACCTCACGGTAGTGATTTCGCAGGGCCAAAGCGCCAACCCCGCCAAGCGCAAGCTGGAGGAGGAGATCGTCGCCGGCCTGCTTTTCGAGCGCGGACTCGAAGTCACCGTCATTCCCCACCTTTACGACCTGGCGCCCGACGGGACGGGAATGCTCTGCCTGCAAGGGATCGCAGGTGATATGGTCGTCTTGAGTTGGCTCTACTCGCGCGCCGCCCATTGGACGATGGACCGCAACGGCATCCGCGGCCGCGTCGGCACGATCCTCTTGACCCCCGCCGCCGACGACGACGACGACGGCGACGACGATGATGAAGAAGCATTGGACGCCGAAAACGACGGCGATGAAGCTCGGCGCGTCGAGGACTCGCGCCCCGTGCCAAATCGCTCGATTTATTGTCTCGATCTGCGGGCACGCGACCAGGCGGCGGCGTTCATCGAGGAGGTCCGCCGCATCCAGCGAGAATCGGCGGTCGAGACCGTCGGCGTCGGCCTGATGAACTGGATTGGGGGCGCGCCCAAGCCCGAACCGCTCGCGCGCTATCTCCAACCTGCCGAAACCAACGTCGCCGGTAACGGCCATGCGGTCACGCCCCAAAATCCCAACGGCCATGGCGCCTTGCCAAAGCCTCTTGCTGCGCCGCATGAAGCGTTTCCGCAATCCGCGATCCGCGATCCACAATCCGCGATCGCCGCCGCGGCGCCCGTTCGCATCGACGAACCGACCAACCGCCGTTGGTATCCGGTGATCGACTACAGCCGCTGCACGAATTGCCTGGAGTGCCTCGACTTCTGCCTGTTCGGCGTGTACGGCGTGGGGACCGCCGAGACGATTTTGGTCGAGCAACCCGACAACTGCCGCAAGGGCTGTCCCGCGTGCAGCCGCGTCTGCCCGGAAAACGCGATCATCTTCCCCCAGCACAAGACACCGGCCATCGCCGGCAGTCCCGACGGCGCGGCCGGCGGCTTGAAGATCGACCTTTCGAAACTGTTCGGCGCGCCGGACGCCCTGGAGGTCGCCGTGATCGAACGCGACGTCGAACTGGTCGCCGTCGGCCGCGACGCGGTGGGCATGGAAGTCGGCATTCCCAAGCGCCAAAGCGGTCAGTCGCAAGCGCCGAAGGACGAGCTCGACAACCTGATCGACACATTGGATGAACTCGATCTGTGAGGTCGCTGTCGGTCGCCTTTCGCTCCGCGAAAGGACGTTCTTTCGCGGAGCGAAAGGCGACATTTCAGTCAACCGACCCACAACCCTCGTGAGAAACATTCCCTGTCAACGCCGAATTTTCAACACCCTAGCATCCGCGTGGCGGGAAAGTCATCGCCTTGCAAGTTGACGCACCCGATCCGGCTCAGCCTCGCCGCCGCGATCGGGAAGAAGCCATCCACATAGCCGGCCGCAGTCGCGCCGCTGACGGTAACGGGCGCGGGAGGCAATGCCGATTTGAGGAGCACCAACTCGGCGCCACCTAGAATTTCGGCTAATCGCGCGGCGATCGAGTCGCTGGTCACCTGCCACGACGCCGGCAACGGCTCGGCCATTGGCCTCGGCTCTTCGTCGCGCAGAAAGGCGCAAGGATCGAAGATCACCGGCCCTGCCGCGGCGGGCCGCGCATACAGATCAGCGACCGACGCAAGCAGGCTCGCCTCCGGCAAGAGCGCGGCGACCAGTTCGGCGTTGACCGACATGGCCCGGATCGAGAGCCCGTGCGACACGGTTTCGCCCAGGGCGTACCGCTTGTCGTACTCGCGGATCGTGTCCGCCAGACGACCGCCGCCGACCAGCACCACGTCGTTCCGCCGCGGTCCCACCGCCAACCATCGCCGCAGACGTGGGGCCAGGTCGGTCAGTTCGAGCAGGCTGCCGCCAAGCTTGATGACACGGAATTTGGAAAGCGGGGCGTCCATCGAGTCGGTCGCGTTTTCGCATCCTGGCCGTCGAGCGTGTCGTTGAACTTTATATCATATTGTATATCCTTCGGCCGCTGCCGAAGGCGGCGGGGAGCCAGACGGCGACCGGGAAAGAGGGCGAAAAATGGGCTTGGTTCAAAACGGCCGGTTTTGACCGCGTGCTTCGCCGGCAACCGTGAGGAACGCCGATCGTATTGGCCGCGATCGGCCGAACGCTGTACAATTCCCCTGCCATGGTCAGTCGGGAAGTGGCGGAATTCGTGAAAATTCCAAGCGGTAGGTCGTTGTCATGAAACGGAACTCTCACGAGTTCCGCTACAGGAGGGCATACGGGAGCGCATGCATGTCGAAGCATGAAGTCGAACGCCACGTCGAAGACGTCGAAATCCGCGGACATATCATCGACAGCCTGATCTTGCCGAAGGTTCTCGATGTGATCACCAGCCGCGGCGGCTCGTTCCGTATCAAGCGGATCGCCGTCGGCCAGGCGCGCCACGATCCTAGCCACGCGCTGGTCGAAGTCAGCGCGGCCAGTGAGGAACTGCTGGGCGAAATCCTCGCGCAGATCGCCGATCATGGCGCCGAGCCCGTCACCGCGCACGATTGCCGCCTGCTGGCAGCCGATATGGACGGCGCCTTTCCCGAAGGTTTTTACAGCACGACCAACCAACGCACGGAAATCCGCCTGGCCGGACATTGGATCGAGGTCGCCGAGCAGGAAATGGATTGCGGCGTGCGCGTTGATTCCGCGGCCGCCAGGGCCCACTGCGTGCCGATGAACGAGGTTCGCACCGGGGAGCACTACGTGGTCGGGCACGCCGGTACGCGAGTTTTTCCCGAAGGCCGGGCCATCGACCGCCCGATGTTCGAGTTCATGGGGAGCGGTGTTTCCACCGAAAAGCCCAAGGGGGTCGCCATCCGCGAAGTCGCCCATGAACTGCACCGCGCGCGGGCCGCCGGAGGCCGGGTGCTGGTCGTCGGCGGACCGGCCATCGTCCACACCGGTTCGGGCGAGCACTTCTGCCGGATGATCCGCGAGGGTTACGTGCAGGTGTTGTTCGCCGGCAACGCCTTGGCCACGCACGACATCGAGCAGGCCCTGTTCGGCACCAGCCTGGGCGTTCACCTCGACCGCGGCATTCTCGCCGAGGAAGGGCACGAACACCACTTGCGCGCCATCAACCGCATCCGCCGCGCCGGCGGCATCCGGCCGGCCGTCGAGAGCGGGTTGTTGACATCGGGCATCATGTACGAGTGCGTGCGGCATGGCGTCGATTACGTTCTGGCGGGCAGCATCCGCGATGACGGCCCGCTTCCCGACGTGATCACCGATGTACTGGAGGCCCAGCGCGAAATGCGCGCGCGAATTGGCGGCGTCTCGTTCTGCTTGATGATCGCCACGACGCTGCACTCGATCGCCGTGGGCAATCTGCTGCCGGCCTGGGTCAAGGTGGTCTGCGTCGACATCAATCCCTCGACGATCATCAAGCTCAACGATCGCGGCTCGTTCCAGACCGTCGGGCTTGTTACCGACGTCGAGCCCTTTTTGCGCGCGCTCGTGCAGGAGTTGGATGAAGCGGGAAAAAGGAAAAAGGAGAAAGGAGAAAGGAGAAAGAGTGCGGATCGCGGAGCGGAATGAAAACAAACCAATGTTCCTTGATCCCTAACGCCTAACGCCTAACGCCTAACGCCTAACGCCTAACGCCTAACGCCTAACGCCTAACGCCTAACGCCTAACGCCTAACGCCTAACGCCTAACGCCTAACGCCTAACGCCTAACGCCTAACGCCTAACGCCTAACGCCTCCTCGTCACCCCTCACCCATGCCCGCCCAGCCTCACATCCTGATGTGCCCGCCCGATTTTTACGGGATCGAGTACGAGATCAATCCCTGGATGAGCCGCGGCCGGCCGAGCGACCCGGCGGCGGCGAAACGGCAATGGAGCGACCTGCGCTCGCTGTTGGAGGATGTCGGGGCCAGGGTTTCGACGCTCGAACCGGTTCAGGGCCTGCCCGACCTGGTTTTCACGGCCAACGCCGCGCTGATCCACCATTCGACGGCGGTGGTGGCCCATTTTCGCCATCCGCAGCGCCAGGGAGAGGAGCCGATCGACGCCGCGTGGTTCGCGGCTGAGGGATTTCAAGTCCGCAGGCCGCCGGGCAACGTCTTTTTCGAGGGGGCGGGCGACGCCTTGTTTTGCGGCGATACGCTTTTCGCCGGCTACCGCATCCGCAGCGACGCCCAGGGACACCAGCGGATTGGCGAGCTTTTGGGTACTCGGGTGATTCCGCTGGAGTTGGTCGATGGCTACTACTACCACCTCGACACCTGCTTCTGCCCGTTGGCCGATGGGCTGGTGATCTATTACCCACCCGCCTTCGACGACTACGGCCGGCGCGTCTTGGCGGAGTTGGTGCCGGAGCTGATCGCCGTGTGCGACGACGAAGCGCGGCGGTTCGCCTGCAACGCGGTCGTCGTGGGTCGAGCGGTGGTGACCAATACCGCTTGCCCGCGACTGCAGCGGGAATTGCGGAGACGCGGGTTCGAGCCGCGTGAAACCCCGTTGGATGAATTCGTCAAGGCCGGCGGCAGCGCGAAGTGCCTGACGTTACGTCTCGACGGCGAGGAAGCCGCCGGCTGGAAACGGCAGACCGTGGGACAGGTTTTCAAGGAACCACGATCCTCGAAATAAACCCTTGTCGCTCATGCCTCTTGCCCAGGCCCAGTCGTTGGCCTGGTTGAGTAGCTCCAGTATGACCTTTTGGCCGGCCAGCGGCGTCAGATCGACGACGACCTCGACCTAGGCGCCGCGGGCCGTATTCGCAGCGACGATCGACTCGCGGCTCGCCTCCGCGCACGCCGGGCAATTGCTTGTCGGGGGCGTTGGCCACCCATACGCCTCCGCCGCCGACGGCGATACCCGACGGGATATTGAGCCCTTCGGCGAAGAGTGTACACAGCACGTCATTCCAGTCGTGGTCGGACGCGCTCCAACAAGCGATGGGCGGGCACGGGCAAGCGCAACGAGCCGTGCGGGCCACGAGCCGCCGCGGAGCGTGCCAAGGGGTGCGCGGCGGTTTGGCCGCCGCCGATTGGGCCAACCGCCAAGTGTTGCTCCAGCCATTCGACCGCCGCGCGGAAGCCGACCCCGGCCAGATGCATCACCAGGTCGATCGCTCCGCCGCCGCCGTGGCCCCGCCGCCAGTTCATTAACTTGGGGCCGGAGACCGACAACGGGCCTTGTTCGGTGTGCCATTTGGACCGGTCGCGCGGATCGCGCTCGGCGCCGCGGCAGAGCAAGACGGCCTCCAACGCGATCTCACGGACCACGGCGGCACGCTGGCGGAGGTCGTCGAAGCTCATGCCGGATCGCTTGCCTCGCCCTCGTCCAAACGGCCCCGCAGGCTGTGGCAGTTTTTCATGTTGGTCACATGGCTGGTCGCCGTCAGCCGATCGAGCAAGGCGCCGGTCAAATGGTCGTTCTTGAGGAACGAACCCCACTCGCTAAATCCCAGATTCGAGGTGATCAGCGTGGTCTTGGTGTTCTGCCGCCTTTGCATCAGCGTGAAGAACAGCCCGACCTGCACCGGTTCCACTTCGACATATCCGATCTCGTCGATCAGCAGACATTCGTAGGCGGCGTACTTGCGCAGGATCTTGGCTTCCGAATGGTCGGCCAGCGACGCATAGAGCTCCGCCAGCAAGTCGGCAAAGGCAATGAAATGGCCCCGGTATCCACGGTCG
>DATKSN010000035.1:0-7511 GCA_035531595.1 Pirellulales bacterium | reverse complement strand
CAGCCGCAGCGAAAGTGTTGAGTGCTCCGCCTGGGGAGTATGGTCGCAAGGCTGAAACTCAAAGGAATTGACGGGGGCTCACACAAGCGGTGGAGGATGTGGCTTAATTCGAGGCTACGCGAAGAACCTTATCCTAGTCTTGACATGCACGGATTAACTCCCTGAAAGGGGAGCCAGGCCTTCGGGTACAACGTGCACAGGTGCTGCATGGCTGTCGTCAGCTCGTGTCGTGAGATGTCGGGTTAAGTCCCTTAACGAGCGAAACCCTTGTCACTAGTTGCCAGCGCGTTATGGCGGGGACTCTAGTGAGACTGCCGGTGTTAAACCGGAGGAAGGTGGGGATGACGTCAAGTCCTCATGGCCTTTATGATTAGGGCTGCACACGTCCTACAATGGCACGTACAAAGGGATGCAAACTCGCGAGAGCAAGCAAATCCCAAAAAACGTGCCCCAGTTCGGATTGCAGGCTGCAACTCGCCTGCATGAAGCCGGAATCGCTAGTAATCGCGGGTCAGCATACCGCGGTGAATGTGTTCCTGAGCCTTGTACACACCGCCCGTCAAGCCACGAAAGTGGGGGGTATCCGAAGTCGCTGTGGTAACCGTAAGGAACTAAGCGCCGAAGATAAACTCCGCGATTGGGACTAAGTCGTAACAAGGTAGCCGTAGGGGAACCTGCGGCTGGATCACCTCCTTTCTAAAGGATTTCTGACTTCCCGATGGTGACATCGGGAGTCAAAAACATGTGAGGACGGTTCTTGTGCTCGCTTGGGATCGGCCGGTAGTCGTTTGAACGAACAGTCGTGCAAACGACCTGAACAGTCGTGCAAACGACCTGACCGGCGAGACTACTGAATTTCAAGAAGAAACCCGCCCGGGTTAGCCAGCCCGGTGCGGGTTTTTTTTATTTCATGGTTCCCCATCCTGCCGAATTGGCAGAAAGATGTCGGAATTGATTCACCACGGCTGCCTAAAATACCCAGTCTTTCTTCATTGACTTCCGTGGTTCTGGTAGAAAGAATTGACATGGCAACGGCTTACGACGTGGGCCGGCAAGTAATAACGATTTCACGCCGATTTGGTATTACACTTGCTTATGGTAACCTCCATGCATCCCTCGATTCTGATCACTGACGACGACCGCGATTTTCGTGAGACGCTGCGCGGTGTGTTCGAGCCGGAGGGGTTCCACACGGTGCTGGCCGAAGACGGCGACGAAGCGCTGGACATCGTTCGCCGCCAGGAAATCCACCTGATCGTGCTCGACATGCACATGCCGCGGCTAACCGGGCTGGAGACATTGCGGCTATTGAAGCAGTTCAAGCGGATGCTTCCCTGCATCTTGCTCTCGGCCGAAGCCGACGACACGCTCGTCGAGCAGGCGCTCGAAGCCGATGCCTTCTCGTTCTTACCCAAGCCCGTCAGCCGTTTGGCGATCACGGCCACGGTACACCTCGCTTTGCACCGCACCTACGACTGGCCCATCGCGCGGGAAATGGCCGCGCGGGGCGAGGAACAGGTGCGCAAGGTGAAGCGGGCATAGGCCGCCAAGGGGGTCCGAGGCGATAGGTGTTAGGAGCTATCGCTCTGTCCGCTTCGCTTCGATGGGTAGCCGAAGTCGTGAGACTTCGGATCGGAACTCTCACGAGTTCCGCTACCACGATCGCCGTGCTTCGCATACGTGCCGAAGTCGTTGAACCAGTGCTTTTTCACGAAGCGGTAGAACCAACTCTTTTCAGGGATCTCGTGGCCGGGGTCATACTGCGAGGGCCGCGGCTTCATCGCCTCCAGTTCGGCCAGGGCCGTCTTGCGGACGGTCGTATCGCGCGCGCCGTGCTTTTCGACCAGCCGCCTGAGCAGGTCGGGCCGCTCCAGGACGATGCAGCCTCGCGTGGCCGAGGCGGCGAGTTCGCGAAAGTCGCGCAGGAAGGCCGACTGCTGGAACGTCTCGCGCACGCTGCGCTGGTCGTGGATCGACTCCTTGGCGAACTGCACGATCGGGCAAGGCTCGATGTCGCCCCAGGGGCTGATGTGGTGGCTGATGCCGGTGGCCGCCGGGCAAAGGGCCTGGCCGCGGTCGTCGTAGTAGGCGTCGATGATCCCGATCGGTTTTTTGACGCGCATGTCCACCACGAACTGCCGCGCGCGCCTTTGCTGTTGGGGCGAGAGCGCCAAGTCCGCGTTCATCTCCGGTCCCACGGGGCGATAGACGTGATACCAGCAGTACATCACGCCCATCTCGATCAGCCGGTCGACCCAGGCCTCGGTCAAGAGGTCGTCGATGTTGGTCTGGCAGAGGCTGGTGCAGACGCCGGTGAGAACCTTGTTGTCGAGGCAGTGTTGCAAGCCGGCCATCGTCTTGCTCCAGACGCCTGTTCGGCCCCGCCGCTGGTCGCTGACGATCTCGGTCCCCTCGACGCTGACCAGGGGGGTGACATTGCCCAGCCGGCGCAGCTGCTGGGCGACTTCAGCGGTGATGAATTGCCCGTTCGTGAAGATCTGGAAGTAGCAATCGGTGTGGGCCGCGAGGATCTCGAACAGTTCGGGATGCATGAAGGGCTCGCCCCCCAGGATGCCGAAGAAACTGTTGCCGGCGGCCTTGGCCTCGCCGATCAGCTTGTTCATGGCGGCCAGGTCGATCGTCTGCTGTGGCGCGGCCACGTCGACCCAGCACCCCTGGCAACGGAGGTTACAACTATTGACGATCGAGACGTACAGGAATGGCGGAAAGAACTCGCCGCGTTTCAGCCGGCGCTTGTACCGCTGAACCGAGCGCATCCCCTTGTAGCCCATATTCCAGGCGAGCTTCCACACCAACCGCTTGTCGGTTTCCAGCAGCACGCGTTTGGCCATTTTCAAGTACATCACGGTCCTCGGGGCGCGGGGCGGAAAATGCTCCCATCAGTATACCAGCGTCCGCGACCTATACCAGAAGGCAGACCAGCCACCCCAAAACAGCTATTCGCAAGAATTCTGGCGTATCTCGCGTCCACGGCCTGACTTCTTGCGAAGCCAGCTACGGGACCATGAATCATCCGGGCTAGCCGGCGGGGCCGATGTCGCCCGTCAAGCGCCAATCGGCCTCGGTCAACCCGGCGCTGACGAGTTCGACGGCACTGGATGCCTTTCCGGGCACGAGCATCAATAACCCCAGTTCGTTCCGCCCGTTGCAGAGCGCAATCGCCTGCTCCGGACCGAGCACGTAGCAGGCCGTGGCCAGCGCATCGGCTTCCGCGGCGGTGGGCGCCAGTACGGTGGCGGAGAACACTCCTTCCGCCGGGCGGCCGGTGCGCGGATCGAGGATGTGCCCGTACCGTTTGCCGCGGTGGCGGAAGAACTGCGTGCCGGAACCCGACGTGCCCAAGGCCCGGTCGCGGAGCCTGATTTCGGCCAGCGTACGCTCGGGGCGCAGTGGGTGGCCAAGGCTGACCAGCCAGCCTCCAGCCCCGCCGGCGCGCGCACCGCGGGCCAAGACGCTGCTTTGCCCGCCATGCCAAAGGAAATCATCGATCCCGGCCCCCAACATCAGCTCGGCCACGCGGTCCAGCGCGTACCCTTTGCCGATCGCTCCCAGATTCAACTCCATGCCCGGCGCCAAGAACCGCACGGTGCCGGCTTTGCCGTCGAATTCGAGCTTGTCGCCGCCGACCTTGGCCAAAGTGGCGGTCAGGTCGTTGTCGCCGGGCACGGCGCCCTGACGCCGATGGAAGCCCCAGACCTTCGTCAACGGTCCCGAAGTGATGTCGAATGCGCCTTGCGTCTCCCGATAGAGTTCGGCCGCCCGCTCGAAAAGCGAAAACAGCCGCGGCTCGACGCGAACCGGCCCATCGGCGGCCGAACGGTTCATGTGTTCCAACTCGCTCGATTCGCGGTAAACTGTCATTTGCGCTTCGAGTTGGTCGACCAGATCGAGCGATTCAAGTACCATTTGGGTCGCGTGCGGGTATTGGCCGGCGTTGAGATAGGCTTCGAACTGGCAGGCCATCGCGCGGCGTCCGAGCTGCAGCAGGTACGGCTCGGCGTTCGGATCGGCGGTTGGGGGCGAAGCCACACCGGCCTCGCCACGAGTCGCCAGGTCGGCCAGGGCCTCGGCGGCGGCCTGGCCGGTGAGAAACTGGCGGCGGTTGGTCGTGCGATCGGCGTCCATTAACTCCATTGTACACGGGACAATCATGGTTTCACCCGCGATGCCCGACGGTTTTGACCCCTACCATCATTGGCTCGGCATTCCGCCCAAGGACCAGCCGCCCCACCATTACCGGCTGCTGGCGATCGATCCGTTTGAAGTCAATGCCGACGTCATCGCCAACGCGGCCGACCGGCAGATGGCCCATGTGCGCACATTTCAGACGGGCAAGCACTCGGCCGAGTCGCAGCGGTTGCTCAACGAAATCTCCGCCGCGCGACTCTGCTTGCATTCGCCCGACCGTAAGGCGGTCTATGACGCGCAGCTCAAGGCCACCCTGTCGGCCGTCGAGGCGGCCAACGCCCCGGGCGCGGCGCCGGGGCCCATCGCGCCGGGCGCCGTGCTCGGCGAATACGCGTTGCTGGAAAAGGTCGGGACCGGCGTGATGGGCGACGTTTATAAAGCGGCGCATCGCCGCATGGGAAGGATCGCGGCCGTCAAGGTGCTCTCGCCGGCCGCCGTGAGTTCGCCCGACATGGTCAAGCGGTTCCGCCGCGAGGTCAAGGCCGCCGCCCTGCTCACGCACCCGAATATCGTGGCCGCCCTCGACGCGGCCGAAGCCAACGGCTGCCATTACCTGGTCATGGAATACGTTCCGGGGCAAGATCTGGCGGCGATCCTCGCACGGCAGGGACCGTTGGCCGTCGCGGACGCGCTCAACTTCATCGCCCAGGCGGCGCGCGGACTGGAGTACGCCCACGCCCAGGGCGTCGTCCATCGCAACATCAAGCCCGGCAATCTGCTCGTAAGCCTCGACGGCGTGGTCAAGGTTCTCGACATGGGCCTGGCACGGCTCGAAGAGCCGGCGAATCCGGCTGACGAGCCGTTGACGCGCGAAGGGCAAATGATGGGGACGATCGACTACATGGCCCCCGAACAGGCGCAAGACGCGCGACAGGCCGACGCCCGCGCCGACATTTACAGCCTGGGCTGTACGCTTTACCGGTTGCTGACGGGCGAAGTGCCTTACAGCGGCAAAAACGTCGTGATGAAGATGCTGGCCCATCGCGAGCAGCCGATTCCCTCGCTGGTCGCCCTGCGCGGCGACGCACCGCCGGCGCTCGACGCCGTGTTCCAGCGGATGCTGGCCAAGGATCCTCGCCAGCGCTACCAATCGATGACCGAAGTGATCCATGCCCTGCGGACGATGCACACGCCCGGCGGGCTCCCGCGGGCGGTGCCCGTCAGCGTCGTACCGGTCGCGGCGCGGATTGCGCCGATGGACGTTGGTCCGCCCGCGGCGGCCAAAATGGTTCCAAAACGCGCGCGCGGAATGTCGCGGCAGCAGCAGACCCTCTTGATCGCGGCCGGGACCGCGCTGGCCGTCGTCGCCGTCGCGGCGATTGCCTTGTACCTGTCCTGAATTAAAATCAATGGCCCTGCTTCACGACACAAGCACGTTCGTTGCGCAGCAACGGGCGTGCAAAAGAAAACGGCAGCGAAGCGAAAAGCCGCGTTGGCGCGGTTCGGTTCCGAACGGCGGTTAGCGGTGGCCCAAAACGCTACCTCTTGACGGAACGGTGCCGCTGTGACCATCATCATGGTCATGGCTAAACCTGAAGGCCAGTGCGACCGGTCCGGTTATCGTAACACGCAGTGGCAAAGCGGTGGCTGTGCTGCTCGGGGTCAGTGATGACGAGGAGTTGGAGCGGGTGCTCATGGCTCATTCCCGAAAACTGCGAACCATCCTTGACGCGGCAGACCACCGCATCGACGAAGGGGCCGGAATGGACCATGAGGAGTTCTGGCGGCAGGTCGAATCAGCGAACCGCGTTCGTGAAGAGAACGGGAGCGGGAAAAAACGCCGAACCAAATGCTCGACCTGATCGGGGGCGGAGCCGCACTTTCGCATGGCTCCGCCCGCCACCGGCGGTGAAACGGCACGCCGCTGGCGGTGCTCGGCCTCTTGCCCGGCGATCTGTCGCTGGAAGATGGCTTGACCGCCGTCGTCGAGCGGCTCGTGGAGCGGCTGACGAAGGAGGCGCCGCCCGACAGGGCGAAGAATCGCGGCCGCGGTGTTATTGACGGATACGTCGTCGATGAAGGTCACATTGCCGGGCGTTTTGGAACTCGTGCCTTGAAAGGAGCCTCCTCCGGAGAATTCGTGGGTGCCCGTAGCATGTGTTTTGCTCTAAGTGTATGGTATATTGACAGTTTCGGCACGACGTCAACGCTGGGAAATCGAATACGGATTCCAAGAAAGATGGCTGCGGGGCCTCCGGGGTGATAACTTGGAGGCTCCGCCCATCTCTTATCGCGATCGGATCGCCAAAACCAGGGCTTCCGCTCATCTTTCTTGGAACCCGTACTCCGTTGGCCCCAAACAACTCCATCACTCCGACGAGAAAACCACCCACGAATTCGCCAGACGAACCAAAAAGATGCGTGTTTCGAGGGCTGCGTCCATCGCGACGGACCGGCTGCGGCGACGCGCGTTCAAATGGCTTTCGCGGCGCCGCGCCGGTAGATGCACATCGTCATTTCCTTCAACTCATCGAGGTACGGCTCGGGAGCGTTTCTGTACGTGGCAAGCAGAAACTCGAGCGATTGACGGACGCGACCGGAGTCCAGCAAGGCAAAGGCATATTGTTGGACCTGGGTCAGGTAGGATTCGTCGTCCAGAGGCGTAAGTGCCACCGAGAGACGTAGCGACTCCGCGGCGCCATCCTTGTCTCCCAGGTAATCCATGAGCACGCTTCGCAGGTAGTACGCGTGTTCCTGTTGATCTCCCAACGACCATACCGTGTGGATGTGCATGAACAAGGCGTTGATCGCGCAATCGTGTTCCGCCATGTGACCATGTTCCTTGAGCGCGGGCAGGAGGTAATGTACCGCCATCAGGAACAGCAAGCTCTGGGTCCGCTGGACGACCTCTTGGTGTACGCCGCGGAGGGGCCGCACCGCGACGTCCGGACAAAGCACGTCGCGGAACGACAAGGTGTCCAATTCACCATTCTCGGAGATCTCCTCCCACAGGAGGCGCAACACTTTTTCCAGAGTGCCTTGGGTCCACTCTTTCATCAGCAGCGAGTGGTAAAGCGCGACAGCCGATGGCGGCGCCTTGATCGTAATATTCACCTCTCGTTTTTTTTCATCGTCGGGGAGGTCGTGCAACGGATCGCTGCCGCCAAGAGTTGAACCCATCGTGTCTCCGTCGCAACTCGCCGTCGACGTTTTCCAACTTACTCGCAGGCCGCCGGAGGCGGACTGCGAGGCGACACGGACGAAAAGCAGGTGAATTGGGGGCCAGCGTATGTAGAAACGAGCGTGAATCTCCAGGGGGCAAGCCCCTGGCCTCAAAAAGATGTGTAGAACAACCAGGGGGC
>DATKSN010000034.1:0-35361 GCA_035531595.1 Pirellulales bacterium | reverse complement strand
GGCACTCCGGCACTCCGGCACTCCGGCACTCCGGCACTCCGGCACTCCGGCACTCCGGCACTCCGGCACTCCGGCACTCCGGCACTCCGGCACTCCGGCACTCCGGCACTCCGGCACTCCGGCACTCCGGCACTCCACCCGCTCCGGCGCTCCACCGCTCCACCGCTCCGCCGCTCCGCCGTCCACAACGAGCTTGGGATGACTGCCGCGGCCCCGACGCACCATCAGGCGGCGCGAGGGTCGGCGATGGCCCCGCCCCGATGACGATCGGCGCATCACGGTTGGTTCCCTGGCGGCACGTCGCGGCGTTGCTTTCGCCGGGCGTGGTGATAAGCGCCGCGCCCCACGGCATCTCCGCCAATTCGGGCCCAATCGAACCTCCTCCATCAATTGACTTGGGAGGGCGGCGATGAACGATCAACAACTGTTAATTCAATCGAAACGTCTTCGCGCGTTGCTCTGGTTGGCGGAAACGAGGCAGGAGGCAATCGCGGCAGGCGGCGGCCAGGTATCGGTGGGCCTGTCGCGAAGCGCGCTTCGCAGTGCCGGCATTGGCGATGATTTGCTGCGGAACCTCGAAGCCGACGGGTGGCTGCGCCCAACCGCTGCGGCGACCGCCATGCCGGTACGCGAAAAGGGGCGGAAAACGCAACGCGGCAAGCGCGCGCCCGCGGCAGCCTCGCACATTGCGCTTAGCGACCAAGGCGCCGCCCTGCTCCAAACTTGGCTGGCGAGTGGAGATCCATTGCAGCTTCGATCCTCGATCCTCGGCGCGCCATTGATGTCGCAACCCGAAAACGATCGCGGCGACTCGACGTGCGCCGCGGCGGCCGGGACCGGCCCTCGCGCCTTTTCCGTCGTTGAAATCCCCGTCTGGCGGGAAGCCGATGGCGACCTCTACTATGCCGGAACACTCGTGCTGCACGTCGGCAAGGGAGACATGGAGCGCGCACTCGTCCGTGCGTTCGCCGCCCAAAACTGGATCTGGATCATCGACGACCCACTGCGGCGCCGGCCCGGCGACTTCGCGGCGCGGCGTCGCACCGCGATCAGGCGCTTGAACCAGCGTCAGAAGGGAAAGGTGCGGATCGTGTTCTATTCGATCCGAGCTCACGGCAAAGTTGGCTGGTTCCCTGTTCCGCCAGCCAAGTGACACGATCGTGACACTTGGAAAATTCGTTCGATTCTCGATTGACCCGGCCAAGAACCTGATACAATCAACGCGGAGCCGGAGCGGCCGGTTCCGGCGATCATGTCGATCACGTTGAGACGTTCAAATTGAATGCAGGCGTTCTAGGGCTCGGCATTGGATGGCGCACGGCGAGAAATCGAACGAGTATTGAAACCGGATTGACTTGATACCCGGTGCTGCGAAAGACGCCCATGACAGAAGCAATCCTCAGCCACCCGCAAACAATCGGCAACAAATCGGCCGAAATCGTTCAGTCTTCGGCGCCAAACGTCGCTGACGCCATCCACGAACCGTCCAGGCGCACCCGATCATACTTCCAGCTTGCTTATCGCCAGTTCATTGCGACGGTGATGCGCGCAGCGCGCCGGCGCATGCATCGTGGCAACTGGAAAGGCGCTTGCGCCCTGTTGCGGTTAGCGGGGCGCTGTCATAGGGATCCGCGTTTGTTGGCTCGGCTTGGGTACGCGGCGATCAGGGCGGACGATCATCCGCTTGCAATTGTCAACTTGCGCGCCGCAGCGTCGTTGTCCCCAGGAAGGGCCCAATACCATGTCCGTTTGGGAAGTGTGTACCTCGAACTCGGCTTTCCCGTCGAGGCGCGTGCGTGCGTGGATAGGGCGTTAGAAGCGGAACCGACGTCGCCACATCCTTACGTGCTCCTTGCGGAATTGTGCGCCGCGACCGGTGACCGTAAGTTACAACTTGAGCATCTGCAGAAAGCCCTAGCGTTGAGCCGGTCGCTTAGGGCGGTTTCGCAGGCACTCTTGCAGCTTGCCGAGGCCTACACAGATCGTGCGAGTCGGAAGGCAACGACTGACTGTTGCCTTCGCGCCGTTGCGATTCAGCCACAGTCGTCGCCGGCGTACCTGAAGCTCGCACTCGCCGGCTTTTACGACGACGTCGCGCATCCGCATGTTAAGGCAGCCGAGCAACTTTTGCGCGACCCGCGCGTATCGACGGAAGATAAGCGGAGCCTGCACTTCGCACTCGGCCTCGTGTACGACCAACACGCACGGTGGGACGAGGCGTTCTCGCACTTCCGGCGCGGTAATGCCCTTGCGCTTCGGGCGAGGACGTTTCGCAGCCGCGAACCAATTAACGATGCGAAGCGGCGGATTGCCGTGTTTACGGCCGCGCGAATAGAGGAGTTCGCGCGCCATGGCTCGAACACCACAGTGCCGATTTTCGTTATTGGGATGCCGCGGTCGGGGACGACGCTCATTGAGCAAATCCTTGATTCGCATAAGAAG
This sequence comes from Pirellulales bacterium, assembly GCA_035531595.1. Lineage (GTDB taxonomy): Bacteria > Planctomycetota > Planctomycetia > Pirellulales > JAICIG01 > DATKSN01. The sequence goes on along the minus strand of DATKSN010000034.1, from coordinate 32,919 downwards.
GTCCACGGGCTTGGCGAGAGCATGGAACTTCTACAGATCACCCAGTGGCTTCCAGCGCGGCTATCGTGGACGCGGCGACCGTATCCCGAGTGCGCCGAATTCCTAGGCGCTGACTTGGTGCGGCAAATCTCCGACGACTTTCTTGCGAGGATGGTGGCCGCGGCGGCTGGCGCCCCGAGAGCGGTCACGAAGCGGCCGAATGATTTTTGGGAGGTCGGCCTGATACACATTCTGTTCCCCAAGGCGAAGATCATTCATTGCCGGCGCGACCCACGGGACACTTGCCTGTCTTGCTACATGCAGGACTTTAGGGGCATCGCCTTTGCGAGCCGTCTCGACCATCTAGCGTCCTACTATGCGCAGTATGAACGCATGATGCATCACTGGCGGTCGGTACTGAAACCAGGCATCATGTACGAGTTGCAATACGAACACTTGGTGCAGGATCCGGAAGGGGCTATCAATGCCGTTCTTCGGTTCTGCGAGCTGGAGCGCGATGAAAGCTGTTTTGAGTTTTTTAAGAACGATCGTGCGGTTCATACGGCGAGCACGTGGCAGGTGCGCCAGCCAATTTACCAGCATTCGGTCGGCCGCTGGCGGAATTACCGGCGATTTCTGCGGCCGCTGGGCCAACTAATTGTAGACCGGAAAGGGTGCGACGCCAACGCCCATGCGTAGATACCAATATCGCAATTCTGACGATCATTCTAAAGCACGGAGCTTTGACAATGCATAGCATCGCTACGTCCGGTACGGCACGGATCGCATCTCCCAATCGGCGACCGAAGTGGCCGCCGAGGGAAATCATGACCTACGGAATACTCGCGCTGGTTGTTCTCGCGCTGTCGGCGGGTTACGGTCGATATCGATTCGGTTCCCTGGGTGCGACGGCCGCATACCTCGCGGGGCACCGAGTGTTTGTTCCTGACCGCGTTCGCGCATTAACGAATCTCACTCCAGGGAGCGAGGTTTTGCTAACGTACACCTTGACCAACCTTGCTGGCCGGCCGGTCACCGTCCTCGGTGCACAGACATCCTGCGGGTGCGTGGCGATCGACCACCTTCCGACGACCCTGGCGGAGGGCGAGGCGACACCAATTCACGTGAGGCTTAAGGTCTCAAGCGACGAGCCGCGAATTGGCGGGCAGATCGTGCTATTCACGGACTTCGAGGGGCAGCCGACGATTCCGTTGGGTTTCAACGGCATCGTAGAGGACGCACGCATCGAACACGGAGGGTGACGTGCTTGATTTTCGTTTTTCGTGTCGGTTTTCTTCCTTCATGTTTCCGGAGGTTTACAATGGGACGTGTCATTGCGTGGCTGAGTTCAATGGTGGGCGCGCTGTCCTGCGTAGTCGTGATTGCTGGAATCTCTCTGTTGGTCGCCAAACCTGGGCGCTCCCAGACGGGCGGGTCTTCGAGCTATGGCTTTGGATGCCTCGTGCATAAAACGAACTGCCCCAGCTACGGGTGCCTCGGGTTTTTATATTGCGCTACCCCGAATGCAACGAACACCGATAAGTACTGCGATTGTGTCACCACGCCCCCCTCTTGAAGTCGTCGATCGTTGGCGTCACCGCGCGCAGCGAAAACCGTAGTTGCGGCTCGAGTGGAAGTGCGTTCAAAGGGGGGATCTGTCGTGGGAGATGGAATGCCGTTTCAGAGGATTCGGACGGTTCTCTTCGTGGGGTTTTCCCTCTCGTTTGGGGCGGTCGCGACGGGTGCCGATGAGGATCCGCTGGCGCAATTCCATCGCGAGTACCCAACCGCCGCCGCGCTACTGCGGCAACGATTTGCCCACGCTCGTGGCGATTTTAGTTTTATGAACGGTCATCCGAATGCATCACCGTCGTCGACGATGACCGGAGCCTTCTGTGTGGATCATGGTCGTGGTAAGATCTCGGGTAAAATGGTAACACCGCGCGGAAGCGCAGACGTAGTGATTTGTTCGGGGCGCGAGCGAGGATTCGTTCTGATGCGAGACGATGGCCAGCCGGCGTACGGTGTACGTGCGGCCGGAACGGTCACGGGGCCGCAAAAGGGGCCTCATGACAGTTTATACGCAGATGCGTTTGGCGATTTGTTCGCTGCGCCTTTCGCGCTGCTGAGCCGCCCGCTGATAGAAATTGTCAGCGATGCGGAGATGCTTCGGGCAGAGCGCGTTGAACTGAATGGGGACGCATGCGTTCAAATCTGGTTTCGGCGGCGGGGTGGCGCGATAGAGTGGACAGTGACGCTCGACGCGGAGCACGATTGGCTTATTAGGGACGCGCGATTGCAACGTGCGAATGAGGAGGGGGGCAACGCCCACATCACTGTGGAATACGCGGATGTTTCGACGGGCATTCCGAAGTCGGTCGCGATTCAAGTAGAACGCGGCACGCGTAGCTGCGCCTTTACCACGTGTGAATTTGCGGAAACCCCCGAAAGCGAGTTTACACTCTCATTCTACGGAATGCCGGATCTTAACGCGCCGCCCAGGAAACCGCGCGCTTTGTGGTGGTTGCTCGGCAGCGGCGTTCTTGCGGTGGTTGCGGCGCTATTGCTTCGAAGACGGGCGAAGTGATTTGCCCGCGCATGAGGGTGAGCGTAGCGGCGAATTCTGGCGAAAACCGTTTTCTCGGGGCTGTGCGTCATGTGTAAACTTCGCGCGTGGATCACGCGGAGAGCGAAAGCCGAGGCTGCCATGCGTTCAGGGACACCTGGAGTTGCGTCGCCGATGATCCTTTCGGTTCAGACGTTGGGTTGGACGATTGCAATCTTCGCGACTATGCCCGTTGGCTGCCTGCATAGCTCCATTCCAGCATTATCGAAAACGCGTGTCGTTTCGCCATCGGCCGTCACAACCACGCCGGAGTATTTCACGAACTGCCATTTACCCGTGATTGCGCTGCTCGAGGAAGGACCGAGGACGCAAAATCACTTTAGCGTCGTACTAGCCGCGTCACCGTCGACGGTGTGGCTGATCGACGGGACGACGGGAGCGGTCGTACCGCTGACGGCGGGCTCGTTTAACGAGCAATGGCGAGGCTACCTTCTGGTCAATAGAGGCAGCCAGGCGTGGTTGCGATGGACGTCCGTTCTCGCCATCCTTGGAGGATGCGCGACTACGGCTCATGCCGTCGTTTGCTTTTGGCGTCATAAGAAGCCTATACCTGCCAAATAGCGTAATCCGGGAGAATGGGGTATGAAAGGCATTGGCCCTAGTTATTATTTGCCCGGTTGCGCATACTCTCGGAGGACTTTTTGGCGCGCCGCGCTGGACGTGACGATCCTTGTTCTCGTCGCGGGCTTCCATCCGGTGCGTTCGGTTGCCTCGGAACTCAGCGACATCGCCGATGCATACCGGCGACAAGCTCGCGACGTTGAAAGCCTTTACGTAGCATACCACATTACCAGCGAACCGTTGGGAGCCCGCGCGGATATTCGCAGTTACCTGGGGACGCTAGTCTTAGAGAATGAACACAAGGTGTTCGCCTTCAAGGACCACAAGCGGTACTCCAAGATGAGCTGCCCAAACGGTGGGGTGTACGATGATTTACTGGAGAAAGATCCGGACGGCCGGCCGAAGAAAGTTAGCTGCACCGCGGACGCCGAGTATGCTTTTGACGGCACGCATCTTTATTCCATCAATGACACAACTGGGTCGAACCAGGCGCCCGCTTCCATTGTCCCAATCAATCGCAGCAGGGGTGGCGACTCCAGCTACTTCGACCAAGAGTACATGCGATGGGCATTTCGCATGCTGCCCGATGCTCTGAATATTGATAAGGATCGAGCCGATTCCTGGCTTGCTGGCGTAATTGACGGCTGCAACTGCCGCGTGCGTTCTCGCTCAGAAACGGTGGACGGTGCCGCATGTATTGTCATCGCATGGCAGGGAAAGGTTACATTTTACGGCGAAGATCGGAAAATGAAGACTGAGTTGAGGAACCACGCTGTATGGTGTGATCCGCAGATGGGGTATGCCGTGCGCAAGCGGGAGACGCTCTTGGCCTCAACAGGCGGCTTACTCGAAAGCCGGTATGCTTTTAGCGAGTTTGTCGAAGTGGCCAAAGGTGTCTGGCTGCCGCGAAAAGGCTATTGGGACCGGTACGCCCCGGAGCAAGCTCCATCCCAGCTTCACAACGTCCCACTCATACGATATACCTACAACGTAACAGACATTCATGCGAACGATGTGCCAGACGACCTCTTCGCCCTTTCGTTCCCGCCGGGAGCACATGTCAGGGACGAACGATACCTAAAAAATGGACAACCTATCTTCTATACGATGCCCGCCGGTGGTGAGGATTTGGACATGGTCATTGAACTCGCCCTAAAAGGGCAGGGAATCGGCGAAATTCTTTCAGGACAGCGTTTGGGGCGACGACTGACGATTGGGCTCCTCTTGCTGCCCATGATCTTTTTAATTGGTATTGGGGCGTATCGAATAATACGAAAGTTCCGGCCCGCCTCTTGAGCTGAACGGGTGCAAGCGGATGCCGACGACCTTCCGACCGCTGTTGGTGAGTTTGGTGATTCTGGCGGCGCCGAGCGCGGGATCGGCGGAGAGATCCAAACGGCAGCTTCCCCCTGCCACTCTGTCTGCGATTCAAAATTCCGTCACCCGGCTGCACGATCAGGTTCAGAGCCTGGAAGTCCAATACTGCATGTCCGAAATCTCAAGCGATCCGAAAGAGCAGGTCCACTGGCATCGGCACCGCTTTGCCGTAAAGGGGCGGCTTCGATTTCGGGACAATGTTCATTTCGACGCGCGCTTTCCAGCCGCTACGGACCTTAACCACACGCAGCAGTATTTTACGGTTGAGGCGTTCGACTACTTCGTGCAACACTCACGAGTTTACGAGATTTCGCACGACGCAGCCACGCAGCATTACCCTTGGAAGGTTCGAGCCGATACCTTCATCGATTCGTGTGGATGGTGGCCCGTCGATGATGACCCCTCCACGGACGAAACCGCCGCCGTGGCGGTCCACCTGCGATTTGTTCTTGTTCATCCCAAGTATGTATTGCGGGAAAAGAGCGAGTATGTGGATGGACATCCATGTTATGTTGTCGAGAACCGCGGCATCGACCGACTGTGGCTTGATCCGGCCCGCGGCTTCGCTCTGCGTAAGCGCGAGCGGTACGACCCGATCTCGGGTTCGACACTTTATCGCCAGCGGATGAGCGGGTTCAAGAGTGTCGCAACATCGGGGGAATTGGAACACGGGCTCATCTGGTTTCCGATGTTCGCGTCTCTCCAATCTCTGAAGGTTGGTGAACAAGCGAACTCTGAGATGCGAGTCGAGACGTTGAAGCTCAATCAGGTTGACGAGGGCGTGTTCCGGTTTGTCCCCCCCGCTGGAACACTGGTGCTTGACCGCGATTCCGGCAAATGCCGTCAGGTGCCCGGAGGTAGGGATCTGCTCGATGATTCCGTGGCATTGGCTCAGAATCTTCGGGTGATAAATACTGGTGAGCGCTATACGGTCGCTGTGAAAGCCTTCTCGCTGGAGAGCGCCGGATTGACGGCCGTCTTGGTGTTCCTGATCACTGTAAACGTGCTTCTATTTGTGCGCGCATGCCGTTAAGACGTATCACGAGTTGTTCTTGTCGAGGTGGCACCGTTCTTGGTGCGATGCTCTTCGTCCACGCGGGATTGCTGACCTGGAGCGCCTGGCAACACTCTCCGACTCTCGCCGAGGTCCAGCAGTTACCGGCCGGTCTCGCTACGCTTTGCTTCGGTCGTTTCGACTTGGCCCAAGTAAACCCGCCTCTAGTGCGATTGCTAGCGGCAATCCCCGTCGCGGCGCTGTCGCCCAAAACAGATTGGCAACACTATAGTACCGCGCATATCGACCGCGCCGAGTATGATGTAGGGATTGATTTCGTCCACGCAAATGGGCAACGGGCGCGCGTTCTCTTTTTTGTGGCCAGGTGTGTCTGCATCCCGTTTAGCCTTTTGGCGGCATACATTTGCTACCGATGGGCCTCCAGTCTTTACGGGCCGATACCCGGCCTCATCGGGGCCGGCCTTTGGTGTTTTTCGCCGAGTGTCCTAGGACACGGCCAATTGATTTCAGCGGACATTGCCTCCGCGTCGCTTGGCGCGACCTTTGCGTATTCCGCCTGGAGATGGCTGCGCGAACCGGGCTGGCGGAAAGCGATGGTGGCCGGGGCCCTTTTGGGATTGGCTGAACTGACGAAGTTCACATGCATTGTGTTCCTTCCATTGCTGGTCCTATGGTGGTTGCTTGTCCGGCCGTCCGTAGGCAACGAACTGGGATGTTCGCGGTGGCGGTGGCAATCGGCTTTGCAGTTGGCGCTTGTGTTCTCGTTGGCGATCTACATAATCAACTGGGGATATGGTTTTGAGGGCACACCCACTCGGCTCCGCGAACACGCGCTTTTTTCCCAAGCGCTTCGTGGCATGGGCCTCAGCCGTTCCGGCGTTCGCTCAGAAAGCAACTTGGCGAGATGGGCCGGAGCGGCGCCTATACCCTTGCCAGAAGACTTTATCAAAGGGATAGATGCGCAAAAGGTGGATTTCGACAGCGACTCGCTCTGCTATCTTCGAGGTGAATGGAAAAAAGGCGGCTGGTGGTACTATTACTTATATGCCTTGGGGATTAAAACGACGACAGGCGCTCTGGGCATGTTTCTTATCGCAGTCGTTGTAAGCTTAACGTCGGTGCGGTTCAAGGCGGATGCATCCGTATCGTGGCGAGACGAAATGCTGCTAATAAGCACAATTCTGACAGTCCTCGTGCTCGTCAGTTCACAAACTTCCCTAGATCGCCATATGCGTTACCTCTTCCCGATGCTTCCCTTTCTCTTCATCTGGTGCAGCAAGGGAGGGTTGGCGTTTGACCTGGGATACAAACGACTGAGCGCTGTCGTTCTCGGTCTCTTCGTTTGGTCAACTGGCAGCAGTCTATGGTTCTATCCGCACGGTCTATCGTATTTTAATGAGCTTGTAGGGGGGCCGCGGAATGGCCATTATCATTTGCTTTTCAGCAACACCGACTGGGGACAAGATTTGTTCTTCCTCAGGCATTGGCTTGACCAACATCCAGAGTCGAAACCACTGGGGCTGTCGTCCAATACCTTGTACAGCCCCAGCTACTTGGGAATTGATTATGTACCCCTGCCGAAGGTCATAAACACCAACTTTGAGGGTTTGGGCAAACGCGATTTTGCCGGCCCTCAACCAGGATGGTATGCCCTTAGCGTGAATAACCTCCACCTCCCGACAAAGGAATACGATTACTTCCTTGAATTTGACCCGGTCGATATGGCCGGTTATGCGATCTACATCTACCATGTAGGCCTGGCAGACGCCAATCGTGTTCGAACGAAATTGAGCCTACCCGAACTGCCGACTGATTGGGAGGAAAAGAAAAAGCACAATGACCAGTACAAGAACGGGGTGATTGATTCACTGGCGAATTCCGTATCCGCGACGGCCAAGCGGTTTACGCCGATCCGCGTTGCGGTTCTCGACATGAAATACATGGACGAACGGAACGACGATTCGGAGGCAACTCTCAAACGGATTATTGCGTCAGGGGCGCCGTGCGTCTGCGAATCTATTTGGTGCGAGGACATTAAGAACGGCGGATTGAGCAAATGTGACGTTCTCTTGGTCTCTGGTGGAAGTGGCAAGCTGATGGCCGAGGCGCTGGAGTTGGACGGAAGGCAAGCCGTCAGGGAGTTTGTCAAGGGAGGCGGTGGCTATGTCGGAATTTGCGCAGGTGCCTTTCTGGCAACTGACAGACATGCCTACAGCTTGGCGTTAGTGGACGCCGAACCTCTTGCGGACGATCGTGAAATCCCGCAATTGGGAAGCGTCTCTATGGCTGTGCGCGGCGAGGGCATTGTCACAATGGAGTTGACTGACGCGGGCAGGCGTGTCCTTGGCGATCTCCGCGGCTTGCTGGGTGTTCGGTACGCCGGCGGTCCCGTTTTTTCAACAGACTGGACAGATAACTTCCCCAAGTACGTGGCTTTGGCAACGTATCGCACAGAACTTGTACGGCGTGAGCCGCAACGAGGAACGATGGTGCAGACGCCGGCGGTCATTGCCGGTTCTTTTGGTGACGGCCACATTATCCTCTTTAGCCCCCATCCCGAAATGACGCAGGGACTTGAATCCTTGGTTCGGCAGGCGGTCCTGGCAACCGCACGAAAGCCTTTTGGTCGTGGCGATCCTTGATTGCGGTGGCGCAGCAGCGACGGATTCCGGAGGAAAGATGAATTAGGGCGCCTATCCATGGCTCCCACGTCCGGCAGCCCCTCACTGCCGACGATAGCATTGATAGATGGCTGCATGCGCCAACCGAAACTCCGCTTAGCACCCAATTCCGTGCGATTTTCTATTGAAAAAGCGAAAAACCTGATAGGATCGACCGAAATACCGACAGTCATGCAAGCAGGGGCTTTCCAAAATCCGCGAGAGCTAACCCTTCACGGGTCGAATGGGTATAATTGCGGTTCCTAACGGAGACGAGTCGATGAACCAAACCCAAAATCGAGGCGCATTCACACTGGTCGAATTGCTGGTGGTGATTTCGATCATCGGCATGCTGATGGCGCTGTTGCTGCCGGCGGTGATGCAGGCTCGGGCGGCGGCCCGCAGGAACACCTGCGCCAACAACCTGCGCAACGTCGGATTCGCGATCCTGGGTGAGACGGACACTCGGCGACGTTTTCCGGCGACGGGATACTATGGCGCCCAAGGTACCGAGTACCATAGCTGGGTCGTGCAAATCTTGCCCCGGATTGAGCGTGGCGAGATTTTCCGGAAATGGCAATTCGCGCAGCCGGTGACGTCGCCTGCCAACGGGCCGCTCTCCGAGGTGCAGATCGACGTGCTGATTTGTCCCGAGGACGATTCGATCGAGCGCGGGCACGGCAATCTGAGTTACGTCGTCAACAACGGGATCGGCTTCACCATGCCGACCGACGTGCCCGCGACCTGGAGATCGGCCCTAAGCCCGACGCCCGGCGTGCAGTACATGGATTTGAACGGCAACGGGGTCATCTCCCTGAACCCAGGCGTGCCTGACCCGCCGCCCCCCACCGACCGGCAGTTGCTTTATGCCATGTCGCTGTTCTTCGTGGAGAATTGGCCGCCGGGAATCGCCACCTGGCCGTCGAGCGGTGCCGCGCCGCCGCGTTACCACTCGCTCGACAGCATTGCCGACGGCACGTCGCAGACGATCATGCTTTCGGAAAATGTGCGCGCGGGGTACGACGCGTCCGCGGGCAGCACGTGGGCTTCTCCTTTTCCCACGCGAAACTCGTTTTTCATCAGCGGCTACATTTGCGACAACGGCAGTTGCTCATCGGGACACGTCGATTATCGCGCCGCCAACGGCGGCGGCGGGGCGGCGCCCGCGCGTTTCGAGAAGATCAACGCGGCTCGGACGCAGGCGGAAGGGCAGGCCCCCTGGCCTTCTTCCTGGCATGTCGGGGATGGGGTACACTTCATTTTCGTCGACGGGCACTTGAAATTCGTCTCGGCGGACATCGACGGCGCCGTTTACGCGGCCCTCGTCACTCCGCGCGGCACAACGATCAGCGGCCCCCTGTGGCAAGGACCGACGAACGATGGGTATTGATTGTTCCCACGCTCCGCGTCCCCGTTGCCCGGCCGCGCTGGGGGGTCGCGGGGCGGCGGAGCGTGGGAACAACAAGGAATAGCGCAGCGTCGGAACTAGCAAACGGTGGGCGGTGCCCACCCTACGAGCGATGAAGACTAACGGTATGGCGGATCAACTTTTCGACGATTCTCTTTACGCGTCGACCGTTTGGCGGAAGGCGCGGCGTGGGTTCCAGCTCGGCCCCCGCTACTACCTGCGAAATCTCCCGCGCTACTATTGGCGCCGGCGCAAAGCGGGGCTGCCGGTTTGCGACTGGAAGGCGATCGTGAACCCCTTCGGCGAACTTCGCCGAAAAATGCACCAGCGGCTGCCATTGCCCGGCGTTCTGCACGAGGCGCTGGAATTGCTCCGCTGGGCAGGCGTGCGGCTATCGCTGCCGCGGGTCCGAGTCGAAGGGCTTGCCGCCGGCTGGTGGTCGACGCGCACGGTGGCGGCCGACATGATGGAATGCGGCGCGTACCACGGCGCGACCTCGCTGCTGCTGGCGACGCTTTGCCGCCTGGCGAACCTCGATCAACGCCTGCTGGTGCTCGACGCCTTCGAGAACCGCCTGCCGATTTCGTCGCACGACGGAATGCGAACTGGAAGCGAATACGATTTCACCGGCGACGCGGTTGGACGGCTATTCGATCAGGCGGCGCGGTTGAACGTGTTGGACCGCATTGAGGTGTTGCGTGGCCGGTTTTCGGATACGTTCCGATTGATCGAGGAGCGCCAAGACAGGTTCTCTTTCGTCCACATTGACGCGAACTATTACGCGGGAACGTCGGACGCGTGTCGATTCGCTCTCGCTCGCACGCTCCCCGGCGGGATGATCGTGTTCGACGACTACAACGGGCCGTGTGACCTCGGGGCACGCCTGGCGATCGACGAATGTTTGGCGCCCAGCGGCCTGCGGCCGATCGCGTTGGCCGGGTGTTCCGCGATGCTGCGGATGTAGGTCAGGCTTTCCAGCCTGACGGGGATCTGGGGACGTTTGGATCTTTAACCGAGCTTCTGTCAGCCTGGAAAGGCTAACCTACATGACGCGACCTTGGCTGAGCGTGATCGTGCCGACCTACAACGGCGCCGCCTACCTGCCGGCCGCGTTGGAGAGCATTTTGGCGCAAGGCGATCCAAACATCGAGGTGCTGGCCGTCGATGACGGGTCGGCCGACGCGACATTGGACATTCTGCGGGCCTATTCCGCCAGGTTGCCACTGGAAATCGTCGAGCGGGAACACGCCGGCAATTGGGTCGCCAATACGAACGTCGGCATCGCGCGGGCGCATGGGGAGTACATCAGCTTCCTGCACCAGGACGATGTTTGGCTCCCCCGGCGGTTGCAAGTCCTGCGTCGTTTTGCCGCGCGCTGGCCGGCCGCGGCGCTGGTCGTCCATCCTTGCATCTATCTCAGCGCGGCGGGCCGGAGGGTCGGGTACTGGCATTGCCCGCTGCCGCGCCGCGAGGGATTACTTGCCGCGGCCGAAGTCGTGCCCCGGCTGTTGGTGCAGTGCTTCATCGGAATGCCGGCCACGCTGGTGCGGGCCGACGCGGCCGCGGCGGTCGGCCCCCTCGATGCCGATCTTTGGTACTCCGCCGATTGGGAGTATTGGCTGCGAGTGGCCTCGCTCGGTCGGACCGTCTACTGTCGCACGCCGTTGGCCGCGTTTCGTGTTCATGACGGTTCGCAAACGCTGACCCGAACGAACTTGTCGCGTGAAATGGAGCGCCAGCAAGGCGTGGTGCTCAGCCGCCATTTGCCTCGCTGGCGGCGCGAGCATCCCGACGGCGAATGCGTGGCACGCGCCGCGAACTTTTCGGCCCAGGTCAATGTGGCGCTGGCGAATTATACACACGGCCAGGCAATTGATTGGCGCCGATTGGCTCTGCGGTCAGCTTCGCTGGGGCCGGCGGCATGGCACCGCTACTTGCGCGATTCGCGCATCGTCGAGCGCTGTTTCAGCCGCTGGCATGCCGGCGCGGTTGCTCATCGCGGCCGGCTTTTCCGCGCTCGGCGAGGGCGGATCGCGGACGAGGCCCCACTTGGCGCGACTGCACTTGGCGCCACTGGGCTTGGGGCGACCGCGGCCGAACTAGGACCGCTTGTATGCGAGTAGGCCGCGTCATCCGCCGCGCCATGGGCCCATTCGAGCGCTCGGGAACGTACGCCTACCGCCGGTTGTTCGTCGATCTCGACGCGGTGGCACGGCGCATGCGCTGGCTTGCCCCGGCGGCGAGCGTGCTGGAGGTGGGCTGCGGCGAAGGGATGTATACCGAACACATCGCGTTCCACTATCGCGAGGCCACCATCACCGCGATCGACGTGTCGGAGCGGGCCGGCCGATTGTTCCGCGGCGACCGGCGGCGGGTGGAATTTCGCGTGGAAACGATCGCAGCGTGCGTCGCGTCGCGCCCGCGCTCGTTCGAGCTTGCCGTCCTTTGCGACGTGCTGCATCATGTACACCGCGACGAACAGGCAAACTTCCTGGAAATGGTCAAGAACGCTTTGGCGCCAGGCGCGAGCGTGTTCGTGAAAGAGTGGGAACGGCGAACGAATCTGGGCTACGTCGCCGGTTGGGCCAGCGACCGATTACTGACCGGCGACCGGGTGGCGTTCCGCTCCGCGGCCGAATGGCGCGCGCTGCTCGAGCACGTTTTTGGCGCCGGCAGCGTCCGCACCGAGTCGAGAGTCGGCCCTTGGTCGAACAACGTGTGCCTGCTGGTGAAAACATGATACGCGCTGAAGGGGAAGTATCCGCACGGTGGCTACCTTGGCTGGCGGCCGCGTGCTGCTGCGCGCCGTTTTCAGCGCTGCTGCTGCCCGACGGCCGCGTCATCCCCGACAGTGAGTATTGCGACTACGAATCGTACCAGCTTCCGATCCGCGAATTCGCACGGGCTGAGTTCCGCGCCGGACGGTTTCCGCTCTGGAACCCATTTGTTGGCTGTGGAATGCCGCTGCACGCCGGACAGCAGGCGTCTTTGTGCGACCCCGTGTTGACTGCGATGGAGGTGGCGTTTGACGCGAACTTTGGGACGAAGGCGGCCACGTTCCTGCACCTGGCGTTGTGCTTCGCGGGGCAGTACCTTCTTGCCCGGGCGCTAGGGTTAACGCGGGTGGGCGGCAGTTTCGCCGCGATCGTGGCGACCGAGTGCGGGTTCGCGGTTTCCCACCTGATGGTGGGCCACGTAACGGTCCTGGCCGGGTACGCGCTCGTGTCATGGTTCCTTTTGGCGTTACACGAACTGCTCTTGACCCCTGGTCCGTTGACGGCGTCGGCGCTCGGCGTGCTCGTGGCGTGTATGATGTTCGCCGGCCATCCACAAGTCCCTTATTACGCATGGGTTGGCGGCGCCGCGTGGACGCTGGGGTCCCTCGTCGCCGGCGTGGCCGCGCGCGACCGTCTCAGGGTTGTGGGCTGGGGCGCCGTGGCCGTTCTCGTGGCAACGCTGTGCAGCCTGGTACAGGTGCTTCCGACTTTTCAACTGCTGGCCAACGGTTTGGGATCGTCGCGCCGGGGGAACGAAGGTTATGCCTCCGAGTTCTGCTTGGACGGGGTGGACCTGCTGCGCCTGTTGTTTCCGAACCTGCGTGGCAACCCGTTCATGGGCCTCGCGTCGTTTAACCCTCACGACGCCTATCACGAGCGAGTCGGTTATCTCGGTTTGGCAACGCCCCTGCTCGCGGTATTCGGACTGTCTCGCGCCGGAGCGGCTCGCTGGCAGTGGGGGGCGGCAGGCATCGCCGCGGCCGCGATCGCCGTCTCACTGGGGCCGAATACGCCGATGTTCGACGTGTTGGGGAATGTGGTGCCGGGACTGCACCTGTTTCGCTGTCCGGGCCGCGTTTTTTGCCTGGTGTCGCCGTTGGCCGGACTACTCGCCGGCAAGGGCTTGGATGCGTTGATTGTCCACGCGCCTGGCTGCCGCGCGCGTTCGGAAGCAGTGTTGTTGACCGGTTTGTGGTTGGCGGTGAGCATTGCTGGATGGGCGCTCGTCGAAGAGTTCGACGGCGTGGAGTGCGTTCGTTGGGTGCGATACGCCGGCACCCTGCTCCGGCTGGAGCTATTTGCACCGATCGCGATCGCGCTTGCCACCGTCGCGGTGCTGTACGTTTGCCATCGGTTCGGTCGTGCGAAACCGCAAATGGCCGGCGCGCTCGCCCTGGGCTTGTTGTTGCTCGACCTCGGTTTCAACAATGCCGGCAATTTTCACCTTTCGCCACCAATGCCTCTCGCCGAGCTACAAAAGCCTCCGCAGGTCGATCCGCAGTTTCGAGTCGTCGACGTCCGCGGCACAAGATGGCCCACCGAGAAGACGCTGAGGTACAGCCGTCTACTTCCGGCGGCGATCGCGCGCTCATGGCGAACCGTGGCCACGAACGAGGGGGGCGTTCTTCCGGCAACGGTCGAGCGGCTGTTCAACGGGATCGCCTCCAATCCTCAGCCTGCCCTGGCGATCAGTTCATGCGCGTACGTTTTCAGACGCGACACGGCGTCCTGGGAGCACATGCCCCAGGCACTGCCGCGGTTCCGCTTCATTCCCGAACCGCTGTCGGACTCGTGCAAGATTCCTGTCGAGACGATCCAAGCCAGCGAAGTTACCAGGCTGAAGGAAGGTGCCGTGACGCAGGTGGACGTCGTTTACGATGAAGCGGAGCGCCTCGCCGTGACCCTCGACGCGCCGTCGAACGGTTGCTTCGTGGTTGCGGACACTTTTTATCCCGGATGGAGGTGCAAGCTTGACGGACGGGAGGTTCCGATTGGCGTTGCGCACGGCGTCTTCCGTCGTGTCGAGCTCCGTGCTGGACGCCACCGCTTGGAGTTCGCGTATGATCGGACGCCCTTCAACCTCTCCTTGCTCGCCTCGGCGAACGGGTTGCTGCTAGCAACGGCCCTTGCGATCATCGGCTGGGCTGGGGCAAGCGTCAAGCGGTCTGAGCGCGTGACGCGGCTGGGCTGGCCGTTGGCCATCGGCCTCTTGCTCCTGGAGCCTCATTTTTTTTCGGGCCCGCTCCCTGACGAACCCCACCCGATCGTACCGATCGGCCCCCGCGTATCGTCGGGCGACGAACCGCACTACCTGGTGATGCTCAACAGCCTGCTCAACGACGGCGACCTCGATCTGGCGAACAACTACGCGGCCTCACATGGCGGCGCGATGGACGCCGGAAGGTCGTTCGCGGGCATGCCCCTCGAGCACCACACGACATGGTTCGCAGGCGACCGCTTCATCGTGTGGGACGAGCAGTTCGAACCGGCGCCGGGGGATTGGGATCGGGATGCGATTGGACGCCCAACGCCGAGGACGCGCAAAAACGCCCCCCGAGGATGCTCGCCAGAGCGGGAGTATTCGTGGCACCCGCCGGGCCTGGCTTGGCTCCTCTGGCTCGTGCTGTACCCCTTCCGCCAAACAGAGCTTCTCGAGCCGTTTGCACTGCTCTGTTCGGGGATCGTGACGGTCGTAGCGATGTGGTGCTTTCAAAAAATCGTGAGGGGCTACACGCCTAATCCGACAGTCTCATGGACGGCAACTGCCGTGGCGTTCCTCGGCACGCCGGCCTGGCATTACGGACGGACGTTGTTCACCGAGCCGTACCTGTTGGCCTGCGCGACCGCGGCCTACGCAGCCGCTTTTCGACGGCAGTGGTTCCTCGTTTCCGGCTGTCTGATCGCCCTGGGTGTCTCCATGAAGCCGCCGTTCGCGATCTTGTTGCTGCCGTTGGCGGTTGGCGCCATGCTCGACCGGCGGTTCGACTCGGCGTTGGCGGTGACGCTGCCATCATGCGTGGCGCTGCTTGCACTGGCGGCCCTTAACCAGCAAATGCACGGCGCGTGGTCGCGGAGCCCGATTCAGTGGATTTCAGGCGACTTCCTCCGGGGCTCAAGCGGGCTGACTCTTTCGTGGACGAAGGGGCTTCTGCCCCTCGCCCCGGCGGTTTTGGTCGCGTTGGCCTCGTGGCCCGCCTTCCTGCGGTCGCAGCCGCGTGAAGGGGTGCGACTGGCGGCCGCTTTCCTTTGCTATTTCTGCCTGATGGCGGCATGGGTCGCGTGGCACGGAGGCGTCTGCTACGGTCCGCGGCTGATCGTGCCGGTCGTGCCGCTGCTTTGCGCGCCGCTGGTAATGGCCCCCCGTTGCCGTTGGTGGCGATTCCGTCCCGCCAGGACCGTCGCCGTCGGCTTGTGCGTCCTTTCGATTGCGATCAATGGAATTGCGGCGATTGCGTCGGGGCATTGTTGGAACCGGAACCCGCTTGACGTCATTGCGAGTTGGGCGCCGTTTTTTTAAGAGACCCGCTCCCTATGTTTGTGTCGCATCATGGATCGCGTCATTGGAAAGATCACGACCAGATCACGACCTATTTGAGCGATTCGGCACCCAGCGCCAAGGCAGCGGGCGTGTCGCGGGTTTTTCTTCCCATCGCGATCACTGGTATCGCGGCGGTGGCCGTCGCGCTCCGCTCGTGGCGCCTGGGCGAGCGCGCTCTCTGGTTCGATGAGGCGTTTACGTGGCGATTGGCGAGTTTCCCGTGGGCCGAGATCATCGAGCGCACGGCGCGAGACAACAACCCGCCGCTCTATTACCTGCTCCTGAAAGCCTGGATGGGCTGTTTTGGCGACTCCACCGTCGCGATGCGGTTACCTTCAGTCGTGGCCGGCGCCCTGAGTTGCGTCGCGGTTTATCTTTTGGTCTGCGAAGCCTATCGTCGAGCGCCCGCGATCGAGCGCGGACGCGGGCAATGGATGGGACTGTTCGCGGCGGCCCTCGTCGCCGTCACGGCCCTCCAGGTGCGGTGGGGCTGGGAAGCGCGGATGTACGCCTGCGGCGCGGCCCTCTCAGCGTTTTCCAGTTGGTTGCTGCTCCGCGCGCTCCACGCGCCTCTCGCGGAGGCAAGGCCGAAAACAACCCGGAGACCGGCTCCATTGGTCGCCGACCCGGCGCCGTCCGCTGTGGCGGCGGACGGCGCCCCCGACCTGGGCGACATGCCTGGTACAGCCGTCGCATCCAACGTGGCCTGGCGTCCCTGGGTGCTCTATGCCGGCGTGGCGTTGGCATTCGCCTACGTCCACACGTACGCCCTGTTTTCGCTGGCGGCGCAGGGTATCTTCGCCGCAGGCTACCTGTTGGCCGAGTCGCGCTGGCGGCCGACGACGGTTTTCATGAGCCGACGCTTTCGCCTCGCGCTGGTCAGCTTCGTCATCATCGGCGCCGGCTGGCTCCCGTGGCTGCCCGTCGTCTTGCGCCAAAACGCGCAGGTCGAACAGGCATATTGGACCGCCCCATTGACGCGCTGGAGTGTGCCAACGCTCTGTCATCAGATCTTCGCCGATCCAGAGAACCGAGGGGCGAACCGGCGCGCCGCGGCCGTGGCGGCCGCGGCCTGCGCACTCGTCGTGCTGGCCCTCCTCTGGCGGCCGCGCGAGGGCGATTGGTTCTTGCTCGTTTCAAGCGTCGTCCCGTTGAGCATGGCCGTTACGGCCAGCGCGTCGGGCAGGAACATTTTGAGCGTGGGATGCTTCATCTTTTCGCAGTTGTTCTTGCTTGCGGCCGCCGCGCGCCTCGTCTCCAGAATCCGCAAGTGGCCCGAGCGGACGATCGTTGCCGCCGTGCTGCTCATGGGCTTGCTGCTCTTGCATGTCGACTACGTCGAGCGACTGCGCGTGACAAGCGACTCCGGCATCCGCGCGGCCGCGGCACGGATCGCCGCGGCGCGCCGTCCGTCGGAGCCGGTCGTGGTTTGCAGCCACTGGTATTACCTGCCGATGCGGTATCACCTGGGCCGCGATGCCGGCTGCTGGCTACTCGGGTCGGCTGGCGCGCTGGCACACTACGAGGGGACCGCCGCACTGACCGAGGCGGACTTCATTGGCGCCGAGGAGCTGGGGGAGCTGACCGCCCAGCGAGTGTGGGTCGTGGGCTCGCTCGGCAACCGGCCCGCCGGCTGGCGGCAAGTCAGCCAGGCCGCGTTTTACGAGGGCTACGGTGTTCCGGGAGCGGTGGTGGTTGTCGAATACACGACTGGGGCTGCAACCCCGGTGCATGACCCCTGATTCACAATGGCAAAGAACCGCGTCCAACTGAATCGGAGCGAGAACGGTCCCAGCGCGTCCCGTCGTGGCGCGCCAAGAACGAGCCCCAAATTTCACACCATGTTGCCGCCCGAACGCCTTTCCACTGGACAATGGGTGCCCCCCTGGGTGCGCCACCAACACATGGCGCGGTACGAGTACGCGGCGGCGCTCGCCGTCGACCGCGTCGTAGTCGACGTCGCGTGCGGCAATGGCATGTGTGCGCGGCACTTGTCGGAAGGTGGGGCGCGGCGTGTCGATGGCTTCGATCTCTCGCCGGAGGCGGTGCGCGAGGCGACGCTGGCCGCCGCGACCCTCGAAAACGTGTGCCTGCAAGTGGCCGACGCGGCGCGGCTGCCAGTTCGCGACGCCGCCTACGACCTATTCGTATCGTTCGAAACGATCGAGCACATTGATGGCGACCGGGCGTTCCTGGCCGAGGTGGTCCGGGTGCTGAAGCCCGGCGGCGCCTTCCTATGCTCGACTCCCAACCGGAGCCTCTTGGACCCCGGAACGTCGATACGCGACAAGCCATTCAACCCGTTTCACGCCAGGGAGTACACGCTGGAGGAATTGGAACCGCTCCTCCGACATTACTTCGCATCGGTGAACTGGCTGGGCCAGTCGTTCTACGGTCGTTCGTACTGCAAGATCTTGAACCGCATTGGCCGATTCAGCCCAAAATTGGCCGTGCGGATGCACCAGGCACGCAAGTGCCTGACGATGCCTTTGGAGCGCAAAGGATTGCACCGCCCGACACGTCTTGGCCGCCGCGGCGAGCCGGAGATCTTGATTGCTATCTGTGAAACGGGCGTTTCACTCTAATTCCATCGCCGAGGGTTCGCCATCGGCGTCGATTACTTCTTGTTTGGCTTGTCGTTCGGTAGTGGCTCAAGGTCGTCGCCGGGTTGGTTCCAAAGGCGGTAGGGGTCATCAAGCCGACGCATTTCGGCGAGCAGCAGGGCTTCCATTTCTTCGAGCTTTTCCGCGTAGATCGGGTCGCCGGCGAGGTTCCGCTGATGCTTCGCGGGGGTGTGTCCGGTGAGGGTGACGACCTTCGCGTCGTGATGCTGCTCGACGAACTCGTGGGGATTCTCGGCGAGGTTGAAGAGCTGAGTCTCGCGGACCTGGCCATCCAGCACATCGTATTTAATCAACTTCCAGTCGCCCTGTTTCACGCAGCGCATGCCGGGCTTCGTGCCGCCGTTGAAAACGCCGTAAAGCACATCGCGCACCGTTTGCCGCTTGCCTTCCAGGACGGGCCTGAAGCTGATGCCCTCGTTGGAATCCGGAGGCTTCACTCCGGTCAGATCGCACAGCGTGGCCAGTACGTCCAGCAGATAGATGTTCCCTTTCACGCGGGAACCAGGCTTGATTCCGGGCCCCTTTACGATGAAGGGAACTCGCCAGGTGTGCTCATAAAGGTTCTGCTTCCCCTGCAGGCCGTGACGACCGATCGCAATGCCGTGGTCAGCGGTGTAGAAAATGTAGGTGTTCTCCAACTCACCCATTGTTCGGAGCTTGTCGAGCACGCGGCCAATCTGGATGTCGATGTTCTCGCCGCAAGCGAAATAGCGGCCCAACTCGTTGCGGATGGTCCGCTCGTCGCGATGCTCCCACACGCCGCTGACGGCGACTTCATCGCGCAGGCCGGGATAGCCGTGATGAAATGGGTGGGCCGGCAGATAATTCACCGGCAAGACCGGCTGTTTCGCGTTCGCGGGCGGGAGCGAATTCTTGTCGGCATGATTGACCGCGCCGTACTTCGCGAGCAACTCGGGCTTGCCGTCGCGCGTGTCGTGCGGGTGGGAGAAACCGAAATAGATCAAAAAGGGCCGCGGATCGTGAGTGGTTTCACGCTGCTTCAGGTAGTCCAGAACCTGTTCGGCATGCCAAGCGCTTCCCTCGGCGTCGTTACCGCCGCGCTTGTCGGCATCCTTGCGAACGGAGAATTGTTGGTTGGCCCCTTCGTAGCTGTTGCCGGTCTTGCAGGTGCGCATCGTCGCGTATCCGGCGCGATTGAAGACGGCGGCCATGGTGTTCTGTTCGAGATGGGGCGGACAGTGGCTCCTCGCTCCGGGTCCGATGGGCAAGTGCCAGACGGTCCGCCCGCTCATGACCATGTGCCGCGACGGCGTGCAGACGGCGCCGATGAACGCCCCCATGTGGTGCGCGGCGTCGAAGACCATCCCCTCGGCGGCAATCCGATCGAGCACCGGCGTCCGCAAGGCGGATTTCGGCTCGTAGATTTTCAGGTCGAACGGCGACTGGTCGTCGACGATGATGAACAGAATGTTGGGGCGGCGCTGCTCGGCGGCGAATGCCTCCGCCCCACTGAACAGAGCGCACATCGCGACGATGACAAGCAGGGCTTTCATGGGTGACAATAACCTCATTCGCTCGCCCTCCGCCAGGGAACTTCGCCGCCGCGTTGAATCTGCGCCCGCAACGCGGCTGACAGTTTTTCGAGCGTCGGCCGATGGCTGGCCGCCAGATTCTCGGCTTCGCGCGGATCGTCCGCCAGATTGTATAGTTCCAGCGGAGCGAACGGACTGTCTTGCAGCAATTTCCAATCCCCGCGGCGAAAGGCCTCGATGGTTTTGCCGCCATAGGCCGGTCCCCCTTCGCGGCGCACGAAATACAGATCGCGCTCGGGCGCCTTCGTCGGGCCGCCGGTCAA
Source organism: Pirellulales bacterium (assembly GCA_035531595.1). Taxonomy (GTDB): domain Bacteria; phylum Planctomycetota; class Planctomycetia; order Pirellulales; family JAICIG01; genus DATKSN01. Next base: position 12,538 of record DATKSN010000034.1, on the reverse strand, counting down.
CGCATCGAGGAAACTGACGCCGTCGATGCCCCGCGGCGGTTCGACGCCGCAGGCCTGAAGCATGGTCGGAAACAGATCCATCGACAGCCAATGGCCGTCCGTATGGCCGCCGGGCGCAATGCGGCCCGGCCAGCGCGCCGCCAACGGCACGCGCAGGCCACCTTCATACATGTGCGTCTTGCCGCTGCGCCAAGGGCCGTTGTTGGCCTCGTGGTTGAGCACTCCGCCGTTGTCGGAGGTGAAAATCACCAGCGTGTTTTCGGCCAGGCCCGTGCGATCGAGCGTTTCCAGCACGCGGCCGATTCCCGAATCGAGATGTTCGATCAAAGCCACGAGCGGAGCGCGCTTCGACGACATCCGCGGCTCGCGCTGTTGGACTTTTCGCAGCCATTGGGCCGGCGGTTGGATCGGACCGTGTGGGGCGTTGTAAGCCAGGTACAAGAAGAACGGCGCGTCGGCCCTGGCCCGTTCGTCGAGATAATCGCAAGCCCAATCGGTGAACAGGTCGGTGGCGTGACCGGCGGGCGAGATGATCTCGGCGTTGAGCCGCATGAAATTCTTGCCGTTGCGCAGATGGGTGCGGTAGTCGTCCATCATGTCGCCGAGAAATCCATGAAACAAATCGAAGCCGCGGTCGTTCGGCGTGTTGGGCGAGTCGTAGCCCAAGTGCCACTTGCCGACGATGGCGGTGTGGTAGCCGGCCTGTTTCAGCGGTGTGGGCAACAGGGTCGCATGGGGCGCGAGGTAGCCCCACGAGTCTTGCGGCACGTCGCGAATCACGCCGGGCACGCCGACCCGGTCGGGAAAGCATCCGCTCAAAAGCGCGGCCCGCGTGGGCGAACAGACGCAACTGTTTGCGAAAAAGTTGTCGCAGGCCATCCCGTCGCGAAACAGCCGGTCGATGTGCGGCGTGCGGATGTCCGGCGTGCCGAAGGCCGAGTAGTCGCCCCGGCCGAGATCGTCGGCCATGATGCAGACGACGTTGGGCTTGTCCGCCGCCCATGCCTGGCTGCCGCCTCGTGCCAACTCCTCGCTCGGCACGGCCACAGTCGAAAGCAGCGTTCCTAGCACGATAGACCATCGCATCAACATGGTCATGTTCTCCCGCGTGCCTCGTTGACGGATGGTTCCGAGTAACTCGATCGATTATCCAAGAACGACCGCGAGACCGCAAGGAGTGAACGCGGCGACGGCTCGACAAAAACCGCTTTCCGAAGAAGCAGAGGCCGTTGCCGCGTGCCTCCAACATTCACTGTTGAAAAACCAACCGCCGCTACCAGCCCCCGACTTCGCACCAGGTTTCGTCGGCCAGTTCGTCGGCTCAATCCGGCCAGCCTTCATCGAGGCTGTCGAGCACTTCCACACCCAGTTGCTCTTGAATGTCGAGCAATTCGCTTACGCGCCGGCCGAGAACCGGAACCGGCCGGAACCGGCGATCCTCCCAACGACTGGTCGGCCACCCGCTGCGCCAGCTCGGCCACGGCGGCCTGGAGGGTGCGAAACGCCCAGGGCACGCGATAGCGGATCGCTTCTTCATCGGGCACGCTCAGATTTCTCACGACGTCGCGCGCTACCGCCTCGAAGATGATTGGTAGCGGCACGTTGCGAGCCTCGGCGAGCACCCGTTTCAGCTTGGGTTCAATGAAAGCCTCGTCCAGCACATCGACACGATCCGTGCTACCGATTTGTAGGAGCGTATTGAGCACACGCAGGAAATCGCGCGGCTTGGGCTTTGTCGCCTCCCAGACTTTCAGGAGCGACGAATCAGTGAATGGACTGATTCCGACGCCGCTCCGCGACAATACAAATGATTCGTGATTAAGGCAGCGATCTGCCAGCATGCGTGCCGCCTCGAATGTGTCGAGGCCCTTCAGAACGACAACGTAGGGTGCATTCAGCGGATCGTCCCATTCGAGTGAACGCATATCCTCGTGCAGCCACGCATCCTTGAGGCGTTCGTTTATCTCATTGTGACCTTTCTTCCGCAAGTCGCGATGGTGACTGGTAGCGTCCTAAGCAAGTTAGGACGCCCTTCCGCTCTTGCCCCCCAGCGTCCCGTACGTCAAACTGGTGAGCACTACCTCCGCGGACGTTGAGTAAACTCCCTCACGCATCAAAGATCGATGCAACGAACAATCCTTCCATCGTTCACGCTCGCCGCGCTGCTACTGGCTCCGCCGGCACCGCTCGGCGCGGCCGAATCACGGCCCAACATCGTCCTCATTCTCGCCGACGATCTGGGCGCGAACGACCTGGGCTGCTACGGGCGGCAAGATCACTCCACGCCCCACTTGGACCGGCTCGCATCGCAAGGGATGCGATTCACATGTGCTTACACGGCCCAGCCGATCTGCTCGCCTTCGCGGGCCGCGCTCATGACCGGCCAGTGCCCGGCCCGGCTCAACCTGACGAACTACCTTCCGGGCCGGCCCGACGCTCCCTCACAACGCCTGCTGCAACCTCGGATCGAAGGCCAATTGCCGCTCGAGGAAGTGACCATCGCCGAACTGCTCAAGAGCGCCGGCTACGCCACCGGGCTATTCGGCAAGTGGCACCTCGGCGGTCCCGGCTTCGGGCCCAAGGAGCAGGGCTTCGACGTCGCCGTGTCGCCACCGGCCGACACCCCGCCCGCGCTCGACGGCGGCGGGAAAGGCGAATTCGCGATCACCACCGCCGCCGAGAAATTCATCGACGACCACCGTGAGCAGCCGTTCTTCTGCTATGTGGCGCACAACAACGCGCACATCCCGCTCGCCGCCGCCGCGGAATTGGTGGCGAAGCACCGCGACGCCTTTCACCCCGTCTACGCCGCGATGGTCGAAACGCTCGACGACGCCGTGGGGCGGCTGATGGCCAAGGTCGAATCGCTCGGCCTGACCGACCGCACGGTGTTCGTATTCACGGGCGACAACGGCGGGCTGCATGTGCTCGAATCGCCCGGCACCCCCGCGACGTACAACCGGCCGTTTCGCGCCGGCAAGGGCTACGTCTACGAAGGCGGCCTGCGCGAGCCACTGCTCGTTCGCTGGCCCAACGTGGTCAAGGCCGGCAGCGTTTGCGACACGCCCGTCGTGCTCACCGACCTCGTACCCACGCTGCTCGAAACGGCCGGAGTCGACCCGGCGAACACGATGGGACCGCTCGACGGCGTGAGCCTGACGAACGTGCTCCGCAGTGAGCCGATGCCGGCCCGCACTCTGTACTGGCACTTTCCGAACTACACGAATCAAGGCAGCCGGCCCGCCGGAGCGATCCGCGAGGGCGACTGGAAGCTCGTCGAGCATTTCGAGGACGGCGGCGTCGAGCTTTACGACCTGGCGCGCGACGTCGGCGAAACGAAGGATCTCGCGGCGTCCGAACCCGCGCGGGCCGACGAGTTGCTCCGCAAGTTGCAAGCGTGGCGGGCAAGCGTCGGCGCGCGGATGCCGACGCCCAACCCCGATTTCGACCCCGCGTCGCATCGGCGGCTGTACGTCGAGCAAGATCCGTCGCGGCTGGTCGCCGAGGCGACGGCCGCCGCCACGGGGCCGCGGTGGAAGGCCTGGCGTGAAGCGATGAATGCGGCGATCCGCGGGCGCAAAGCCTCGATCACGCCCGCCACGGGCGACATCCGCTTGCAGGCGAAAGACGCCCGCCTCCATGCAAGGACGATGCGCTACGAGCCGCGGCCCAACAAGAATGTGCTCGGCTTCTGGACGAATGCCGCCGACTGGGCCGAGTGGGAATTCGACGTTGCGACGGCCGGAGTGTACGAAGTCGAAATCCAGCAAGGCTGCGGTACGGGCAGCGGTGGTGCGGAAGTCGCGCTGGAAATCGGCGGCCAAACGCTGACCTTCACGGTGTGGGAGACGGGACACTTCCAGCACATGATCCAGCGGACGATCGGCCAGGTCGAACTGCTGGCGGGCAAACACACGCTCGCCGTCAAGCCGCGGACGAAGCCTGGAGTCGCCGTGATGGACTTGCGCCGCGTCGTGCTCCGCCCGGTCGAGAATTAGCGACGGCGGCGGTTGTTCGTTTCATTCGCGGCATTTTTGGGGGCAAGGGGCTTCGCTCACTTTTTTTTGGCCTTCGCGTTGCTGCGCAACGCGAATGCTTTCGGCAGTTTGAAAAAGGCCCTGCAGCGTTCATGGCGTTCATGGACAGCCGCTTACACGTCTTGAGCGCATCGTGTAGAATAGATTCCGTGGCCCGTGACCGATGCGGTGCGCGTGCTCCGTCGCCCCCAACCCTGAGCATCTCGGACCCATGACGACCCAGCTTTCCCGACGAGACGTTCTTGGCATGACCAGCACCACACTCGGCGCCGGCGCCCTGGCCGCCCTGGGCGCGAAACCCGCGCCGGCGGCGGATGCCGCCGGCCACGACTCCGAACCGTTCGGCTACTCGCTCAATACCAGCACGGTTCGCGGTCAGAAACTGAAGCTTGACCAGCAGATCGAACTCGCGGCCAAGGCCGGCTACCAGGGGGTCGAGCCCTGGATCAACGACATCGAGGCCTACGTCGCGGCGGGCGGCTCGCTGGCGGACCTGGCGAAACGGGCCCGCGACCTGGGTGTTGCCGTGGTCAGCGCCATTGGCTTCGCGCAGTGGATCGTCGACGACGACGCCCAACGTGCCAAGGGGCTCGAAGACGCGCGGAAGGCGATGGACCTGGTGGCGCGGCTCGGGGGCACGCGGCTGGCCGCGCCGCCGGCCGGCGCCACCGATAAACCAGGGCTCGATTTGTTCGCGGCCGCCGATCGCTATCGGGCACTGTTGGAACTGGGCGACGAGATGGGCGTCGTGCCGCAGGTCGAAGTCTGGGGCTTTTCGAAGAACCTTAGCCGGCTGGGCGAAACGCTCCTGGTCGCGAGCGAGAGCGGGCACCCCAATGCCTGCCTGCTGTTGGACGTGTACCATCTCTACAAGGGCGGCTCCGACTTCACCGGCGTGCGGCTCTTGGGCGGGGCGGGGATGCATGTGTTTCACGTCAACGACTACCCCGCCGATCCGCCACGCGACAAAATCAGCGACGCGCAACGCGTCTATCCGGGCGACGGCGTCGCACCCTTGGGCGAACTGTTCCGCACGCTCCGCGACGCCGGTTTCCGCGGCATGCTCTCGCTGGAATTGTTCAACCAGGACTACTGGAAGCAAGACGCGCTGGTCGTCGCCCGCACAGGTTTGGAAAAAACACGGGCGGCGGTGCGGAAGGCGCTCGGCTAAGAGATCGCAGGAGTCCACCAAAGGCCGTCATGCGAGCGTGTTCCGTCCGGAGGCCCCGTCAACCTCGTCGGTGGAAGAGGCCGCATTGGCCCACCCGACCTCCAGTTCCGCAATCGCGTCTTGAATTGGACCTGCCTGTGCCGGATACTCTTGGGTCAGGGCTCGAAAAAGCGTGCGCGCTTGTTCGATCCGACCGGCCCGCCAAAAACAGGACGCGGCGCTTACGGAACTGCGAAAGGCCATCTCGTCTTGGCTCGCCTGGCCGTAGTCGTTGACAAGAACCAGCTCCAAGTGCGCAGCGGCTAAAAAATGGCATGCGGCACGGCCCGGATCACCGGCCATTTCGGCCAGCATGCCTCGCTGCACCTCACGCGCCTTGACGGTCACCAACATGTCGCTTACCGGAGGAGAAGATTGAACTGTGGACATCGGTTGCTCTTTCGTCTAGACCCCGAAGGCTAATTCACCTGCTCGTGTTTCAAATTCAACGACACACACGTAGAAACCGCCGCTTTTACTCCGGGAAAGACGTTGCCACCGTTGTTCCCAGGCGGCGCTCAGATAGCAATTCATAACCTTGGACCGGTGGGCAACCAATAGTACGCGCTCTCCGTTGCTTTTGCCCGCCCGCGGCGGCTACAATGAAAGCGAGAGTCCCGTCACTTCGGCCCCGCACTCACAGAGGAGGCAAGAGTCATGCGACGCGGCATTTCATTGCCCATCCGGTTAGGCTGCTTGGCGCTATGGCTCTGTCGAGGCGTGTTGGCCCAGGAATCGGCCTCCGTCCCCTCGGCGTCCGACATGGCGCGGCGGGTCGATGCGTTGCTGGAAGCGAGGCAACACGCGGAAGGTGTCGAAGCGGGGCCGCTGGCCGACGACGCCGAATTCCTGCGGCGGGCGAGTCTCGACCTCAATGGTGTGATCCCCGCCGCTTCGGAAGTCCTGGCGCTGGCCGCGGATCGCGATCCCGACCGCCGCGCGGCGTGGATCGAGCGGCTCCTGTCGAATCCGCGATACCCGACGCACCTGGCCCAGGCCTGGACCAACATGCTGCTGCCGGTCGACGGCCAGAACGAACGGTTCGACCAGGCGCAAGGCTTCACGCGCTGGCTGCGGCGGCGCTTTGCCGACAACGTGCGCTACGACAATATCGTGGCCGATCTGCTGACGACGACCGGCAATTCCGACCGCGACGGCGCGGCGCTGTTTTATACGGCCGCGGGGCTCAAGCCGGAGGAGTTGGCCGCCAACACGTCGCGGATTTTCCTGGGCGTGCAGATTCAATGCGCCCAGTGCCACAACCATCCCTTCGATCACTGGAAACAGCAAGACTTCTGGTCATTCGCCGCGTTCTTTGCCCGGCTGCAAACGCTCGACGGCGGCCGGCCGCCCAACGTCGAGCTGGTCGACGCGTCGGTGGGCGAGGTGCGGCTGCCCGGCACCGACCAGGTCGTCGCCCCCAAGTACCTGGGGGACGAGCCGCCGGAGGAAGACGCCGACGTGAACCGTCGCCGGCAACTGGCGATTTGGGTCGTGTCGCGCGAGAACCGCTATTTCGCTCGCGTGGCCGTCAACCGGGTGTGGGCGAACCTGTTCGGTCGCGGGCTGGTCCACCCGGTCGATGACTTCGGCGACCACAACCCGCCCAGCCATCCCGAGTTGCTCGACGAGTTGACCGCATACTTCGTCGCCCACGACTACGACCTGCGGGCGTTGTTCCGGGCGCTGACGAACACCAGGGCCTATCAGCGATCGAGCCGAACCGCCGGCGACGGTTCGCTGAGTCCGCCCGAGTCGTTCGCCCGGATGCAAATCAAGACGCTCGCGCCGGAGCAACTGTACGACTCGCTGATCAAGGCCGTGCGGATGACGGCCCCGCCGATGGCGTTGGGCGCGGGCGCGCCCGTTCCGGCGGTCGATTTCGGCCGGGCGCAGTTCATCGCGCGGTTCAACCTGGCGTCGCGCGACGCCAGCGAGTTCCAGGCCGGCATTCCGCAGGTGCTGGCGCTGATGAACGGGCCGCTCACGGCCCTGGCGACCGATCCCGGCCGGAGTGGCATCTTGCTGGCGATCGACGCGCCGTTCTTCAGCGATGAAGAGCGGGTGGAGACGCTCTTTTTGGCGACCCTTTCGCGACTGTCCCGCGCGTCGGAACGCGACGAATTCGTCGCTTACGTCGCAGCGGCCGAAGACCACCGCGCGGCGTTGGGCGACGTCGTGTGGGCGTTGCTCAACAGCCCGGAGTTCATCTTGAATCACTAACTCGGATTATTCATGGTCCTGGGGAAACGAGCGCAGTCGGCCGTTACACGAACCCGCGGCGCAAGCAAGGTCAGTTCGACGCTGCGCCTTGCTTGCGCCGCGGGTTGGTGTGTTAGCACGCTCGTGCTCTCGCTCAGCAGTGGCTGCAATCGCTCGCAAAACGCCCCGGCCAAGCCGCCCGGCGCCGGTTCGCCGGCGCCCCAGCCTGCCGAGACCGTCGCGCTCGACGCGAAGGCCGTCAAAGATAAATCTCCTGACGCCCAACACCTAACGCCCAACGCACCCGCCCCGGCAAATGAGAAGGCACTCGCGACGGACGCCGGCGCTGTGCCTTCGACCTCTCAGGCGCCGGCGCCGATGGCCGGCGACGGCACGGAACGCTTCGTGGTGTTCACGCCCCGCGGGCCGCTGATCGTGGAGATCCGGATGACGATCGACGGCAAGCCGTTTGCCGCGGTGCGCGCGGAATTGGTCGACGAATTCTTGCGGATGGCCGATGGCGACCACGACGGGAAGCCCACCTGGACCGAGGTGTTCGCCGATCCGAAACGGGTTTTCGGCGGCCGGACGGACCTGGGGATCGAGATGAAGAACCGCCGCGAGTTCCTCAAGGCGCACGACACGAACTCGAACGGCCTCGTCGATCGCGACGAAGCACGCCGCTTCATCGCCCAGATCAACCGCGCGGGCGCGGCCTTCGCGCTCGACGGCTCGACCGAATACCGCGGCATGAACCAACGGGAGTCGCCGCTGCGCCGCCTGCTCGACGCCGACGCGGACGAGATGCTTTCGTCGGCCGAATTGGCCGGCGCCATCGACCGTCTGCGCAGCCGCGACGCCAACGACGACGATATCCTGGAGCTCGACGAGCTTCGCGACGCGCCGGTCGGCAACGCGATGGGAATGAATGCGTCGGGCACGGCGAACCTGAGTCCGCCGGCCGCCGCGCGACTCGGCCCGAACGCCAATTGGGACGCGGTCCGCTATGCCTTTTCGGAGCTGTACCTTGATGCTGGACGCATCCGCGAGGGGAGCTTCTCCTTGACGAAGGCTCTGATCGGCCAACTCGACGCCAACGCCGACGGCTGGCTTGCGAGCGAGGAATTGGCGGGGCTCGACACCGTCGCGCCGCACATCGAACTGGAGGCGAACTTCGGCCGGACGGGCGAGCGGACGCCGGGGTTGGCTCCGCGGTCGATGGCCGCCGAGCTGATTGCAGCCGCCGGTTTGGAGAGGGCCGCGCGGAGCGGAATATGTGAAAATTCCGGTGCCGGCGAGATGGTGTCGCACACCGCGGACGGGTTCGTGCTCGATCTGCCCGGCGTGCTGCTGCGGTTCCAAGGGCGCGATCGGGTCGCCGGCGATGACGAGCGACCGCCCCCCGAGGAGCAGCTCGCGGCGCTCGACGCCGACAAGAACGGCTACCTCGAAAAGCCGGAGGTCGAAGGCCAGGAGCAAGCGGCCGGGGCCGTCTTCGACGACTGGGACGCCGACGGCGACGGCAAGGTCTACGCCTCGGAGATCGCCGGCTACGACCGGCGGCGGCGGGCGCCGCGGCTTAGTGCCGTGCGCGCCGCCGTCAACGACGATCAGGACATCCTGTTTGCGCTTTTGGACGTCGACCAGGACGGCCGTTTGACCGCTCGCGAGTTGAAACAGGTGGCCGAAAGGCTTGGCTGGCTCGACCGCGACGGCGACGGCAGCCTTTCGTACGACGAGTTGCCCGCTTCGATCGGCATCGTTTTCGACCGCGGCAACCGGGACGACCGCGCGCCGCGGGGGGCGGTGGCCGCCGCGGCGACGGCCTCGGGACCATCGTGGTTCATTCACATGGATACGAACCACGACCAGTTCATCAGTCCGCGCGAGTTTCCCGGCAGCCCGGCCAAGTTCGCCGCCCTGGACGCCGACGGCGACGGTTTCATCGATCGGGCCGAGGCGGAAACGGCGCCGTAAGTGGTGGCTGATGGCAGAGCGTAAGCGATGCCCCGGCTCGATAGCGACCGGGGCATCGCTTAGGCTCTGCCCCAGCCACCGTGAATCCACGTTGCGACGTCATGGACAGTTCGTTTCAATCGAAGAATTTTCCTACCACGCTCTGGACGGTCGTGTTGCACGCCGGTCGAGACGAACCTGCGCAAGCCCGGGCCGCGCTGGCGCAGCTTTGTCAGGCGTACTGGTATCCGCTTTACTCCTTCGTTCGGCGGCGGGGATATTCGCCGCACGACGCTGAAGACCTCACGCAGGCGTTTTTCGCCCAGATTCTGGAGAAACGCCGGCTGGAACACGTCGATCCAGAACTGGGGCGATTTCGCACCTTCTTGTTGGCGTCGTTGAAGAATTTCTTGGCGAACGACTGGGACCGAGCGCACGCCTGCAAGCGTGGCGGAGGACAGACGATCGTTTCACTCGACGAGGCGAGTGCCGAGTCGCGTTATCGACTCGAACCGAGCCACGAGATGACTCCCGAGCGTCACTTCGAGCGGCAGTGGGCCATGACTCTTCTGGATCAGGTGCTCGACGCCTTGCGGGATGAATACCAAGCCGAAGGCAACGGCGATCTCTTCGATGAACTGAAGGCGGCCATCATCGGTCAGCCGGGGAGGTACGCGGACATGGCGGCCCGCTTGCGGCGTAGCGAGGGGGCGATCAAGGTGGCCGTCCATCGGTTGCGCCGCCGCTACCGCGAGTTGTTGCGGGCCCGAATTGCCGCGACCGTGGGCGAGGGGGACGTCGAGGACGAGTTGCGTCATCTGTTGGCGGTGCTGGGCGGCTGATTTTTCCTGTAACCTTTCGTAACGGTTGCTTTTAGTAGAGGTGGAGACGAAAACACCCGCTATACCGCACGCGGCCTGGTTCGACACCAACCCGCGGCGCAAGCAAGGTGCGTAACCACTGTCCTTGCTTGCGCTTCGGGTTAGTTTGCAACGCTGACAAATGTTTCATTCCCGGCCGCTCGCAGCATAAGAAAGGCAAAAACCATGACCACCCCATGCGCCTGTCCGCAATGCGGCAAGCCCCTGCCCAGCGATGGCCCGCTGGGGCTGTGCCCGGAATGTCTTCTCAAGGCCGCGCTGCCGGGCCAATCGGTTTTCGAATCGGCGGCGACGGGCCTTCACGACTCTTCCCAAGCAACCGCCGCCGAGGCCGGGACGCGCCTCAAATATTTTGGCGACTACGAGCTTCTCGAAGAGATCGCCCGCGGCGGCATGGGAGTCGTCTGGAAGGCCCGGCAAACGAGTCTCAAACGTGACGTGGCCCTCAAAATGATCCGCGCGGGCGACCTGGCCGGCCCCGACGAGGTCGAACGATTTTTGCGCGAGGCCGAAGCCGCCGCCAACTTGCAGCACCCCAACATCGTCGCCATCCACGAGGTCGGCGAGCAGGCGGGCCAACATTACTTCACGATGGACTACGTGGCGGGTCGCGACCTCGGGGCCCTCGTGAAAGACGGGCCGCTGCCGCCGCAACTCGCGGCGCGCTACCTCAAGATCATCGCCGAGGCGATCCACTTTGCCCATCAGCGTGGCACCCTGCATCGCGACTTGAAGCCGCAAAACGTGCTCATCGACTCCGCCGATCAGCCACGAATCACCGACTTCGGCCTGGCCAAGATTCTGAAAGACGACAGCCGGCTGACGCAATCGGGCGCCGTCATGGGCAGTCCCAGCTACATGCCGCCGGAGCAAGCCGCCGGCCGGCAGGGCGACATCGGCCCGGCCAGCGACGTCTATTCGCTCGGCGCGATGCTCTACGAGCTCCTGACGGGCCGGCCGCCGTTCCGCGGGGCCACGGCCCTGGCCACGTCGTTGGATTCGCTGGGATTCAGGAGGGAAGCCGACCCGTCGCGCGGGGGCTGTGTTGGCAACTCACCAATCCGGCGAAGGTGCCTCGCCAGGCGCTGCGGTCCACCGATCAAGCGACTACTTGGACGGGCTCGATAACGGGATCGATCAGGCGCGAGCGCTGTGCCGGCGCCAGACCCTTAATCTTCACGCACACGACGGGCAGGAGTTCTTCACGGAGCTGTTTTTCGGCCAACTGGCGGCTGTGCTGGTTGAACTCATCGTCTCCGGCGATCTCGAAGTAGACGTGCGATTCGGCTGGGAGAACGTCGTCCACCTCAGGATGGTCCATGACGTATTTCCCGAACTCAGCCGTGAGTTCAAGCTGCTTTTGAGCGAATTGACGGGCGTTGATCATCGTTTCGTCTCTCTGATAAACCGTGCTTGGTACGATCGCCAATTCGCCTTCAAATCCTCGATTGCGTAGGAGAAGGTGGAGCTGACATCCCCCACGAACACGGCTGTCTTATCTTGTGTTCCGTCCGCATGGACCGTATCGCGATGACAAAACCCGTGGGCGTTGCCATAGCGTTCGATGGCGCGCCACTCCTCCTGCCAGCGGGCCTCCAATTGCACCGTGAACCTCAACACTTGCTTACCGCGACGTTCGTAGGAGCAACGGAGTCGGACGGTTTCAGCGACGAGGTTCTCGGTCCACTCTCGACGTACAAGTCGGGCGCCACCCATGCCGATTCTCCCACGATTCCATTATACCTGATTCGCGATATTCTGCTAGCCAAACTCCTGGACATCAAGACGACGGATCAGGTGCTCGATGCCTTGTGGGATGAATACCACGCCGAAGGCAAGGGCGATCTCTTCGATGAACTGAAGGCCGTGATCGTCGGCCAACCGGTGAGGTACGCGGACATGGCGGCCCGCTTGCGGCGTAGCGAGGGGGCGATCAAGGTGGCCGTCCATCGGTTGCGCCACCGCTACCGCGAAGGGCATTTGTGCTTCGCGTAATCGCGCTGCCGAGTTTGACCCACCGCCGGTAGGACGTGCGAAGCGCGAGCTCCTCCCACGTCGGAAGTACGTACGGCGCGAACGTCCCCGCCATGCAGTGGTGCGCGAGCGCCTGGGCGTCCCAACGGTCGGTCTTTCGTTTGGCTGACCCGACGAGCATCGGGTTGATAACAATCCGGACCCACTCCGAAAGCGCCCAAAGCACCGGGAAATGGTACGTCGACGTGCTTTCCATAAGGACGCGCCTGTTGGCCAGG
>DATKSN010000033.1:0-3757 GCA_035531595.1 Pirellulales bacterium | reverse complement strand
GGCGAAGTGCGGCAGCACGGCGACCAACGCGGCCAACACCCCGACGCCCAGTCCGCCGATCAGCAGCAGCACGTTCTCCAACAGCACCAGCCGGGCAAGCATCGCGCGGCGGAACCCGGTCGCGCGGAGTAGCGCCAGTTCGCCTCGCCGTTCCAACACGTTGCGAAGCTGCACCACGGCCAGCCCGAACGTGCCCAACAGCAACCCCAGCCCGCCGAGACTCTGGAACGTCGACAGGTACGTGTTCTGCACGGCCATGAAATCGGCCAGCCGGCGCCGAGTGGGCACGGCGTCGAAACCGTAGTCGCCCAAGGCTCCTTCGAGGGCCTGTTCCACGGCGCCCGCCTGCCGCGCCGCGCCCGCCTGGTCGCTTGACGCGTCGATCAGAAACAGGCGGTAACCGCTGACTTCGGGAAAGACAGCCAGGAATTCGTCTTCGCTGATCAACAGGTCGCCTTGAAAGATACTGTTCTTTAAGAGCCCGACGATTTCGAGCGCGACCTTGCCGCCGCGGCCGTCGGGGATGTCGAACCGCGAGCCGACGCCTCCCAGGTGCAGGCTATAAGTAGCCGTGTTCGCGTCGAGCACCACCGGCACGACATGGACCTCATCGTCGGCGATCGGCCTGTCATCGGCGATCGGTTTGTCATCGGCGATCGGTTTGTCGAGCAGCGTCCAGGGATTCTCGCGTTCGTCCGGCGTCTCGGCCGCCGTGGCGCCCCAGGCGAAACCGCCGCGGCGCACGAGCGGCTCGGTAACGCCCAGCACGCGGGGTTGCTTCGACTGGTAGAGATTCAAACAACTCGCGTCGTCGCCCGGTTTGACGCGCAGCGAAATGATCGGGTGCCCGGCGAGCAGTTTTTCGTCGGCCGGCGAGAAGCCCAACTCCGCGCGTCCCTCGGGCGCATCGAGGTCGTGGACAATGGGCAGGTTGCTCTCGGCCAGGAATGTGAAGCCGCCGCTGCCGCCGGCGCGGCGCGCCAGGTTGTCGGGCGGTTCGAGCCGGAAGGCGCTGATGGCGACGATCAGGAAGCTGGCCGAGGCCATCAGTCCGATCGAAAGCGTGCTGCGGCCTGGGTTGCGCGCACCGTTGCGCAGGGCCAGGCGCGCCAGGGCCGAACCGCCGGGCTTGATGAGCGGACCCGTCTCGCCCGAGCGCAGCCGCGCTCGCACGAACGACAACAGCGCCGTCAGTACCAAAGCGCCCGAGCCGAAGAACGCGCCGGCCTGCGCCTCGCCGCTCAAGCCGGTCGCGAAGCCGCCGGCCACCGTCGCCAGCGCGAGCGATGCCCAAGCGACGGCGCGGCCGACGACCGAGCGACCGCGCCCTGGTTGGACGACCTCGCCGGCCTGGTTGGCCAGCAGCCTGCGAACGGAAACATGCCGCATCGCCCGCAGCGCCCAGGCGATGGCGCCGGCCGACACGAAAACGCCGCACGCATAACCCGCCAGCAGGCTCGCGGGAGTGATGTAAAGTCGCAAGAAGGGACTGCTCACCGCGGCCAGCCACCAGCCGGGCGTGCGCAGTCCGGCCAGCATGAGCCCTGCGTAGCCCACGCCGGCCGCCACGCCGGCCGCGCCGCCCAGGGCGGCCACCAACAGCCCTTCGGTCAACAGCAAACGGCGCACGCTTTGAGCGCGCCAGCCCACGGCCAGCAAAAGGCCCACTTCGCCGGCACGCTGCTCGACGCCCAGGCGAAACAACAGGGCCACCAACAGCACGGCCGCCGCGATGATGAAAAAGCTGAAAGCGACGAAGAGCGCGTTGAAGTCGGTCGTGCCCGCCGACGCGGCCAGCCCCAGCCGCTTGACCGGCTGAAAGACGAAGCCCAACTCCGCCTGGTGCTGGGCCAGCTCGTCTTCCAGCCGGCTAGCCAGATCGGTCAGCGTCAGTCCGTCGCGCGGCGCGAAACGCAACGAGGTGGTTTGCCCGAAGCGGCTGCTCCAGAGCTTGCGGCCCGCGGCCAACGAGACGAACGCCTTGGGAGTCGCCCGGTACTTGTTCCAGTATGCGTCGTCCTGGTTCTTGTCGGGCGGCGTCGCGCGGACGCGCTCGGGAAAGTAAGGAAACGGCGGATCCCAGTTGGCCAGCGATTTCTTGTCGGTCACGCCCTTGAGTTCCGGCGTGAGGTCGCGGTCGGCGGCCGCACCGTCGAGCCGGATGACGGACTTGAACTTGAAAGCCGTGGTCTTCTCGACGATCCGGCCGTGAGTGCTCTCCGGCTCGAAATAGGTGATGCGCACCGGGTCGCCCGGTTTCAGCGTCACGCCTTGCTTGGAAAGGTCGTCGAAGGCCCATTGATTGAGCGCGATCTCGTCGTCGGCCAGGGCCTCGATCGTTTGCCCCTCGGGCGTCTCGAACGGACCCAAGGGAGGCTGGTCGGTGAAGTCGATCGCGGTGATCGTCGAATAGGGAATCTTCGCCAGGTCGTCGGCGCCGGCGACGATGTCATTCGCCAGGTAGGTCAGCACCGGCTGTGGCGGCCCGCTCGCTACGGTCAGCCCGGTCGCGACGGTCAGCCCGGTCGCGACGGTTGGCCCGGTTGGAAAAAGTCGCGCGACGGCTTCCTCGACCGGGGCTTCCAGCAGCATGCGGTCGCTGGTGAGCTGAATGTAATCACGCCCGGTCAGCGTGAGCGACAATCCGTAGTCGGAAAGCCGGGGATGCAGCCAGCCCGACAATCGCCGCTCTTCGCCTTCCGGCGGCGGAGCGGCTGCGTCGCGGCCGGATACAAAGAGAGCATTGACGCGGTCTTTTTGCTCCAGGGCGGCTTGCAGGTCATCCAGGTTCAAGAAGGCGTTGGCGGGAGTTTGTTGATTGGGGACCAGCCCGAACCGGCCCAATCCCTCGGAGGGAATAACTTCGCTGACACGTAGACGCCGGTTCGCGATCGAGTCGGTTTTCTTGCCCAAGGGACTGTCGGGCGGAATATCGCCGGCCAGCGGCAGCCGCACGATCACGTCGTCGCCGGCTTCCACCGCCAGGTCGTCGGCCAGCCGCCGGTTGAGCACGACTTCGCCCGAGGCCGGCGGCTGCGCCGGACCTCCGGCGCCCAGTTTCCAAAACCTTGCGTCGCAACCCAAGAGCATCACGCGGTTGGACCGGTTGCCCTTGTCGGGATTGCTGACGCTTCCTTCGAGCACGATCGCCGGCACGGCAGAATCGAACGCCGCGGCGAACTCAGGCACGGCGGCCAGGCCGCCGGCCAAATTGGCGCTGAAGAAGCGATGGGCGACCAAGGCTTCGTCGACGCGGCCGAGCCGGTCGAGCGTCAAGTGCCGCAGGCTGCCGCGCACCGAGTCGCCGACCAAGAGCGCGCCGGTGAGCACCGCCGTGCCGGCCACGACGCCCAAGGCCACCGCGAAATTCATGCGCCGGTGGTGCAGGAGGCTGGCGAGGATTAGTCGGAAGGCGGACATTGCTCACGCCTCGAGTCCGAATTGGTGCGGGTCGCCGAAGTTGCCGTAGGTGAACCGGTTGAGGAAGCCGAAGCAGGCAACGCCATCGAACCCGGCCGGTTCGATCTTTTCAAGGCGCCGAGCCATTTCCTCCAGGTCGTCGGCAACCACCACGATCTGGCCGTTCGCGATACCCGCAAACTTGCCGGCATAAGGAGAGTGCGGATTTCGCCGGGCCTCTTCGTTGATCTGGCGCGCCAGTTCCCGGTTTCGCGCCTGCACATCGGCAAGAATTGACATGGCGATCTCCTCACCTGGGTTCGGGGCAAGCAAGAGGGGAATTCCCGGATAGCATCAA
>DATKSN010000032.1:0-107887 GCA_035531595.1 Pirellulales bacterium | reverse complement strand
TTCGATTTAGAAACCAACGTGAAACTCCAGGGGGCAAGCCCCTGGCCTCTGACGAAGAAGCCCCTGATTGCCCAACATTCCCATTTCACCACCTGCGATCAAAAGATGTGTAGAACAACGAGGGCTTACGCCCCAGGCTACACTCTGCCGCCGCTGCGCGGCTGGGCAATCGTGCGGCAACGTTCATAGCCCGCGTTCAGGCGGATTCGTCGCCGTCGTAGTGCGGGGGTGCCGCCTGCCGTTATCGGGCGTTGTCCCTCCCCCCTAAGGCAGGCCGCCGGAAATGATCTACCCTGATACCTGCCTTAAAGTCGCCTTTCGCTCCGCGAAAGGGCATTCTTTCGCGGAGCGAAAGGCGACATTGGGTAGGATATTTCCGGCGGACTGCCCAAGGTAACGGCGGGAGAAAACCTGCCTGCCGTAGCTGAACTCGTAAGACTTCAGACCATCCCGCTTCGACAGTCGGAATTCTCACGAATTCCGCTACATTCGCAGGCCGGCGATAGGTTTTCCCCGGCCGCTCGCTTAATCGCCGATCCTTGGGTCACGGTCGTTGTCGAGAATTGCTCCCCTTGCCGCTCGGTCCCGTCGTGACTTACAATTCAAGATTCGCCCCGAATCGAGATCGAAACGGATTTCCCCCGCCGAAACGCAGCTCATGGCCGCCGCCCACATCGTGATCCAAGGCGCTCGCGAGCATAACCTGCGCGACGTCGACCTGGTTTTGCCCCGCAACCGTTTGATTTGCTTCACGGGCGTCAGCGGTTCTGGCAAAAGCTCGTTGGCCTTCGACACGCTCTATGCCGAAGGACAACGGCGCTACGTCGAGAGCCTGTCGAGCTTCGCCCGCCAGTTCCTGGGGCAAATGCCCAAACCCGACGTCGATCTGATCTCGGGGCTCAGCCCGTCGATCTCGATCTCGCAGAAATCGAGCGGCCAAAACCCACGTTCGACCGTGGGCACGATCACGGAAATCTACGATTACCTGCGCGTGCTCTATGCCCGCTGCGGCCAGGGGCACTGCTCGAAGTGCGGACGGCCCATTACGGCCCAAACGCGAGACCAGATCATCGACCGCATCGGCACCCTCGCCGAAGGCACGAAGTTCTCGGTGCTGGCGCCGGTCGTCAAAGCTCAGAAAGGCGAGTACCGCGACCTGTTCGAGGATCTCTTGAAGCAGGGCTTCGTTCGCGCCCGAGTCGACGGCACGACCGTGCCGCTCAGCGACAACCTCAAGCTCGACCGCCAGATGCGGCACGACATCGAATTGGTCGTCGACCGGCTCGTGGCGGGGCCGGGCTTGCGCCCCCGGCTGGCCGAGGCCGTCGAACTCGCGCTGAAAATGGGCAAGGGGAATCTGGTCGTCGCCGTCGAAAGCGCCGCCGCCGCCGCGCCGCCCGCCGGCGACGGGCCCACCTTCGACGACGAGGCCCCCGCCGGCGACGGGGTGGAGGCCAAGACCGCCCCCCGCGAAAGGAAACGTGGCCAGCGCCCCGCCGACGATCTGTACTTCTCGGCCGACTACGCCTGCACGCACTGCGGCATTAGCTTCGAGCCGCCCAGCCCGCAACTTTTCAGCTTCAACAGCCCGCAGGGTATGTGTACCGCCTGCGACGGACTCGGCGAGATCTATGGCTTCGATCCCCAGCGGCTGATCCCCAACACCGGCCGTTCGTTCATGCAAGGGGCGATCGAACTCATCGGGCGCTGGGCCGACCTGGGGCGCTGGAAGAAGCACATCTACCAGGGCGTGGCCGAGACGCTCGAACGTCTCGGAAACCTCGAGCCGAATTACGTGCTCGAAACCGCCTGGGAGGAACTCGACCCGGCGATCGCGCGCCAGTTGCTCTGGGGTACGGGCGATTCGCATATTACTTACACCTGGCGGCACGGGGCCGGCGTCCACAAGTACGGCGGAAAGTTCGAGGGTGTCATCCCCGAACTGCTCTCGAAGTACCGCAACTCGAATAGCGGCATCCATCGCCGCCAGTTGGAAAAATACATGCGCGTGATCGGCTGCGACGAGTGCGGCGGCGCGCGGCTCAACGCGCAGGCGCGCGCCGTCACGCTCACGTCGCGGCAAGCGCGCTTCGCGGGCGCCGCGAAGTCGCTGCCGCAGGTCTGTTCGCTGGCGGTCTCCGACGCGGCCGAGTTCTTCGGCGCCCTCGAACTCGACCCGGTGCGGCAGGTGATCGCCGCCGAAGTGCTCAAGGAAATTCGCGGCCGGCTGGGCTTTTTGACGAACGTCGGTCTCAACTACCTCGCGCTGGACCGCACGGCTCCCACGCTGTCGGGCGGCGAGTCGCAGCGCATCCGGCTGGCCGGGCAGATCGGCTGCGGACTGGTGGGCGTGCTCTACATCCTCGACGAGCCATCCATCGGCCTGCACCCGCGCGACAACGACCGCCTGCTCGACACGCTGGTGCGGCTGCGCGACTTGGGCAACACGGTGGTGGTCGTCGAGCACGATGAAGACACGATGCGGGCCGCCGACCATCTGATCGACTTCGGACCCGGCCCCGGCGTGCGCGGCGGTGAAGTGGTGGCTTCGGGAACGGTGGACGAGATTTGCGGCGCCGTCCGCAGCCTGACGGGTCAGTACCTTTCGGGCAAGCTACGAATCGACGTGCCCGTCACGCGGCGGCCCACCGGCGAAAAGTGGCTCAAGGTCGTCGGCGCCGCGCAGAACAACCTCAAGCGCGTCGACGTCGAAATCCCGCTGGGCACGTTCGTCTGCGTCACCGGCGTTTCCGGATCGGGCAAAAGCTCGCTGGTCAACGGTATTCTCGTCGAGGCGCTGCGCCGCGACTTGAACGGCGGCGACGGCGAGCCCGGCGAGCACGATCGGATCGAGGGGCTGGAACACCTCGACAAGCTGATCGCCATCGACCAGTCGCCCATCGGTCGCACGCCGCGCTCGAATCCGGCCACGTACATCAAGGTTTTCGACGACATTCGCAAGCTCTACGCTCAATTGCCCGAGTCGAAAGCCCGCGGATACCAGGAAGGCCGCTTCAGCTTCAACGTGGCCGGCGGCCGCTGCGAGGCCTGCGAGGGGAACGGCTCGAACAAGCTGGAGATGGACTTCCTGGCCGATGTCTGGGTCACCTGCCCCGTGTGCGAAGGGCACCGTTTCAGCCGTGAGACGCTGCAAGTACGGTTCAAGGACAAGTCGATCGCCGACGTTCTGGAAATGGACGTCCAGCAGGCGCTCGACCATTTCGAGAACATCCCCAAGATCCGCCACAAGCTGCAAACGCTGCACGACGTGGGCTTGGATTACCTCAAGCTGGGCCAGCCCTCGCCCACGCTTTCGGGCGGCGAGGCGCAGCGGATCAAGCTGGCGCGCGAACTGGTGAAAAAGAGCACCGGCCGCACGCTCTACCTGCTCGACGAGCCCACCACCGGGCTGCATTTCGCCGACATCCGCATGCTGCTGAAGGTGTTGCACGACTTCGCCGACGCGGGCAACACCGTGCTGGTCGTCGAGCACAACCTCGACGTGGTCAAGACGGCCGATTGGATCGTCGACTTGGGCCCCGAGGGGGGCGAGGCCGGCGGATGGATCGTGGCCGCCGGCACGCCCGAGTCGGTCGTGCTGGCCGCCGAATCGCACACGGGACGGTCGTTGGCGCGGCATCTGGAACTGGACGCCCTGCGAAGCGGCGACGCGTCGGGCGGCGGCGGGCGGCGGGAATCGACGCGCGCCAAGGCGACGTCGAACGTGCAGGAGGCGACGGCCATCAAGGTGCGAGGCGCGCGGCAGCACAATCTCAAGTCGATCGACGTCGAGATCCCGCGCGACCAGATCACTGTCTGTTGCGGTCAGAGCGGATCGGGCAAGAGCTCGCTGGCGATGGACACCGTCTACGCGGAGGGGCAGCGGCGTTACGTCGAAAGCCTCAGCTCCTATGCGCGGCAATTCGTCGGCCAGATGCCCAAGCCGAGCCTCGACCATATCGAGGGACTTTCACCGGCGATCGCGATCGAGCAGAAACACCTGGGCCACACGCCCCGATCGACGGTCGGCACGGTCACGGAAATCTACGACTACATGCGCATTCTGTTCGCGCGGCTGGGCGAACCGCAATGTCCCGATTGCGACGTGCCGATCGGCACGCAGTCGGCCGACGAAGTCATCGACAAGATCATGGCCCACGCCGAGGGGACGAAACTCCACCTGATGGCCCCCTTGGAAATCGAGGTGGGCGACGATTACGGACCACTTTTCCAGGAAATCCGCACGAACGGTTATGCGCGGGTCCGCGTCGACCGGCGGACGTACCCGATCGACACGCCCCCCAGCATCGACCGCCGCCGCAAGCACCTGGTCGAAGTGGTCGTCGATCGGGCGGTGGTCCGCTCGGGCAACCGCTCGCGGATCGCTGACAGCGTCGAGAGCGCGCTCAACCTCGGTCGAGGCGTGCTGCACGTCGCCTACCCCGCGGACGACGTGCCCGAGGAGAACTGGCGGACCGAGATCCACAGCCAGCACTTCGCCTGCGACCGTTGCGGACGCAGCTTCGAGCCGCTCACGCCGCACAACTTCAGTTTCAACAGTTCGCTGGGCTGGTGCCCATCGTGCGAAGGGCTGGGCGTGCAGACGGGGGCCAATACGTCGTCCCTGCTCCGCGACCCGAAGCTTTCGCTCGCCGAGGGGGCGGTGGCCGTATGGCCCGATCCGAAGAACCCGTTCTTCCAGCCGATGCTCGCGGCGCTGGCGAAGGCGACCGGCCTGCCGTTGGATGTGCCGTTCGAGCAGCTTTCGGCCAGGCACCGGCGCGTGGTGCTGCACGGCACCGCCGACGAGTGGATTTCGGTGCAGACCTCGTCCAAGCGGAAGGCCGCCGATCCACCGCTCTACCGTTTTCAGTACAAGGGCCTTTACCCGGCCCTGGAAGAAGCGTCGCGGCTCTCGCAGGGCCTGCGCGGAAAACTGGAGCACCTGGTCGATGAAGTCGAGTGTTCGACCTGTGGCGGCGGCCGCCTGCGCGACGATGCCGCGGCGGTTCGGTTTCGCGGGCGGACCATGGACCAAATCTGCCGGGCGCCGCTGGGCGATCTGCTCGCCAAATTCTCCGGTTGGAAGCTGACGAGCAGCGAGCGTAAGATCGCCGGCGAATTGGTGCGCGAGGTGACGAACCGTTTGCAGTTTTTGGTCGACGTCGGTCTGGAGTACCTCACGTTGGGCCGCGGCGCGCCGACGCTATCGGGCGGCGAGGCGCAGCGCATCCGGCTCGCAAGCCAGGTGGGTAGCGGCTTGACGGGCGTGCTCTACGTGCTCGACGAGCCGACGATCGGCCTGCACCCGCGCGATAACCGCCGGCTGCTCAAGGCCCTGATGAGGCTCCGCGATCTGGGCAACACGTTGTTGATGGTCGAACACGATCGCGAGGTGGTGCAGAGCGCCGACCAGTTGCTCGATTTCGGTCCGGCGGCCGGCCTTCAGGGCGGCCAGATCGTCGCCCGCGGCACGCCGGCCGAGGTGGCCAGGCAAGAAGGGTCCGTCACGGGACCGTACCTTTCCGGGGCGAAGGCGATCGCCGTGCCGACCAACCGGCGGATGCCGCCTTGCGGCGCCGCGAAGTCGCGGTCGGCGGTGAAGGGCGGGGCGCCAAAAGCCGTGGCGGCGGCCCGCTCGGCCCAGCGCGGCGCCAAGGTCTTGGCCGGCGCGGCCGCGCCGGCAAGCTCACTGCCGGAACCGCCCGGCGGCGGTTGGTTGGAGATCATTGGGGCGCGGCACAACAACCTGCGCCACATCGACGTGCGGATTCCGTTGGGCACGTTCACCACCGTGACCGGTGTGAGCGGGTCGGGCAAGAGCTCGCTGATCGAGGACGTGCTCTACAACGCCCTGGCCCGCACCCTGCACCGCGCCGGCACCTTCCCGGCGCCGCACGACGCGATCCGCGGCGTCGAGAAGATCAACAAGGTGATCCGCGTCGATCAGCAGCCGCTGGGCCAAACGCCCACCTCGAACCCGGCCACCTACACGGGACTTTTCGACCAGATCCGCGCCCTCTACTCCCAGTTGCCCGTGGCCAAGCTGCGCGGCTACACACCGCGGCGGTTCAGCTTCAACGTACCGGGTGGAAGGTGCGAGAAATGCGAGGGCAACGGACAACTCAAGATCGAGATGCACTTCCTGCCCGATGTCTGGGTCGAGTGCGACGAGTGCCGCGGCAAGCGGTACAACGCCGAGACGCTGGCCGTCCAGTACCACGGCCGGAACATCGCCGACGTGCTCGACATGCCGTGCGACAAGGCGCTCGAGATGTTCGCCAACATCCCCAAGATTCGGCATGTGCTGGCGACGCTTTGCGACGTGGGCCTGGGCTACGTTCGGCTCGGTCAGTCCGCCCCGACCCTTTCGGGCGGCGAGGCGCAGCGAGTCAAGCTGGCCGCGGAACTGTCGCGCCCCGACACCGGCCAGACCCTCTACCTGCTCGACGAGCCGACCACGGGACTCCATTTCGACGACCTGGCCAAATTGCTCGACGTGCTCAACCGCCTGGTCGATCTGGGCAACACCGTCGTGGTGATCGAGCACAATCTCGATGTGATCAAGACGGCCGACTGGGTGATCGACATGGGACCCGAGGCCGGCGAAGGCGGCGGCTGGGTTGTCGTCGCCGGCACGCCCGAGGACGTCGCCGCCCATGCCGGCCGCGGCACGGAAGGGGTCGGGTCCACCGAACCGGCCGCCAAGCAGGGCCGCGGGGCGGGCGACAACGGTCGCTCGAAGGCAAGCCCCGCTTACCGCTCGCACACCGGCGAGATGCTCGTGGGCGTGCTGGCGGCCGGGCCGCACGTCGCGCGCCGGCCGCACGACTTCGCCGGCCAGACTTCCGAGCGCGCGGGCGATCTCGACATCGCCCAGGTCGGTTGCGACGCCCCCATGCCCTGGGAGGCCGACGGCCGCCGCTGGCACACCGTCGACCGCGTCGGGCGCAACGGCAATCCTTGCCGCTGGGACGGAAAGATTCTGGCCGCCGTCGTCGACCGCATTCACGAACTGGGCGAGTTCAGCGAGACGAACTGGAATGCGCGCACCGTCGTCGAGATCTGCGCCCTGCGCAAGGCGGATGGCTGGTTCTTCCATGCGATCACCGGCGAGGAGTGGCTCATCAAGCTCAAGTTTCGCGTGGCCAAGCGGACCTTTCAGCGCGTGGACCTGGCGGCCCGGCTCGACCTCAAGCCGCTCAATGAGTTGCACGAGTTGCCGGTGTACGGCAGCGAGCCGCGGGTCAAGTGCAAGCAGCTTCGCGGCCCCTGGCAGGAGGTCCAGCTCGCGGTGCATGCCTTGGACGAGATCGACCGGCCCGATTTCCAGCGGTTTCTGGAGCAAGCCGTCGAGGGTTTCCACAAGTTCACCGACCGAGTCAAGCAATCGCCTGAGGACGTGATGCCCTGGAAGGTGCTTGGCCGCAAGTGGCACATGTCGCGCAAGGGCTTTCCGCCGGGCAAGCGGGTCCACTGGGAGACGGAGGTGCTCGAAGAGTTGTGCGAACTGTTGGCCGAGACGGCACCCGCGGGGCAGTTCCTTTGGAACAACCAACAAGTGGTTCACTTGCTCGTCAACGGATCGGGCGATCCGTGGGCTACGATCCACACCAAGCAGCCCGCCAGCGTCGACCTCGTGCTCACCGGACCCAAGAACCGTTTCGCCCTGGGCCGCGTCGCAGGCCTGGCGCACGAGCGCGAGCTGCAGACGCACCGCCCCGACAAGGACGTCGTCAAGCTCAAGTTCCGCGCCGCCGACGAAATCGCCAACGGCGAACTGGCCGATTTTCTGAAGGAGCATCTGGAGGCCGCGAGGAAGTAGGCATTGGTCATTGGTCACGGCATGTTGGGCCGGTGGACCGCCGAACGACGGACAACTGACCAATGACCGATGACCCTTTCACCGTTTACGTCCGACGCGGCCAGGCTATAATGCAGTATGAGGTGCGAAATGTATGCCTTCGACACTTGGCAGGCGATCGACGACGATTCCATGACGTCCATGGCAGGGGTCGCCGTCGGACCTCGCCTTGCCGATGGCCATGCGTCGGACGACAACGACCGCCGAAACGGCGCCGAAGCCTTGCGAGCCGTCTGGCGAAGTATGATCGAAGAGACGTTGAACGCCTGGCAACGGAATCCCGGCGAATTGGACGACGATGGCGTTCGGCCCCCGGCAACGGATACCATTGAATTGGCGCGGCGTCTGGCCCGACGGCTGTGCGAGCGCGGGTCACCAGCTCCAACCGGCATTGTGCCCAACGGAAGCGGCGGCATCACGTTTGAAAGGCACCACGGATTGTCGCTGGAGACGTTTCGTATCCTGGCGGATCATTCAATCGAATTGTTGGTGTTCGAGGACTGCCGCCTTGTCAGCCGGCGCCCGATCCTGGCGGATCATCTCTAGGGCTACGCGCGCGCTGAATCATGCCTCCCGCAGGTTCCGAGCCCATCGCCGACGATGAAATGCTCTACCGACGCATTCCGGTCTCGATGGGCTGGTATCGCGATGAAATTATCTTCAAAGATGCGTTTTACCCGCAGGATGATGAAACCAGCGGGCTGTCGGTGTATCGAGCAAAGTACAAATCCACCGCCCACAACGAACCCGGTTCAACCGTCGAACCAAGAGGGGTGACTTTGAAAACTTGCGCTGGTACGATGAAAAAAGGGCAAGTAACCTTGAGGCGGAGGCATGAACAGTCCCTTTCCTGGCATGGATCCCTATCTGGAAGACCCCGCATTCTGGTCGGATTTTCATCACACGTTCATTGGCTGCTGGCGCGAGGCGATCGCGGATGTTCTGCCTGAGCCATACGAAGCGCGCTTGGACGAAACCGTCCAGCTCGTGCAAATGCCACTACAAGAAGTCCGCCGTGGCCGGATTGAAATCCTTCATCGCCCGGAGCGTTCCCTGGTAGCCGTTTTGGAAATGCTCTCACCCGCCAACAAGGTGGGTGATGGGTTCGCGCAGTTTTGTAGCAAGCGCCAGGCCATCCTTGAAACGAAGACGCACCTTGTGGAATTGGATCTCCTGCTGGGCGGCTGGCGATTGCCGCTTTCCCGGCCGCTGCCCGCCGGCGATTATCACGCCTTGATCTCGCGCGCCGATCAACGGCCCGATTGCGAAGTCTACTCTTGGTTTCTGCGACAATCGCTCCCCTTGATTCCGATCCCTCTGAAATCGCCCGATGAGGACGTTTTCGTCGATCTTCAGAACGTGTTCCAGCAGACGTACCGTCGAGGCCGCTACGCGGGTTCGCTTCGTTACGGCCGCGCTCCCCATGCCCCCGTTGCGGCGAAGGACAAGCGATGGGTGATGGAGCAGAAGCCAAAATGACCCCCCAAGCTTGCGATGATCTGCCGAGCTTTCCGACGTGGAGAAGCAACGTATCTTGAAGAAGGGCCGTGCGGTCGTCGCGCGCGCACGTTCGCGCACCAAGGGCACGCCAGCCTCCCAGATTCAGAACGTGACCGACGACGCCGTGCGGGAGGTGCGCAGTCGCCATGTTCAGCGTGGTCGTTGACACCCATGTGATCGCGGCGGGCACCTTGACGAGCAATCCGCGCAGCGCAAGCCGCGAAGTTCTCGACCGTGCCTTGGACGGCGCCATCTTCATCGCTTGCGCCGAATCGGTCGAACGAAAATCGTTACACCATGTGCGTTCATCCGTGCCCTGGATGCCGTCTGACAACTTTCCAATGCCCTCCCTCCAAGATCTAAGGGGACATGACGACCGAGCGTCGCTGCGAATGGGGACGCGGAGCGTCCGCGGAGCCGGTCCCACGCGGAGCGTGGGAACGAGTCATGCCATGCTCAGGCCACGAGCCAGGGTGCGGGCTGTTCGACCGCTTGCCGCAGCGCGTCGAGAAACCGAGCGGCGGGCGCGCCGTCGACGACGCGATGGTCGAACGTGAGGCTGAGCGTGAGCGCCTGGCGCGGTACGATCTGATCGCCGACCACGGCCGGCTCGCGGACGATCCGCCCCATGCCCAGAATGGCGCACTGTGGAAGGTTGACGATCGGCGTGAAAACATCGATGCCGTACATGCCCAGGTTGGTGACCGTGAACGTGCCGCCTTGCAGATCTTCAACCGTAAGCCGCCGCGCGCGGGCAAGCTCGATCAGCCGCCGCGATTCCGCCGCCAGTTGCCGCAAACCCAGCGCGGGAACGTCGCGAACGACCGGCGCCAGCAGCCCGGCGTCGGTGTCGACGGCAATGCCGATGTCGATCGCGTCGGAGAAGAAAATCCCGTCGTCGCGCCACGAGGCATTGAGCGACGGGTGCCGCTTGAGGACCATCGCCGCGAGCTTGACGATCAGGTCCGTGAAGCTCGGCGCCGGCGTCTCGGACGAGTCGCTCGCCGCCTTGAACTGCTGGCGGATGCTCGCCAAGTTGGTCGCGTCGGCTTTGGTCGTGAGCGTCACGGGAGCCACCGCGCGGGCGCTGGTCGACATCCGCCCGGCGATCGTGCGCCGCGCCGCCGATAACGGTACGAGACGTCCGGCGGCCGAGCGCGGCCCGCCCGGTACGGCATCCAGGGTGAACTGGTGGGCGATGCCCGTCCCACGCTCGGCGAACGCTTGCACGTCGCGCGCGCGAATGCGGCCCGTGCGCCCGGTGCCGGCGATCGCCGTCCAATCGATGCCCGACGCGGTAGCCAGGCGGCGAGCGCGGGGACTGATCGTTGGCCGGGCGTAGGGTGGGCACCGCCCACCACCCGCGGTTTGAGGGACCAATGCGTCATGCGTCGAGTCCGGCATTGCCGCCGGCGTTGGGTGGGCGGTGCCCACCGTACGGCCTGACGCTTGGTGGGCGGTGCCCACCCTACGGTCGGCATTGCTTTCCCAAGGGGGCGATTCATCCGGCGCCAGCAAGTAGCCCAGCACCGCGCCGACCAACACCGTTTGGCCGGGCCGCGGCGCGTCGGGCGGCCATCGCAAGATGCCGCCGTCGATCGACTCGATTTCCTGGGCGGCTTTCTCGCCTTCGAGCACGAATAAGGAGTCGCCGGGTGCGATCGTCGCCCCTTCGGGCTTGAGCCATTCGACGAACACGCCCTCTTCCATGGTCCAACCAAGGCGGGGGACTTTGATGGGGATTGCCATGCTTTCGTTACTCCGCCATCAATTCGCGCACGGCCTGGGCGATCA
Organism: Pirellulales bacterium; assembly: GCA_035531595.1. GTDB lineage: Bacteria > Planctomycetota > Planctomycetia > Pirellulales > JAICIG01 > DATKSN01. The sequence goes on along the minus strand of DATKSN010000032.1, from coordinate 96,729 downwards.
TGTCGGCGCTGGGTACGACGGCGGCCTCCAAGGGCGGGCTATAGGGGGTCGGCGTGTGGACGCCGTTGACGCGGCGGATCGGAGCGTCGAGCTCGTCGAAACCGCGGTCGATCACCTGCGCCGCGATCTCGGCCCCAAAGCCGCAAGGAGCGAACGTCTCGTCGACGATCAACAAACGCCCCGTCTTTCGCAGCGATTCCAGGATCGTGTCGATGTCCAAGGGCGCGACCGTCCGCGGATCGATCAGCTCGACCGAAATCCCCTCGGCCGCAAGTGTTTCGCAGGCGGCCAGCGCCTTATGAACCATGAGCGCCAGCGCCACGACGGTCACGTCGCCGCCCGCCCGCGCGACCGACGCCTTGCCGAACTCGACCATGTGCTCGCCGTCGGGCACGGGGCCCTTGATACTCAAGATCTCCTTATGCTCCAGGAACATCACCGGGTCGAACGAGTGGAGCGCCGTCTTCAAAAGGCCCTTGGCGTCGGCGGGGTTCGAAGGGACCACGACGCGAAAGCCGGGGAAGTGCGCGTACATCGGGTAGAAACTGCCCGAGTGGTGCGTGGCGGCCGAGTGGCCGATGCCGATGCAGCCGCGCAGCAACAAGGGCATCTTGAGCCGGCCACTGCTCATGTATTGCATCTTGGCGACCTGGTTGATCAGCTCGCCCAGCGAGTCGAGGATGAAGTCGCCGAACATGAAGTCGACCACCGGCCGCGTGCCGGTCATCGCCGCGCCGCAGGCCAGCCCGACGAAGCCCCGCTCGCTGATCGGCGTATCGCACAGCCGCTCGGGACCGTAGAGGTCGTACAAGCCGAGCGTCGTGTTGAAATTTCCCCCGCGCTTGCCGACGCCCTCGCCCAACACGAAGATCGCGGGGTTCTTGGCCATCTCCTCGGAGAGACCCTCCAGGGTGGCCTTCATGTAAGTTAATTCACGCATGGGATCGTTTATACCGCACGCGGAGCAGGAGGGGAAGCTTCACGCCGGCGAACCCAAGCGAAGCCAGACGGCCACCGTGCGCAGGCACGGCCCATTGTAAAAGTGCTGTAAAATCCGACGTCTTGTGTGCGATCTTGAGCCAAACGCGCTGTAGAAAGGGTCAAGACGCCGCGCCGCGGCACAATTGGGGATCAGTTCTTTGGCAATTTGGTTAAGAATCACAGCGGCACGACGGATCCGCGGATCGGCTCGCCGTTGGCGCAAGCTCCGCGCCGACGGCGAGCCGCCGCGTGGGCCGAGTTCGACGAATGCGGAAAATCACACGGCCGCGTCAAGTCGTGGGACCGCCACGTTTGGACCCCCCGTCAGGCTGGAAAGCGATGGAAAGCCCAACCAACCCATTTTGGGCGGGAGAAGGCTGGCTAACCATCATCGGATCTCCTATAAGACCAAGCATTGCCGGGACCAAAAGCGACCATCATGTGTCTGGGCATGAATAGTTCCCAATAGGGGACATCCTCGTATTTGTCGTCCTCAGCCGTGGGAATTATCAACAACGTACATTCGTTATCAAAGCCAATCGTTAGAATGCGTCCTTTTACATGACACCGACGAACCGTGGCGCCTTCGACTGACTTGATCGAACTTTCGAGTTTCTTTTCACCGCGACCCGATGTCACCTTTCCATTGGGTGTCAGGAGTGTCCAAGAGGTGCCACACGTTCCAAGCCTCCACGATCCTTTTGTTCGTCCAGCCATTCTCGGATTGGAACATGGAACGTGCGCGCCAAAATGCAGGTGAAGTTCGCCTCCATAAGCAAATCCAGCCTTCCAGCATTTCTTACCAGCAAGCCCTTTGATCGCCCCTCGGGCGTCGGCTTTTGTCGAGATATTGTTCGGCGTCATTGTCTTACTGTGCATCTTCTTCGCCTCTAAATTCCCTGGCGAGTTTTCCCAATTCGTCGAAGGTGAAATCGCCATGTTTTCCGCTTCCCCTGTAACCTTTGTCCTTCAGGTCGTGTATAAAGTCGCTGAAATCATAAATGTCTTCGTCTGTAATAATGCCATTCAATCGGCACGCAGCCCTGAATGTCTTGATGTCCGGCTTCATGCGTGACCCGCGGATTGCAAGGCGCCCCACCCTACGGCTTGAGCGTCGCCAGCGCCTGTTCGACGGCGGCGAGCTGGCCTTGGATCTCGGCCAGCGAGGCGCGCTCCTTGGCGACGACGTCCGCGGGCGCGCGCTCGACGAAACCGGTATTGGAAAGCTTTTTCTCCTTGGCGGCAAGCAGCCCCGCGATTTTACCATGTTCCCTTTCAAGCCGCGCGATTTCGGCGTCGACGTCGATCAGTCCGGCGAGGTTCACGTACAGCTCGATCTCCTTGAGGCTCACTTGGGCCGAGGTGGCGAACGCCGCGACGTCCGCGCCCCAGGCCGTGGCCCGCGCGCCGGCCAGCGATTTGAAATACGGCGCCATCGGCCGCAACAACTCGGCCGTGGCGGCCTCGCAACGGGCGGAAAACTCGATCGGCGTCTTGGGCGGAATGTTCTGCCGGCTGCGAATCTCACGCAACCCCCGCAACACCTGCTGGAAGCGGGCGAAACGGGCTTCGATCCGCTCGTCGCGGCGGCCCAATTCGGCCGCGGGCCAGGGAGCGATCATGATGCTCTCGGCCGCCGCCACCGGCGCCGCCAGGCCGCGCTCGGGCGCCGCGGCGGCGAGTAACTGCCAAATCTCCTCGGTGATGAAGGGGACCACCGGATGCAACAGCCGCGACAACGTGTCGAGCGTGTGGGCCAGGACGCGCTGCGCCACGGGCCGCCGCGCCGCGTCTTGCAAGCGCCCCTTGACCATCTCGACGTAGAAACCGCAAAACTCATCCCAGGCGAACTCGTACAGGGCGCGCATCGCATCGGCAAAGCGGTACGTGTCCAGCGCCGACGTCACCTCGGCCGTGACCGTCGCCAGCCGGCTCAGGATCCAACGATCTTCGACGGCCAGTGTACTGTCGGCGACCGGCGCGGCCGTGTAGCCTGCGAGGTTCATCAGCGTGAACCGCGCGGCGTTCCAGAGCTTGTTGCAGAAGTTGCGTGCCAATTCAAAGCGTTCACTCACGACCGCCCCTCGTGGCAGGGCCTTGTCGTGGGGCTTCTCGGCCCATTGCGTCGAGAACTCGCCGGCGCAGTGGGGGCATTTGACCCGTGGCAAGATACGGTTCTTTTTCGTCTGCTCGATCAGCTTGTGGCAATGCGGGCACTCGAAGTCGACGGGCATCCGCACATCCTGCGTCTCGGTCGTCAGGTACGCCAGGCCGAAGCGGAGCGAATCGGCGCCGAACTTGTCGATCACGTCGAGCGGATCGACGCCGTTGCCCTTCGACTTCGACATCCCCTCGCCGTTGCCGTCGAGAATCTTGGGGTGAATGAAGACCTCGCGGAAGGGCACGTCGCCCATGTTGTGCAAGCCCGTCAGCACCATCCGCGCCACCCAAAGCGTGATGATGTCGCGGCTGGTGATCAGCGCGCTGGTGGGGTAATAATACTTCAACTCCGGCGTCTGTTCAGGCCAGCCGAGCGTCGAATGGGGCCAAAGGGCCGAACTGAACCAGGTGTCCAGAACGTCCTGTTCGCGGACCAGCCGGTGGCCCGGCACGGCGTCGTCGTCCAAATCCTCCTCCAACGCGCAAATCAGCCAGCGGTCGCCCTCCTCGTCGCGGTTCCAAACGACGTCGTCACGGCCGGCGAAGGCCTTGCGCAAGTCGGCCTCGCCGGCGGTCGCGGCGTACCAAATGGGAATCTGGTGCCCCCACCACAATTGCCGGCTGACTGGCCAATCGCGCTTTTCGCCCAGCCAGTCGAGATAGCCTTGGGCGTAACGCGGCGGAAAGATCTTCACGCGGCCGTCGCTCACGGCGTCCATCGCCGACTGGGCGAGCTGGTCCATCTTGACGAACCATTGGTCGGCCAGGTACGGCTCGATCGGCGTTTTCGAGCGATCGGAGTGGGCCAGCTCGATCTCGCGCTCTTCGACGTCGGCTAGCAAGCCCAGGGTCTCCAAGTCGGCCACGACCCGTTGGCGCGCCGCGGAAACAGCCAGCCCCTGGTACGGCCCTGCGTTGGCGTTCAGCGTGCCGTCGGGATCGAGGATGTTGACCATCGGCAGACGTTGCCGCTTGCCAACGTCGTAGTCGTTGGGATCGTGGGCCGGCGTGATCTTGACGCAGCCGCTCCCCAACTCCGGCCTGGCCCACTCGTCGGCCAGCAGCGGGATTTCGCGGTCGAGCAAGGGGAGCATCAGTTTTCGGCCGGCGCGCGCCATGTCGCGCAACTGGATCAGGAGCGGCAGGTGTGTCGTGCGCCGCTCGATCAGGGCGTCCCGTTGCGATGCGATTTCCGCCCGCTGTTTCTCGGGCGCGGCGGCGAGTTTTTCATTCAACTCCGCCACGGCTCGCTCCAGCGCGGCCGAGGGGTCGGGATGGACGGCGACGGCGGTGTCGCCCAGCATCGTTTCGGGGCGGGTGGTGGCGATCGTGACGTGCGTCGGCTCGCCCGGCAGCGGATCGATCACCGGGTACTTGAAGTGCCAGAAATGGCCGGCGACCGTCTCGTGGTAAACCTCGTCGTCGCTGACGGCCGTTTGCAGGTACGTGTCCCAATTGACCAGCCGCTTGCCGCGGTAGATCAGCTTTTCCTTGAACAAGCTGAAGAAGGTGTGGCGGACGGCGCGCGCGCAGATCGGGTCGAGCGTGAAACGGGTCCGCCGCCAGTCGCAACCGGCGCCGAGTCGCTTGAGTTGGCCTAGAATCCGCTGCTCGTACTCATTTTTCCATTCCCAAATGCGCGTGACCAGTTTTTCGCGGCCCAGTTGGTGGCGTGTGACCTTCTCCTCGGTGAGGAGCCGCCGTTCGACGACGGCCTGCGTGGCGATACCAGCGTGGTCGGTGCCCGGCATCCAGAGGGCGTTGTAGCCTTGCATCCGCTTGAAGCGGATCATGATGTCTTGCAGCGAGTTGTTCAGGGCGTGTCCCAAGTGCAACGCGCCGGTGACGTTGGGCGGAGGGATGACAATCGTGTAGGGCTTGCGATCCGGGTCCGGCTCGCTGTGGAAGTAGCCGCGTTCTTCCCAGAAGCGATACCAGCGCCGCTCCGGCCCGCCGTGCTGGTATTGTTTGGGCAGTTCTTCGTGGGAGATCGTCGGCATGGCATGGGAAAAGGCGTTAGGCGTTGGGCGTTAGGCGTTGAATCAGGGGCCGAACGCCTATACATCACGCGGACGACAATGGTGGCTGGTGGCAGAGCCCAAGCGATGCCCCCGGCTCGATAGCGACCGGGGCATCGCTTAGGCTCTGCCCCAGCCACCATGCCCCGACTTTCCATCCGGGGCATCGCCGAGGCTCTGCCCCAGCCACCAGCCACCGTCCCTATCGCCTAACGCCTCCTTCGTCCTTGAATAACTTGTACTCGATGCTGTCGACCAGGGCGATCCAACTGGCCTCGATGATGTTCTCGCTCACGCCGACGGTGCCCCAGACGTCGCGCTCGTCGCGGCTTTCGATGACCACGCGGACGCCAGCCGCCGTGGCGGCCTCGGAGTTGATCACGCGGACTTTATAGTCGACCAGGTGCATGCCCGCCAAGTTGGGAAAATGGGCGCCCAACGCCTTGCGCAACGCGGCGTCCAACGCGTTGACCGGACCATCGCCCTCGGCCACTTCGTGGCGAACGGCTCCGCCGATGCGCAGCTTGACCGTGGCCTCGGTGGTCGCCGCGCCGTCGCGGTCGGCCTCGACCCCCACATGGAAGTGCAGCCGCTCGAAGTGCGGCGTGAACGCCCCGGCGCATTTGCGAACCAAGAGGTCGAACGAACCCTCGGCCGCCTCGAACTGGTAGCCTTGGTTTTCCAGGGCCACGACGTGGCCGAGGATCTTGTCCATCAACTCGCGGTCGTGCTGCAAGTGGTGCTTGGCCGTCAGGGCCATGATGTTCGACCGGCCCGACAGCTCGCTGACCAGGAACCGCCGCTCGTTGCCAACCTGTTGCGGGTCCATATGCTCGTAGCTCGACGCGGCCCGAGCGACGGCGTGTACATGCATGCCACCCTTGTGGGCGAATGCGCTCGCGCCGACGAACGGCTGGCTCGACCGGAAGTTCATGTTCGCAAGCTCGTAGACGTAGCGCGACAATTCGGTGAGCCTGGGCAAGCTCTCCGGCCGCAGCACCTCATAGCCTTCCTTCTTCAGCGCCAGGTTGGCGATCACCGAGATCAGATCGGCGTTGCCGCATCGTTCGCCGATGCCGTTGATCGTACCCTGCACTTGCACGGCGCCGGCGTCGACGGCGGCGAGCGAATTGGCCACCGCCAGGTCGCAGTCGTTGTGGCAATGGATGCCGACCGGCGCGGGCAGTTCGCCGCGGACGGCGCGGGTCATTTCGGCCATTTCGTCGGGCATGCCGCCGCCGTTGGTGTCGCAGAGCACGACCAGCCCGGCCCCCGCCTCGGCGGCGGCCCGGACGGTTCGCAAAGCGTAGGCGCGGTTCGCCTGCCAGCCGTCGAAGAAGTGCTCGGCGTCGTAGATCACTTCCATTCCCGCCTCGCGCAAGAACCGCACGCTGTCGGCGATCATCGCCAGGTTTTCATCGAGCCCCGCGCGCAGCACCTCGGTCACGTGAAAATCGGACGTCTTGCCGACCAACGTCGCCACGCTCACCCCGGAATCGACCAAGGCCCGCATGCCCGGATCGTTGGCCGGATCGATCCCTTTGCGGCGGGTCATGCCGAAGGCGCAAATCCGCCCCGCCTGCTGATCGAGCGACCGAGCGCGTTGAAAGAACTGCGCATCCTTGTCGTTTGAAAGGGGATAGCCCCCTTCGACGTAGTCGAAGCCCAGGGCCAGCAGCCGCTGCGTGATCAGCAGCTTGTCCTGCAGCGAAAAGCTGATCCCCTCGCCCTGGCTGCCGTCACGCAACGTGGTGTCGTAGATTTGAATGCGACGCATGGATTTTGGATTTTGGATTTTGGTCACACGAACCCGCGGCGCAAGCAAGGCAAGGTTACGGCACACGGAGTGTGCCTACTACTTTGCCGTTGTCACGCGAGGATGTCAACTACAGCATCCGGCGGATGGCCGGGACGAAAACGCGGATCGGCTGCAATCGCAGGATCTTGGCACGCGACGCGCCGGGTTGGCGGACGCCGTGGCTTACGCTACGGCCGTGCCTGCCAATTAGGAAGGCGTTTCGCAGGTGGTCGTCGATCGACGCCAAAACCCACTCGACCACCTGTGGGTCTCCCACGACGACGCCGGTCTCGGTGTTGAGGTACTCGGAGCGTGGATCGAAGTTGAATGAGCCGACGAACGCCGTCGAACCGTCGACGACCATCGACTTGGCGTGCAAGTGGTTCGGTCCCGCGTACTCCCAAAGTTCAAAGCCGTGGCGCAACAGCCGCCGCCGCTGGTTGGTGAAGACGCCGGCGACCAGGATCTCGTCGGTGCTGGCGAGCGAATTGGTGAATACCACAATCTGGACGCCGCGGGCGCGCGCGTCGAACAACGCCCGCCGCCACTGGGCCGACATGATGAAGTACGGAGTCTCAAGAACGATGCTGACTCTGGCCTGGCGAATCAAGGCCAGCAATTGCTCGTTGATGTCGCCCGGCTGTCGCTTCAGCCCGCACAGGTCGTGGACGAACCGCGCGCAGCGGACGTCGACGGCGCACTCGGACCAGTCGTTGCGGGTGCAAAACTCGATCGGCCGGCAACCGACCGACAAGTAGCGGCCGGCCGTGAGCCAGAGGCCGGCCTTCGCGGCCGACGAGAGACCTGCCGCGGATGCCTCGCTCAGTCCGACACGATCGAGCGACAACTCGTCCTTCTGCTTCCATTTTTGCCAGAGGTTGTCTTTCAGGTCGGTGTCGCGGACTTCATCGCTGTTCCAGAGGCACGCGTAATAACGGTGGGCATGGGCGACGACGTCGCCGCGGAGGTAGGCGTCGCGGTCGACGTAGTTGACCTTGTCCAGCCCGAAATGGGAGATCTTCAGGTTCCGGCTGCCGACGATCATCCGCTCGCGATCGACGATGAGCACCTTGTCGTGCATCCGCAGGTTCATCCAACTCGGATGAGCGATCGTAACGGGATGGAACTCCTTGATCTGAACGCCGGCGCCGAGCAACAGCGCCTGGACCTCGGGCGGAATGTCGTTGTGCTCGGCGTCGACGATCAGCCGAACCGTCACATGCCGCAAGGCCGCGTCTCGCATCAGCGACAAGTAGGTCGCCGCGATCCGGTCGTTGCCGATCCCGTAGTACGAAGCCTCGATCTCCCAGGTCGCCTGCTGGATGAGATCGACCCTCGCCTGGGCGGCCTCGTAGTCGCCCTGCAAGAGCCGGAACCGGTCGCCCGCGCGCGCGATCGCCGGAAGCCAGGCGACGGCCAGCGCGAGGAAACAAACCAGCGACTTCAAACGAACCTCCTTGACGCGCCCTTGACCGACCGACGACACGCAGAAATCGGCCTGACGGCGCCATCCCTATCTTGTTCGGCTATCCTTCGCCCCAACGCGAAACCGGGGGGAACCTATTCGCAATTTGCCGCCGCGAAAGTCGCTGCGACGGGGATTCATTGCGCCGACGGCAAGGTCGATCCGCGATGGATCTGGCGGATCAAGAGCGCCAGGGAGGTTAGTGAGTAGAGGTTAGGAGCTTGAGCGCGGCCGGTTCATCGACCCCCAACCTCTAACCCCTAACCCCTAACCTCAATTTACCCAAACGGCAGGATCACCTCGGCGTGCAAGAAGCGGCGAAGTTGCCGCACGACTTGGATGAACTTTTCCAGATCGACTGGTTTGACGATGAAGCTATCGACCCCCAGCAGTTCGCTCTGCACCCGGTCGTCTTCGTCGTCGGAACTGGTCATGATGACGACGGGGAGCGATTTCAACTCGTCCGACTCCTTGACGCGCGCGAGCACTTGCCGGCCATCGAGTTTCGGCAAGCCGAGGTCGAGCAGCACCAGGTCGGGCCTCGGCGCGCGGGCGAACTTGCCTTGCCGCCGCAGGAACTCCAAGGCTTCCTCGCCGTCGCGGATGAGCGTCAGCCGGTGCCGCACTTGCCCCTTCTTCAGGGCCGCGATCGTCACCTGCGCATCGACCAGGCCGTCTTCGACCAGCAAGATTTCCATCGGCCGACCGATCGTCTCGTTCGACATACGACACCTCCGCCTTCCAGTGTCGCACGAAGCGACCGATCTGTACAGGCTTGATACCAAGAGGGGGCTAACGCCGGGGGCACCTGAGCAACGGCATCTGTAGGGAACGCCCTCCGTGGCAACGGCATCTGTGGGGAACGCCCTCCGTGGCGACGACATCTGCCCTTGTGCAGGCCGTTGCCCACACGTCTCGAATTGCTTGAATCAAACCACTTGCAAGCCTCACCACGGCCGTGCATGATGATGGTTTTCCACACCGCAGCCATCGTGGGAATCTGGCAATGAGTCGCGGCGAAAACGAACTTCAAGCCGAGTTTCAACGAGTCGTGGAACAATATGGTCCATTTGAAAATTGCTTTCCACTGACCGGGGGACTGTGGACCAATGAACATCACTTGCCCCAAACACGACTTCGCCGCGTCGTGCAGTGCGCAGGCGATCATGTGGGAATGCCGTGGAAGGAATGCCGCGTCCTCGATCTGGGTTGCATGGACGGATTGTACTCGATCGAATTTGGACGGCAGGGGTGTGAAGTGGTGGGGATCGAAGGCAGGGAAGACCACGCCAGTAAAGCTCGCTTTGCAGCTAGGATCCTCGGCCTCGACCGAGTCACGTTTCTTCAAGCGGATGTACGAACAAAGCTCAAGGAGGATCTCGGTTTCTTCGATCTCTCGGTCTGCAGCGGGATTCTCTACCACATGGATTCAAAGGCGGCGTTTGAGCTCATTGAGCGGCTCTACGACATCACGCGACGAGTGGTGTTGATTGATACACACGTCACGCTGAATGGCGCGACCAAGGTCAACTATAAGGGGCGAGAGTACTTTGGCGAGGCGCGCCGCTCTTATCACCCTCGCTGGTCGTACTCCGATGAGCCGCGTTTTTTTCTCACTCGACCCACTCTGGTGAACTTCTTGCAAGACGTCGGGTTCACCTCGGTCTACGAGTGCTTCAACCCACCGCACCTGAACTATGGGCGGCCGGGAATCGAACACCACGATCGCTGCACTTTTGTGGCCCTCAAGTCCGAGCGGGTTGTCATTGAGGCGTCGCCCGCGGTCAATCAGTTGGTCGAGCGCTGGCCGGAAGGCGCTCTCTCGTACCACCCCGCGACTGTCTCTCCTTTCGCCCGGTTCAAAGCTCGGCTCCGATCGCTACTCGCCCTTGTTCCCCGTGGCCGACCAATGCGATAAGATAAAGGCATGTCTTTGCGCGCCGAGAAACTCAATGTTGCGGGTGTTTCACTCGGCGAGCCCCCTATCGACGACGATCTGCCGTTGACCGTGGTTGGCCCGCGCGCCGGTTGGCGGCCGCTCGACCTAGCCGAGTTGTGGCGCTATCGGGAATTGTTGTTCTTCCTGGCTTGGCGCGACGTCAAAGTCCGCTACAAACAGACCCTGCTCGGCGCGGCCTGGGCCGTCTTGCAGCCGACGTTGATGATGATCGTGTTCACGCTCGTGCTGGGCCGCTTGGAAAGGACGGGGACGAGTGACATTGCTTACCCGGTACTCGTCTACGCCGGCTTGCTCCCCTGGACGTTCTTCGCAAACGCGCTGGCCAACGCGGGCCAAAGCGTGGTACAGGCCGAACGATTGATTACCAAGGTCTACTTCCCGCGGCTGGCGGTGCCGTTGGCCGCGGTGGTCGCGGCGGTGGTCGACTTTGCGCTCGCCGCGCTGGTCATGGCCGTGCTGGTGGCGTACTACGGCGGCGTCACGCCGTCGTGGACGATGGTTCTGTTGCCGGCGTTTGCTTTGTTGATCTTGTTGGCGGCCGTGGGGGTCGGCACGCTGCTGGCCGCGTTGAACGTGGCCTACCGCGACGTGCGGCATGCCCTGCCCTTCCTGATTCAACTTTGGTTGTTCGCCACTCCCAGCGTCTATCTGCCCCAAGCCGACACGGCCGGCTGGCTGGAAATCAATCCGCTGAACGGGCTAATCAGCGGATTCCGCGCCGCCGCCCTCGGTCAGCCGATCCCCTGGCCGCGGCTCGCCTACCCGGCGTTGGCCGTGGCCGTGCTCCTCGCCGTCGGCATCACTTACTTTCGCCGCGTCGAGGACTCGTTCGCCGACGTCATTTGAGATGAAGGATGAAGGATGAGGAACGAGTTGACAACTGACCACTGACGACTGACAACCTCCCATGCCCCCCGCCATCCGCGTCCAAGCCCTGTCGAAGCGATTCCGCGTCCGCAGCGCTGGGCCGCGCCCGCGCTATCGCACGTTACGCGAAGAGGTCTCGCGGCTGGTTGGCAGGACCATGCGGAGGCTGCGAGGGACCACCGCCGGTGACGAGACGGATTTTTGGGCCTTGCGCGACGTGTCGTTTGACGTCCCGCATGGCGAGGTGATGGGCGTCATCGGCCGTAACGGAGCGGGCAAATCGACCTTGCTCAAGGTCGTCAGCCGGATCACGCGGCCCACGGCGGGCACGGTTCGCATTCGTGGCCGGGTCGGCAGCCTGCTCGAGGTCGGCACCGGCTTCCATCCGGAGCTGACGGGCCGTGAGAACATTTATCTCAATGGGGCGATTCTGGGCATGTCGCACCGCGAGATCGTCCGCAAATTCGACGCGATCGTCGATTTCGCCGGCACTGAGACGTTTCTCGACTCGCCCGTCAAACATTACTCCAGCGGTATGTACATGCGGCTGGCCTTCGCGGTCGCGGCCCAGTTGGAGCCGGAGGTGCTGCTGATCGACGAGGTGTTGGCCGTTGGCGACGGTGAATTCCAGGCGAAGTGCCTGGGGAAAATGGGTGAACTGGCCACGCAGGGACGCACGATCCTATTCGTCAGCCACAATCTGGCTGCTGTACGGAGCCTCTGCAAGACGACGGTTTGGCTCGACCAAGGGCGGATTGCCAGCCATGGGCCGACGGCCGAGGTGGTGAATCGTTACATTGATTCCGGTGAGCGGCTTGCGAGCCAGCGGACCTGGGATTCGCCGGAAACCGCGCCGGGTAACGACAGCGTCCGCCTGCGGCGGGTCGCGGTTGTGCCGGCCGAGGGCGACCAGCGGGCCGCGCTCACGATCGTCACGCCGCTCGTGATCGTCTTCGAGTGCTGGAATCTCCTGCCGGAAGCCGAGTTGAGCCTGAATCTGGTGCTGTATAATCTGGAAGGGGTCTGTATCTTCAATTCGATCGCGCCGGCCGCGATGCTGCCGCGGGGCCTGTTCCGCAGCACATGCCGTGTGCCGGCTGACCTGCTGAACGACGGGGTTTACCGTGTCCGGCTCCTGGTGGTGGAGGACGAGGCGGTGCCGATCGTCGACCTTGAAAACGTGGCGATGTTCGAGGTTCACGAGACGGAGCGGCCCATTCGCTGGTTCGGTAAGCTGATCGGCGCCGTGCGTCCGCGCTTGGAATGGATCACGCGGCCGATCCCAGAGCAGGCGGAATAGGGAATCGGCCCATGCATCCCCTGGTACGAAAGGTCTTAAGGCCCCCCTGGCGAGCGCTCAAGCGCGTGGCCGACGCGCGACGGATGGCCTACGCTCGCCGGCGCCTGGCCGCCTTCGCTCCGCCGTACAGGATCAACGCCGGCTGTGGAGCGGTACACTTCGACGGCTGGGTCAATATCGACCTGCGCCGCGACGTGCTTTCGATCGATCTCGCGTGGGATCTGTCACAGGGCATCCCCGTACCTGACGATTGTTGCGAGGCGATCTACTCGGAACACATGCTGGAACACCTCAGCGTGCCGCAGGGATTGGCCTTCCTGAACGAATGCCGTCGGGTGCTCAAGCCTGGCGGCGTGTTGCGTATCGCCATGCCGTCGCTCGACGATCTGCTCGTAAAGTGCGTGCGCGGCGATTGGCGCGAAGGGGAGGACTGGCTGACCGACCCTCCGCACCAGTTCGTCCAGACCCGCGCGGAGATGGTCAACGTCATGTTCCGCTGGTGGGGCCATCAGTGGCTCTACGACCGGGAAGAGTTGTACCGTCGTTTGCGCGAGGCCGGTTTCGACGTGATCCGCGACGCGGCATGGGGGCGGAGCGAATGGCCGGCGCTGCGAAACCGCGAAACGCGGCTGAATTCGCGTTTGATCTGCGAGGCCGAAAAACAGGAACCATGTTGGACGGCGGGCGGCGGTCGAATTGCCTGGCGTTGGCCAAAATCGCCGGCCCCGTCGCCCACCAGCGGGCCGCTACTCAAGCCAATGACCTCGCCGCAGGTTTCCGTGCTCATGGCCGTATACAATGGCGAGAGATTCCTACCCCAGGCACTGGACAGCGTGCGATGCCAGACGTTCACCGATTTCGAGTTCCTGATCGTCGACGATGGTTCCACGGACGACACGCGGGCAATCCTCGAGAGGTATGCGCGGCGCGACGGCCGCATCCGCTTCCTCAGCCGCTCGAACACGGGCCGAACTCGGGCGCTCAACGAAGCGCTTGGCATGGCACAGGGCGAGTACGTCGCGCGAATGGACGCGGACGACGTTTCCTTGCCGGATCGTTTCACGCGGCAAGTCGTGTACCTCCGCGAGCACCCGGAGTGTGATGCGGTGGGCACGAGTCTTCGGTACATCGACGCGGACGGCACCGCGCTTTTCGAGGAGCGGCGGCCCGTGACGCATGCGGAAATCGACGCCGAGTTGTTGGCCGGCCGGCTTGTATTGCTACACCCGTCGTTGATGGCGAGGCGCTCGGCACTGCTCGCCGCGAACGGCTATCGCGAAGCGTTCGACGGAGCGGAAGACATGGACCTCTGTCTTAGGCTGGCCGAGCGCGGCCGGTTGGCCAACCTGGCCGAGGTGCTCATCGAGTATCGCCTGCACTTCCAACACGAGAGCTTTCGTCGCTTCGAGCGGGCGCGCGAGCTCGCCCGGAACGTTCTGGCTGACTCTTATCGACGCCGCGGACTGAGTTTCAGCGATGATGTGTTGCCCCCCCAAGCGGCGCCGCCGACGGAATTGGAGTACCAGCGGTACTGGGCGTGGCGTGCGTTTCATGCGGGGCACTACGCGACGGCCCGCAAACACGCCTGGGGGGCCGTGCGACAGCAGTTCCGTTCGCGGGAGTCGTGGATTCTGCTGGCCTACGCCTTGCTTGGTCCGTGGGCGGAGCCCGTTCGACGCTGGTATCGGCGCCTCGTCCGTCCCGCGTCGTGAGCGCGACATGCTAACCCCGCTTTCCGTGCTGATGCCCGTGTACAATGCCGAGCGCTACGTCGCGGAGGCGGTCGAGAGCATCCTTGCGCAGACATTCGGCGACTTCGAGTTGCTGATCATCGACGACGGCTCGACCGACCGGTCGGCCGAAATCCTTGTCCGCTATGCGTCGCGAGAACCGCGGATCAGGCTGACGCGCCGGCCGAATACGGGCCATCTGGCCGCGCTCAACGAGATGTTGGCTCGCGCGCGAGGCGAGTTCGTGGCCCGCATGGACGCGGATGATGTCGCGCTGCCCGATCGCTTCGAGCGGCAGTTAGCCTACCTGCGGACGCATCCCGAGTGTCTTGCCGTCGGCTGCGCGCTGGCGAACATCGACGAGGATGGCGACCTGTTGTGCGAGGAGCGACTTCCGTTGGACCACGATGAAATCGACCGTCAGTTGCTCCGAGGCCAGGGGGGACTTTCGCACCCGGCCGCCATGATTCGCCGCGCGGCGCTGGTCGAGCTGAGCGGATATCGTCCGCCGTTCTACGGCGCCGAGGACAAGGATCTTTGGCTTCGTCTGGCGGAGCGTGGAAGATTGGCGAACCTGCCGGAAGTGCTGATGAAGTACCGCGTGCATGCGGAGAATTTTGGCTTCCGGAACTACGAGCGGTCGCTGGCCGCGTTGCAGGCGGCGCTGTCCGAGGCCTACCAGCGCCGGGGCCTGGCATGCCCGGCCGACCTGATGGCGAACGTGCCGAAGCCGACCAGCGGTCTGGAGAGACGCCGCGCCTGCGCTTGGAGCGCGGTCCATTCCGGCCAATTCGCCACCGCCCGCAAACATGCGTTGGCGATACTGCGCCAGCAGCCGCGCGCGAAGGCGTCGTGGGTGCTCTTGGCCTATGCCTGCCTGGGACCGAAAGCCGACGCACTGCGCCGTCTCTATCGCCAACTCCGCGGATGGTCGCCATGAGGATCTGCTTCGTTCTGCCGTACGCCTACCCCCTGTTCGAGCCCGGCGCCGGCGGCCGGTTCGGTGGCGCGGAGTTCCGTGCCGTGTCGTTCGGCCGCCAATTGGCCGGCATGGCCGGCTACGAAATCGCCTTTGCGGTGCGAGATCAAGGCCAGCCACACCGGCAGCGGATCGACGGCATCGACGTTTTCACGATGCCCGACGACACGAGTTGGGATCGCCGGCTGCTCGACCGGCTGCGCGGATCGATTCACGCCGAGTCGCGATTCCCTTGGCTCAAGATCGACCGTTGGCGGCCCGGTCTGGCCTGGGAGTTGCCTGCCGCCGTCGCCTGCCTCGCGGCCCGCGCGCTTCGACGGCAGGTCCAAGAGCGCCGCTTCGCCAACCCGGCGCGCCGCCGAGTCCTGGAGGAGATCGGCGCCGACGTCTACGCCTCGTTCGGCACGCACCATGTGACGGCCGAGGTAGTCGCTTTTTGTGGCCGCCGGCGTTGCCGAAGCGTGCTGTTCGTGTCGTCCGACTACGACCTGCTCGAACAGTACCACCGCGGCTCGAGCTTACGGAACATTTACGGCGAACGGGGACACGTCTGCCATTTTGGCCTGGCGCACGCCGACCTGATCGTGGTGCAAACCGCCCGGCAGCAAGCTTTGCTCCAAAACCGTTTCGGTCGTTCGAGCGTCCTGATCCGCAACCCGATCGACCTGTGCCAACCCGCTCCGCCGCCGGCGCGCCGCCCTGCTGAAGGATTCGCGCTTTGGATCGGCAAGGCCGATGATTACAAGCGGCCGGAACTGTGCCTTGAACTTGCCCGACGGTGCCACGAAATTCCATTCATGATGATCGTCAACCGCGCCGCTCCCAACGTCTTCGAAACGGTGTCGGCCCAGCGACCACCCAATGTCGAGATGGTCGAACAGGTGCCCCAGTCCCAGATCGATGACTACTACCGCCGTGCGGCCGTGCTGGTGAACACGTCGGCTTATGAGGGCATGCCCAACACCTTCCTGCAAGCCGGCATGCACGGGATCCCAGTCGTGACGCTCGTGGTCGACCCCGACGGCATGTTGTCGGCCTCGCGTTGCGGGTTTTGCGCCGGCGGCGATCTTGAGGCGATGGCGGCCGACGTGACCCGAATCTGGCGCGGCGCGGATGAGGCCGTTGAGTTCTCGCGGAACATCCGGGCCTACGTCGAGCGTCACCACGACCTGGCCGGGCGCGCGGCGGAACTGGACCGCGCGCTAACCAACCTGGTCGGCGGCGAAAAGCTGGTCGGTTGACACCGAAATGAGACATTTTGCCACGAGAAAGCGGTGGCTGGTGGCAGAGCCTAAGCGATGCCCCGGCTAGATAGCGACCGGGGCATCGCTTAGGCTCTGCCCCAGCCACCGTGAATGTCTCATATAGTACGGCGCCTGACGGCACACGGAAGCTCACCTACTCTTCCAACTCGACTTCCGGGTTCAGCGACTTGTACCATTTGGTCCAGAAGCTGAGCGTCTCCTTGCGGGCGGCCTCGTCGGCCACGCCGCCCCCGAAACCAGGGCCCGCGAATTTGCGGCTGATGAAGCGCAGCCCTTCGTTGGCCGTGCTGAAGACGTCGGGGTCCGCGTCTTTGAGCGCCTCGAGCAAGATCGGTATCTGGCGCAAGTCGCGGGTCCGCGCCAGCAGCTTGACGGCCGCGACACGCTGTTCGGGCGACTTGCTCTCTTTCAACATTTCGCGTAGCTTTTTCTGGATGTCGCTCAGATGATCTTCATCGCCGGCCAAGCTTTGGCTTGCCAGCCCGGAGACCGCCTCCTCGAACTTGGGGTCGTTTGGGTTGGCGATCATCGCCAGGAGGCCCTCGGCGGGCCCTTTGAGCGGCTTGTGCTTGACGCTGCCCTTGACCATCTCCAGATCGCCCTCGCCCGATGGCAGCCCGCGGCCACCGACCGCCAAACCTCCTTGCAAGCGTTTGATTTCGGTGACCTTCTTGTACATCGAGCGCAGCAGGAAGAGCGTGGCGAAACAGGTGTCGCAGGTGGGGCCGACTTCAAGGGAAACCGCGTCCCAATGGCCATCTGGCTTTTGCTGCGAAAATAAGAACTTGGCCCCCTCGGTGTACCATTCGACCTCCTTTTCGATGTTCCCTTCGGCATAATCCTTGAACGTCTTGTAGCGTTCCAACGCGTAAAGGTAGTAGAAACCGTAATCGGGAGTGTTCACCGTAAAGTTGGCGTCCATGTGGCCATTGGCCTTTCCGATCCGCTCCCAGAGCGTGCCGCCCTCGACCTGAGTCGTATCCTTTCCCTTGCGCCCGACGCCCGGCTTCTTGACCTTTTTCAAGGGCGAGTCGTCGGAGACTTTATCAAGTTTGGCGTCGAGCAGGCCGAAATAGTCGGCGCACATGTAGAGACAGCCCGAACCAGCGGCGCACATGCTCAGCGTCGTGCGCTTCTGCTCGACAGGCGTGAAGCCGCCGGGGTCCGTGCCTTGGTATCCATGACTCCCGTCGGGGGCCTGCGTTCGCATCAACCAATTGGCCGCTTTTTCCCAACATTCCAGCGGTGTGTCGTAA
The DNA here is from genome assembly GCA_035531595.1 of Pirellulales bacterium. Lineage (GTDB taxonomy): Bacteria > Planctomycetota > Planctomycetia > Pirellulales > JAICIG01 > DATKSN01. The sequence goes on along the minus strand of DATKSN010000032.1, from coordinate 78,950 downwards.
CCGGCCGCTTCGGCCGACCACAATCCCAGTACCCCATACTGCATCATCGACGTATCGCCGGTTTCAAAGCGTGGATAGCCCCAGCCGCCGTGTGGCTTTTGCACCCTCTTCAGGTGGTCGACCAACTTCACAATTGTGTCGGCGTAGGGGGCCTGTTGCTCCGGGGGCAACTCGGTCAGGAAAATAATCATCAGCCCGACCGTATAAATGTCGTATTTATCCACGCCGAACTGCATCACCTGATTCACCGCCGCTAGGCCCGCTTGCACCTTCGGATGATTGGGTTGCTCGGCCTTAAGGAACGTCATGGCCACCAGCGCCTCGGCGCCGGGGCGGGTATCGATCGACTTGGCCAAGAACACACAGGCCCGTGCGACGGCCGCCTTGACCTCGGGACTTTTCGGCGTCAGGGCGCGGGCAGGGGCCGGAAACGACGCCTCCCCAACCAGGGCCAGACAAACCGTGAAAAAGGCCCACGAGCGCCGACTGGGAGTGTGCGTGTTTGCCATCATCGCCTCGCCGCGGAGAGTACGGGCTACAATGGTGTTCATCGTATCCATGGCGTCGCACGCTGTCAACGCGACGGGGTGGAAGTCCCTGATAGCGGCGTCCGACGTACTTCGCCGGGACCAGCGTACGGGGCGTATCCGCCGGCCAATCGGCCAAGCGTTTGCCGGCTTTCTCCCCACAAGGCGGTTCGGTAGACTGGCGGGATGGTCATCGATAAAACTCCCGTCAGCTTTTCCTTCGGCAAGAACTGGGCCGAGTTCGCCGAACGGCACCTGACCGAGGACCGGCTTGCCTGCGCGCGCGAGCATCTGCTCGGTTTCCTGGAGTGCGGCGACTTGGAGGGAAAGTACTTCCTCGACATCGGTTCGGGGAGCGGACTGTCGTCGCTGGCGGCCTTCGACGCGGGGGCCAAACGGGTCGTGAGCTTCGACATCGACCCGGACTCGGTCGCAACCACACGCCTGTTGCGCCGGCGGCGAGGCGATCCCGATCGCTGGACCGTGCTGCACGGCTCGGTGCTCGACGCCGCCTTCCTCGATTCGATCGAGCCGGCCGATATCGTTTACTCGCGGGGCGTGCTGCACCATACGGGACGCATGTGGGAGGCCCTGACCAACGCGATCACGCGAATGCGACCCGGCGGCTTGCTCTACGTCGCACTCTACACGACCAGCGGCAGTTCGACCTATTGGCGCGACGTCAAGCGTCGCTACAACGCGGTCGGCCCGCTGCGCAAACAGTTCATGGAATGGCACTACGTGTTCCGCGATCTGGTCTGGCCCACGCTGAGGGGCGCCAAGAACGGCTGGAAGGTCGTCCGCGACGTGCGGAAATCGCGCGGCATGAACTATTACACGAACGTGAAGGATTGGCTCGGCGGGTATCCCTATGAGTTCGCCAAAGTCGAGGAGGTCTACAAATTCTGCCATGACCGGCACGGTCTCGATCTCAAGAACCTGGCCACCGGCGAGGCCAACAGCGAATACCTGTTCAGCGACCGGCGAGGGGAGCGAGGTGGGTAGCGGAACTCGTGAGAGTTCCGATTGGCGCCTCGACGCTCGGAATTCACGGGCGTGGTCAAAGCCGCTCATTCCACTCTCGACGCGCGTACTTCGCCAGGGCGAGTGTACGAGTCCTGTCCGCCGGCCAATCGGACAGCGGCTCCATCGCGGACCACGCGTCAAGGAGCGCGCGCCGCAACTCGGCGCCTGACACCGGCAGGTTCGTGACGAAGGCGCCGTGCGAGCGGCCGCCGCGGTAGCAGGGCTGACGCGAGGGCGGCGCCAGGCAGAGTTCGATGAGCGGCAAGGGAAAGTCGTAGAGCAGCGTGCCGTGGTACAGCAGATGGTCGCGTTTGACGCGCAGGCTATTGCCCGAAAACTTGCGATCGCCCAAGGCCAGGTCGCTCGTCCCGCGAACGGCGATTCCAGGCGCCAGCGCGCCGATGCCGGCGACCAGCGTTTCCAGCACGAAGCGATGGGCGGCGTCGATCGCCCGCAATTCGGGCCGCGATCGCAGGTCAAGAACCACCGCATACATCAGGCAGCCGGGCCCGGTGACGACGGCCGCGCCGCCGCTGCCCCGCCGCAAGACGGGGATCCCGCGCTCGCGGCAGGCCGGCATTCGCACCTCGCGGGCCACCTGCGACGATCGGCCCACGATGACCATCGGTTCCGAAGGCTCCCACAGCCGCAAACATTCGCTGGACCGCGCGGCGGCCTCGGCCTGTTCCAGCAAAGCCTCGTCAAGGGCCAGGTTCTCCGCGGGCGTCGGCAGCGTAAGATCGAGGTAGGTCATTGTCAGTTGTCAGTTGTCGGGGTTCAGGGGCAGTTGCCCGCTTTCTCCTTTCTCCTTTCTCCTTTCTCCTTTGCGATCCAGACGGGTTGACGAACTCCCCTGGCTCTCTACACTTGAATTCGTATGCTGACCACCGACACCAACGCCGGCGCCAACGACCTGCCGCGAACGCGGCGCGCCGCGAGCGTCTCGCCCGACGACCAATTGCCTCCGGTCGCCGCGCCGAGCGCCGGCTTCATCGTGCAATTGTTCGTGATTCCGGCCCTGATCGTGGCCATCATCTTCGCGATCGGCTGGGGGATCAAGTGGCTGGCCGACCGCGGCGCCGACCCGAGCGCCTACGTCGCCGCGTTGAAGCGTGATAACGACGGCCGCTGGCAAGCCGCGCACGATCTGGCCGACGTGCTCCGAAACCCGCGCAATGACCACCTCAAGGACGATCCGGCGCTGGCGGCGGACTTGGTCGACGCGCTGCGAACGCAAATCGACTTGGGCCGCCTGGACGAGCAGGCGATCGAGCTGCGCATCTACCTTTGTAACGCGCTGGGCGAGTTTCGCGTGCCCGGTGTGGTCGATATCCTGGTGAAGGCGATCAGGCTCGAACGCGATCCGCGGGAAGCGAATGTTCGGATGGCCGCCGTGAAGGCCGTGGCGGTGTACCTGTCGCAAGTGCCGCGGGCTCTTCGGGCGGACCCACCCGCGCTCTTGCCGGCGATCGTCGAATCGTCGCGCGACGAGCGTCCGTTGATGCGTTCGACCGCCGCCTTCGCGCTGGGCGCCCACGCGGGAAAGGAGGCCACGCGGCGGCTCGTGGCCATGCTGAACGACAGCTACCCCGACGTCCGCTACAACGCGGCCACCATGCTGGCGGTGCAAGGCGACCTTCGGGCGGCCGACACGCTGCTCGAAATGCTCGACCCCGCCCAGAGGGTCGCGGTGGAAACCGAGGAGCAACCGGCGTCGCGAGATTTCAAACGACAACTCATTCTGATCAACGCCCTGCGGGCCAGCAAGGAGCTCGCGGTCAAGGATCCCGCGGCCGACCTGAGTGCGCTGCGCGCCGCGGTCGAAAAGTTGAGTCGGGCCGACTCGCCCGCCCAAGTCCGTACACAAGCCCAAGCCGTTCTCATCGAAATGAAACACACAGAATGAAGGGAGTGGAACATGCCCACCAACGCCGAAGTGATCGAAATGCTGAAGACCGCCTACTCGATGGAACTCGAGACGGTCATGAACTACCTGGCCAACAGCATCAACCTCGACGGCGTGCGCGCCGAGGAGATCAAGAAGTCTCTGGCCGTCGACATCGCCGAGGAGTTGGGGCACGCCACGCAGCTCGGGCAACGAATCAAGCAGATCGGCGGGCTGGTGCCCGGCTCGATGAAGATCAAGCTTGGCGACCAGACGCAGCCCACCGACAACACGACCGACGTGGTGGGCGTCATCCGCTCGGTGATCGAGGCCGAGCAGGCCGCCTGCGCCCAATACAAGAAGCTCATCAAGGCCACCGACGGCGAGGACTACGTCACCCAAGACCTTTGCATCCAATTGCTGAAGGCCGAGGAGGAACACCTGGTGCTCTTCAAGGGCTTCTTGAAGGAATACGCGCAGGCCTGAGCATCCATCAGCCCAACAGGCCCTGGGCGAAGGCGGCGTGCTCGGGGCTGGACGCTCCTTGCTGTGCGACCACAACCCCCCGGCTTCACGGCCCTGCTGACCCGGCTCACGCAAACGGATTCACGATCGTCACGCCGTCGTAATCCATGGCCGCAGCCATGTCTTCCGAGTAAAGCGTAGATACGCCGCTTACTTCGCACGCCGCCAACAACATGCTGTCCCAGTGCGACAGACTGAAACGCGAGCGCAAAACGAACGAGATCTCGAAAACCACAGCAGCACGGTTTCGCTCGGTTGCATCATGAGGCGATCGAACAGTTCAACGGCTTTGGCCTGTTTCGCCGGTTCGTCCGCATCCAGCGCATAGACATACACGTTGGTGTCAACGGCGTTCATGGAGTTCGTCGCGCGTCAGGCGGCGTCCCAAGCCGTGCAAAGGACTTTTCCCAATCCACGCCTTCAACGATTCCCACGCTGCCACCGCTTCCACGCGATCAAGGAGCGGTTCGATCGTCACATTCACGCGGGTTTGCTCCGGGAACTGCAACCTCTCATCCGGTTTCAGCATTCCGCCGACAACCGTTGCGGTGACCTTGGTTGACATGGAGTCTTCCCTTCAAAAAGGATCATCATTCTACCCCATCGTCGCCGGGGTCGCATTGCCGCTTTCGGTGGTCCATTGGTGCCGAGCGATTCGTTCCTGCAATCGAGCTACTGCCGCTACCCCCATAGCCGCGTCAGCGCTCGGCCGCTGGAGATTGGGTACTCGTTGCCCGCGGGATGGCGCATCGGACTGGCTGGATCGACGCCCAAGGCGTTGAAGATCGTCGCCGTCAGGTCGGCGGGGCTGACGGGGTTTTCCACGACCGTGGCGGCGTGGCGATCGGTGCGGCCGTAGATCGTTCCGCCGGGCAGCCCGGCCCCGGCCAGGAGAACCGTGAAAGCGTGCGGCCAGTGGTCGCGGCTGGCGTACTTTTTGTCGATCTTGGGCGTGCGGCCGAAGTCGCCCATCCAGACGACCAGCGTCTCGTCCAGCAGCCCTCGCTCGGCCAGGTCGCCGACCAACGCGGCCAACGCGCGGTCGGCCCGCGGCGCCAGCCGGTCGCGGACCAGTGGAAAGTGGTTGCGGTGGGTGTCCCAGGGATTGTTGGCCAACCGCTCGCCGCGTCCGTCGGCCCAGTCCTGCGGCTCCTGACCCCAGTAAACCGTCACGAACCTCGCCCCGCCTTCGACCAGCCGGCGGGCCAACAGCACCGATTGTCCGTGCCGGTTGCGGCCGTACCGCTCCTGGGTCGCGTCCGGCTCACGTTCCAGGTCGAACGCCGCCTGCACGCCGGGCCGGCCCAACAGGGCCAGCGCCTGCCGCTGGTAGCCGTTGAACAAATCGACCTCGGCCGTCCGCTCCATCCGTGAAAGTTCATGGTTCAATCGGCCGACCAGCGAACCCAGTTGGGCGAGCCGTCGCGCGGGGATGTCGCGCCCGAGTGCCAAGTCGGGCTTGGCCAACCGCAACTCGCGCGTGAGCTCGACGTGAAACGGATCGAACGAGCCGCCCAGGAAGCCCGCGCTCTGCCCGGGAAGCGTGCGAGCTTCCATCTTCATCGTCTCGGGCAGCTCGATCACCTTGGGCATCACGGCCGGTGAGCGGTCGGCGTGGCCGAACGACGCGCCCATCTGCGGAAAGTCGGTCGTCTCGACCTTCAAGTTGCCCGCTGAGCTGACGTGCTTGTAGCCCGTCAGCATCTGGTACACGGCCGGGTCATGCACCGTTTCCTGATGGCAAACGCCGCGCACCTGAACGAACCGGTGCAGTTCGCGAGCGACCAAGGGCAAGTGTTCGCAGACGGGTACGCCCGGCACGCTGCTGGCGATCGGCTGAAACGGGCCACGGATCTCGACCGCCGCGTCGGGCTTGAGATCCCACAGGTCGATGTGGCTGGGCCCGCCATCCATGTAGAGCAGGATGCAGGCTTTGGCCCGCGCGCGGCCAAGACCCGATTCGCCCGCTTGCAACAGGGCTTCCAGCGGCAGGCCTCCCAGCGACACCAGGCCCAATTGCAGCATCTCGCGGCGGCGCAGCCGCGGGCCGAGAGCCAGCAAGCCGGAGAGTGCGGGCTTGCCGGGCGCGGCTGGGACAGCCACGGAGCGAGGTGACAAACGATTGGGCATCGTACCGTGATCCTCCTGGCCTTCATGCGGGTCGTCGATTATTATACTGTACGCGGCCGACCATGAGACTTTTTGTAGCGAGAAAGTGGTGGCTGGTGGCAGTGCGTAAGCGATGCCCCGGCTCGATAGCGACCGGGGCATCGCTTAAGCTCTGCCCCAGCCACCGTGAATGTCTCAATTTCGGCCGCGCGAAGTATACAAGCACCGGGTCCGCGCGTGCTACGTGCCTTTTCCCGCCGATCCGCTTTCCGTGTTCGTCATCAGCCAAAAAGCAAGGTACGACTTGGATCTGAGCGACCCGGTGGCCGACTTGGAAATGGACTTGTTCCAGCGAAATTGGCCCGTCGAGGTATTGCAGCTTCCGGCCGGGTCGCCGGAGTCTTCGCTGTCGTTTTTCAACCCCGTCAATTGCATACAAGTCTATGGCGACGCCTGGCGGGCCACGGTGGGGCGATAGAATGGGTTGGTGACGGTCAACGGTTGCGGCGCGGGGTACACGGCTTCGTCGGGGGCGAGTTGGCTCGCGCGCGGCACGAAGTCCGGGTTATACGACACCTCCGGCGCCACGGTGTGGATGGGCAGATACTGCCCGATCGCTCGGAGCTCGAATTGATGCTCGAGCAGCCGTTGCATTTCAATGTTATATCCACCAAAGCCACCGTAGCCGCCACCGAAACCGCCGTAGCCGCCACCGAAACCACCGTAGCCGCCTCGGCCGCCGTAGGGCCCGTAGCCGGCGCTGGTGTAGGCGGCGTAGACGGCGCGGCCGCCGCTGTAGCGTTCGTTGCTGCTGTAATGCCCGGGCCGAGCGCTGTAGACGCCCGCCACCCGTGGTGATCGGTAGGGTTGACCTCCGCCCGGCATTCCGGGCTGCATGGAATGGCTGGGGACCGACACGGCCCGCGTGGGAGTGCCGCGAGATCCGGCCTGGGCCGGAAGCACGCCGAACAGAAACAACGGGACGATCAGGGCGGCGAGTTTCATGGTGGTGTTGCCTCGTAGGGGTTTCTCAATTCTAGCTCATCACCGCGCGACATGCGCCGGTTTCGCCGCGGATACTGCGGATATATATGGATTGTCGCATTGGGTTCTGTAGGGAACGCCCTCCGTGGCGTTCCGTGACGCGGGTGCGACGTCTTCTGGCAGGACACGGAACGCCACGGAGGGCGTTCCCTACAGAGTCGGCGCCGCCCACCAACCCAACGCGTTGAGCGGTTTACCCGGCGCGCGACAATTTTGCCATTCGGTTCAGGGCCTGTTTCAGCACCGTCATGCGATCGCCCGTCGAAGCGTGCCCATGGTCGCGATCGGCCCCATCGTGCGACGCGAATAGTCCCCCCGTGGCGAACGGCTTGAGGCAGGTCTGCCGCTGAAGCGTGCGCGGCTGCGTGGCGGCCGAGCGTGGTTTGGCGGTCTGCCACGGACTGGCGGCCAACGCCAACTCGCTGATCGCCGTATCCGAATGTTCATTTTCGCCGCTGCCGGCCAGGTACAGCGCCTGCGATTCGGCCAGTTCCAACGCGGCGCGCTCGGCGAGCGCGTCGCCAGCCAGGTACAACGCCAGGAATGCCTTGATTTCGCCACACGGCTCGACCGCCTTGAAGAACAGCGACCGCTTGAACGTGCCTCGCGCCTGGGCCGAAAGCACGACCCAATCGCCACGCCAATGGGCCGGCACGACGAAGCGGAACGAGATGAGCTTGGTTCCCTCGAACGACGTCACGGCCGAGCGTTTCAGCTTGAAAAACACACCGTGCTCGTTGTCCAATGTTCCACTGGCCACCACCACTTTGCCAGGAGGAATCTTCTTCGATGTTTCCGACAACGCCTTGCGGTGTGTGGTGCCGACGCTGGCATTGGCCGAAGGGAGGATCTGCGTACCCACCGGGTTGTAAGCATTTCCGCCGGCGGCCGAGAACGTCGAGAACGACAGCCCGCTACCGGCCGTGGCGCCCACCGAGCGGGTCGTCTCCGTGGTCTTGGTCACCTCGATGCCGTCGGCCGCGTCGCTTTCAAGCTGCGTCTTGGGCAGGAAATCCACCACCCGCAATCGCTCGCCGGGACTGGTGATTTCAAACAGCAACTGCTCGATTTCCCGCTCCTCGCCGCGCGCCAGGCGCACGGAGATTCGCACCTCGGCCTCGACCACCTTTTCGTTCGGGTGCATCAGGGCGAACGCCTGTTCGGTCACGTCGTGGCACTCGACCTTGTAGCCCAGGTCGAAATCGACTTTGGGCTGGGCGGCGCGTGCCTGAGCGGGCCAAACCAGCAAGGCCGCCCATGCGAACCACCCAGACGCGAGAAACCGCCCACAAGCCGGAGAGCTAAGAGTTTTCATCGCAAGTCACCCCATTGCTGCCACCTGGATAAGTCGTTTCTTTCTACGCGGCGCTAGTCATAACCGTTCGTTTTTTTCGCAACGGGTCGCTTCCAGGCCGGAATGGCCACTTTGGGTTCGGACCATGAATAATACGGGTTAATGTGAAACCATGGATAATCCGGGCCTGTGCCGATCTCAAAACAGCGGGCCGAAAAGTACCAATACTTTGACAAAACGGCCCATTCGCGCCATACTGGCTATATTGCCATCTTATCCTTGACCTTCAGTGCCATCCCTATGAACAGCCGAATATCGACAACGCTTGTCGCCATTTTGTTCACCGCGCTTTGGGGTTGGTCCCACGAGCGCGCCGATGCGCAGGACACTGACGAGGACAATCTCGAAGCGTCCGTCGTCGAGGACGCCGACGACGAACCGGCGATCGCCGCCGCGAAATCGAAATCGGGCGAATCCGAATACACGCTCGACGACTCGGAAGATGCGGCGGCGGACGCTCTCAATGCGAAGCCGCCAGATGACCGACGTCAGGGGGGCGACCGGCGACTGGGGGCCGACCCCGCGCTGCGCTATACCGACCCCCGGACCTATCGGCTCAAGATCATTGTCCGCGTCGAGGCGCCCGAGGAAAGCCCTGCGAAGAACGTCGTCGTCGTGGCGCCCATTCCGCGAGACTGGCCCGAACAAAAGGTCCGATTGATCGGCCGCCCCAAGTTTACCGAGGGGGGCAAGTACAAGGAGTTCGACAAGCCAGGACAGTGCAAGACGTTCAACTTCCAGATTCCCCAGATCGCGGCGGGCGAGTCGGCCGGGGTGGAGTTGCTCTACGAGATCACGCGCTGGCGAATTGAGTACGTCGCCCCCGCCGACGAGTTGGACCTGCCGCATGGAGTTCCGCGCGAAGTGCGCGACCAGTTCGCCGGCCCGGCGCCGGGTCTGGAAATGAATCACCCTAAAATCAAAGAACTGGCCCGCGATTTGAAAAAGCGGCACGAGCAGGCGGGGGCCTGGAATATGGTCAAGGGATTCTGGAAGTGGACACGGGACAACGTCGAATTCAAGAACGGCGATTTCCGCGGGGCGCTGTTCGCCATCGAGCAACATTGTGGCGACTGCGAGGAGATGAGCGCGTTGTTCGTGAGCATGTGCCGGCTGTCGAATGGGGTGGCGCGAAGCGTTTGGGTCGAGGGGCACAACTACCCTGAGTTCTACCTGATCGACCGGCAAGGCCGCGGGCATTGGATTCCGGCCCAAGTGGTGGGACCGGCCTGGTTCGGCGAGATGATCGAGTATCGGCCGATCTTTCAAAAAGGGGATCGCTTCCTCGACCCGTTCCACCGGAAATTCGTGCGCTACACGCCGCAGACCGTCAAGGCCGAGGGGGAAGTCGAGCCCAAGCTGACCGTCGAACACGAGATCATCGCCGACTCCGACATCAACGGCCCGTCGTACAAGAATCCCAAGTAGGGAACCGTGGTTGCCGCAATGCCGATGTTCGCCGACGAATCCGAGGCCGCTTTTCTGCCACCTGGCTCAGGCCAACTCGACAGCGAAGCCCTGCTCGTCAAACGCCGTGAGTTTCGGCTCGGGCAATTGCCGCCGCCGCCCGGCCCGCCGGACGTTGAACTCCCCGACGGAGATCCGAACGTCGAGCGCCATGCGATCGACCGCTTCCTGCAAGCCGACTGGCAAGCGGCGGGGCTGGAGGCCGTCGAAAAGCCGCCGGCGCTGTGCGACGACGCGACCTTCGTTCGCCGGGCGTTCCTGGACTTGGTGGGCGTGATCCCGACCGTACTCGAATGCAACCATTTCCTGGCCGACCGTTCGCCCCAGCGGCGCGCGAAGCTCGTCGATCAGCTCCTGGCGCGCCACGCCGACTACGCCGCCCACGGCACGCCGTTCTGGGAAGACGCCCTGGCCAGCCAGCCCGTACTCAGCCAGGGCGGCATTCCGACCAGGGGCAATTACCGCGATTGGATTCATCAAAGCCTCGAACAGAACCGCCCCTACGACGTCATGGTGGCCGAACTGCTCGATCCGACGATGCCACGCCGCAAGGCGGCCGACACCGAGGACGTGCTCGGCATTCAGTACACGATCGAGTACGTACGCAACGAGGACCACACGGCGACGTTGCAGACGGCCGCCAACGTCGGCCAGGTGTTCCTCGGCACCAGCATGAAGTGCGCCGGTTGCCACGACCATTTCGAGAACGCCGAATGGCCGCAGGAACGGTTCCTCGGTTTCGCCGGCCTGTTCGCGCCGAGCAACCTCGAACGCATTCGTTGCGAGGTGAAAACCGGCCAGGTCGTGCCGGCCCAGTTCCCCTTTGAACTGGCCGGCGCTCCGCGCGACGTGCCCGGCGACCTCGACGGCCGGTTGCACCTGACGGCGCAACTCGTCACCGATCCGGCCAACCCGCGCTTCGCCAAGACGATCGTCAACAGGCTTTGGAAGCGATACCTTGGCTTGGGGCTGTTCGAGCCGGCCGACGACTTCCGCCTCGACGTGCCCGCCAGCCACCCCGCGCTGCTCGACTGGCTGGCCCACGACTTCCTCGCCCACGGCTGCGATTTGAAGCACACGATCCGCTTGATCCTCACCAGCCATGCCTACCAGCGCCGCTACGAGGCGGCGCTGGAAGACCATTTTGCCGCGGGCGAAACGAACCCACCGCGGCATTTCCGATCGCCCACCCTGCGCCGGCTTACGGCTGAGCAACTGCTCGACAGCCTTCGCGTGGCGACCTCCGGCGGGATCGATGCCCAAGAGCGCTGCTACCTCGACTACCGTTCGACCGCCTTGATGCGGGCGTTGGGCAGGCCCGCGTCGCGCAACGAGATCAGCACCGCCCGCGGCGACGACGCGGCGGTGGTTCAGGCGCTCGAGTTGCTCAATGGCGCGGAGATCGACGACCTGCTCGGCCAGAGCGCCATCCTCGCCGCTCCGGCCGCCCGGCAGGATCCGCGCCGCGTCGTCGATCCACTGTACCTGGCCGTATTGAGCCGGCACGCCACGCCGGCCGAAAAGAAGCTGGGAAAGGAGTTCCTCGCTTCCGCCGCTTCGCTCGACGAGGGCCTGCGCGACATGCTCTGGGCGCTCGTCTGTTGCCCGGAATTTCAGTACATCAGGTGAATTATACTTCATGCGGCCGAAGATATTTTGCGAGACATTTTGCCACAAGAAGGCGGTGGCTGGTGGCAGAGCCTAAGCGATGCCCCGGCTAGCTAGCTAGCGACCGGGGCATCGCTTAGGCTCTGCCCAGCCACCGCCACGTTTCTGTAGGGAACGCCCTCCGTGGCGTTCCGTGAATCGGAACACGGCCTTCATCGGCCTTCCGCGGAACGCCACGGAGGGCGGACAGTCTAACTCAACAAGGAACACTCTTATGCAACGCCGCGACTTCCTCAAAACCAGCCTGGCCGCCGCGGGGGCGGTTTGCGCCGGCGCCGCGCCCGCCGCCGCCGAGCGCCCGCGGGCCAAGGCCGATTCCGTGATTTTCATCTGGCTCCCCGGCGGCGTGGCCCAGACCGACACCTGGGATACCAAGCAGTTCACGCCCTTCCGCAAGGGGATGAGGGGCAACGAGCTGCTGGGGACGTGCCCGACGATCCCGACCGAGGTCGATGGCCTGCGGCTGGGCGAGGGGCTGGAGAACATGGCCTCGATCATGCCCCTTGGCACGGTGCTGCGGAGCCTCACGAACGAAACCAAGTTCGGCGCGGTGCATCTCAAGGCCCAGTACTACATGATGACGGGCTACCTGTTTCCCGTGGGCGTCAAGGCGCCCAGCCTCGGCGCGGCGATCGGCCGCACGCTTGGGCCCCGCGACGCCAACGTGCCCCCCTACATCTACATCGGACGCGACGTCGACACCAGCGATACCGAGAAGCAATTCATCAGCGAGTACATCGGGCCGGGCTTCTACGGCGTGCGGCACGCTCCGTTCATGATCCCGGACCCAACCCAGGGAATGGCCACGCTCAGCGCCGCCGCCGGCATGACGCCCCGGCGGATCGATCGCCGCTTGAAGTTCCTTCAAGATGCGAGCAAGCTGGCAGGCAAGGAACTGCAAGCCTCCGACAAGGCGGCCGATTACCTGCGGATCATGGCGCAGGCGCGGGCGATGATGGACTCGCCCATCAAAAGGGCCTTTGCTTTCGCGAAGGAGGAAAAACGCGCCACGCTGGCCGCCTACAAGCCGCGAATCGCCGCCGAGGATCTGCTCGACCCCAAGTACGACTTCGGTCCACGCTTCGGCAGTGGCTTGCTGTTGGCACGGCGGCTGGTCGAGAGCGGGGCGCGGTTCGTGCAGGTCGAGTACCAGTACGGGCCATTCAAGGGTTTCGATACGCACGAAGACGGCGCCACGCGGCTGGCCGAGTTGAAACTACAGATCGACGGCCCGATCGCGCAGTTGATCCGCGATCTCGACGAACGAGGCTTGCTCGAACGGACGCTGGTGGTGGTGGCCACGGAGTTCGGCCGCACGATCGCCAACCAACCCAAGGCCGGCATTGAGCCGATCGGTTTCGCCGAGCGGCAGACGGGCCAGAACCTGCTGATCGAGAACGAAAAAATGTACGGCTTCCACGGCCATTTCTCCAGCGCCAACAGCCTGCTCTTCTTCGGTGGCGGCTTCCGGCAGGGGCTGGTCTACGGCCGCACGGCCGACGAGCACCCGATGGTGGCGGTGGAAAAACCCGTTTCGCTCTGCGACGTTCACGCCACGATCTACCACGCGTTGGGCATTCCGCCTGACACGGCCTACGTCACGGAAGGCCGGCCGTTCCACGTCACCAAGGACGGCAAGGGGCGGCCGATCGAAGCGCTCTTGGCGTAGGTCAGGCTTTCCAGCCTGACGGATTTCACCGATTTAAACAGAGACGAAGGCGAGCCGAGGAGAGTGTGGCGTAGATGCACAGCGCGACCAGCAGTGCGGCCATAATCAAGCTGCGTTCGTAGTACACCACCGCAAGCCAGGTCGGGTGCGCCGCGCCGGGCACAAGGTTCAGACGGTCCAGCGTGACCGCGGTCATCCACTTGTCCTCGCTCAAGGCGCTTGAAGACCGCGGCCGCAGGAACGAGCGCACCCAATTGAGATCGAGCCCGTCGGGAACCCCATAAATCCGCATGAGTTGGACGGCGTACGAGGTCACTTCCACGGACCCGACCGGTGACCATGGAAACCGCTCTAGGAAGCCTTCCGGCTCATTGAGGTACTGCCTGAAACCGCCGGCGGCTTGGAATCCACCACCTTGCTTGCTGTGGAATTTCCGTAGCCAGTCATGTACCCTGTCGCGGTATCGGGCGCGGTCGATGGGGCGCTGGATGACCTCCAATAGTTGCGTCACGCGCAGCGCCGTCTCCAGGACGTCATACGGACTTTCCGCCAATTCCTCCAGTGTGACGTGCAGCCGTTTTTCCAGATAGTCTCGGTCCCTGGGTGTCAGGTCATTGCGCAATGGTATTAGCAGTCCCGCGATCAGGCCAACCACGACCCATCGAGGATTTCCCTTGAACCGCCGGCGGACCCATGGATCGAGGCTGCCACTCACCAACGGTAGTAGCACCAACACGCCGCCGAGGAAGACGGCGACAACGAGTTGCGGATCGACAAAATGAATATCCTGGTCACCTATTCCAGAAAACATGGAAACCTGCCCGAGAAACATCAGGCCCATCAGACAGGACTGGCCGATTATGTGGCGATGCGCCACCCCGAGCTTGACGAAGCCCGACAGAACGTACAACAGCACCCCCAGGGAGATCAAATAGAGCAGCAACATCAGCGACGTCGCGCCGATCCAGGCCAGGACCAGCGTTCCCCAAAGGAGGCCATGAAGGAATGCCTTGTGCCGCCGCGCCCAAAGGGCAGTCGCGTTCAGGATCGCCTGCTGATCGGTGACGTCAGGGGTGTTGTCCCTCTGAAGGCTGCGAATCTTGGCGGCGGCGAAGATGGCGGCGGCCGGAAGCACGAACAGACTCATGGCCGGCATCGCCACATAGCCGAGCAGCTTGTTGAGGCCTGATGCATGCGCCAGCGGCACGGCGAGCGCGGTACACTTGCCGCCGGTGATGATGGACGCTGCTGGACTGGAAGTCGCTCGATCGCTTGCCGCAAGAGTTGGATTTGTTGCGAAGGCTCCGGGGTCGGCGGGGAAACCGCCCGCTCCACCGCGGCCGAGTCGAACTTCACCGCCCGTTGGCGCCGCCGCCGTCCTCGCGCCCAATTGCGGTACACGTTGCGCGCCACGCCGCGCAGCCAGCTGCCGAATACGTCGGGATTGGACCAGTCTCCGCGGCAGGACGCTCGGTTCAGGTACGCCTCCGCAAGACTATCCTGAGCGATCTCGGCCGCGTCCGCCCACGGCGCACCCCAGGAGGCGATGAGCCCCACGAGTGGAGCGCGAAACGTACTGATCAACTCGGCGAGATCCATGTTGTTCATCCTCAACCCCATAGTGTCCGGTCACCCACCGCCTCACACAACAAAAGATGCAATCCGGTCGAGCCTGAATCTCGAACCAACCCGGCTGCCAAATTGGCAGTCCGGGCCATTTCGGGGCAGCCGGCCCGGGCGGTGCTGATAGAAGGTGGGTAATTCAGCGTCCGGAGCGTCCGCACACCAGTGGGGGGTGGCAATGAATCTTGCGCAAACTGTTTCAGCTATTCGACTTGCGCTGTGGATGCATGCATGTGCCAATGACCTGCGCCCAAGGGCAGCGTCCGCACACCAATGGGGGGTATCAGATTGCACGTCGCAAGTTGTAGGTGCCGTTGGACTTATGGCACGAGCTCCGGATCGCGGCGACCTCACTTCCCAGGGCGGCAGCGTCCGCACACTTGTGGGGGGTAACGTATCACGTCACGCTCAAGGTGCTTTGACTGCGGGCTTCCCGCCTTCGGCGGATTTCGTTTGGGCTCATCAGCTCGCGTCCCCTACGCGGCGCTGCCTAGAAACTGAGCACCAAAACCGCCCGCGGCGCCTGCTGAAACGGCTGGCAAATCGGAAGAAATCCTTGACGCGAAAAACTGTTTTCTATGGATTTTCATAGGGCTTTTTCGGTGGGCGGTTCCTGCCTCTCGGCTCATCGCGATCATCGCTTTGGCAGCGGGCTGCCTACGGTTTGAGCAGCTCTGCCCATAAACTAGGCACGACCTCCGCGTGGCAATCCGACTTCATTTTGACAGGTGGTCGGCCCCACCCGCGATTCCGGGCGCGCGGATTGGCGACCGCCGCGCGCCATAGCGGCGCGTTCGGTTAGCATTTTTCGGCGAAATCGCTGCATTGGCCGCCGATGGGCCCGGCTGCGGGCCGATCGTGGTTGCGGACGCCGGTGGGTCGTGATGGTTTTGTCGCGGCCGCGGCGCCGCGGCTGGCCATGCCGCGCGCCCGCCTGCGCAGCCGTGACGTGAAGCGGTGAAAAGTGTCATCGTCATAGATACCAGGGACAAATGACAACCTGACCTCGAACCCAGTTGCATTCTACCGCTGTACGTTAGTGCGGGCAAGAGGTGGCCGGCAAAAAAACTGCGACCCGCTTCAATGCGCCTCCTTCATCCGCCCAAACGCTGGGTGTCTTCATCCGCCTTCATCCGCCTTATCGGGATCATCGCGGTGCCGCGACCTGTCGCCCAGGTAGAAGCGTTCAAAGATGTGCGGCAGGTCGTCGGCGCTGATGCCCCCCCGCTGTCCGTGACCCGCAGGATGACCTGGTCGCCAGGGTGCCCCGGCGCGGCGCGGCCGACCTAGCACGCCCAAGCGACTGCACTCATCGACGATCTCGTAGAGCAAGTTCTTGTACTCATCGGTCGAGCGGTCGGCGTTGAGCGCCACCTCGACCGAACTTTGGATGGCCGCCGTCAGAAAACTCACCCCGAACGCTTTTCTCGGACAGGATTGACGGGATTCACAGGATACGGTCGGAGAAGTCGGAAGCCTTGCTTTCCATCCTGCGCCCCCTGGTCATCCTGTCTCGCCTTCGCCGTCTGGCCGACGCGCCTGGAGAAGCTTCACACGCCTGACCGTCGATGGCATCCGCGGCCTCGGTGATCGCTTGGCGCTGATCGGGATCCGCAGCATCCGACGTGGACGGGACGCGGGCTTGCGTGCCTTTTCCGCTCCCCTGCTCGCCGTGCGGAAACAGGATCGGGTCGCCACCGCACGCCGTTGCTGCTCGGCCAAGTCGAGATAGATCTACTCTTCGTGGCCGGCCACGCGTGAAAAAACCCGGCGTAAGCGACGCCCCGGCTAGATAGCGACCGGGGCATCGCTTAGGCTCTGCCCCAGCCACCGTGAATGTCTCGTTCTCGACCGCGTGAAGTATAGCTCGCCGGCAAACGCCGGCCCGCGTCCCCTACGCGGCGCTGCCTAGAAACCCCACGCCAGACCTGCGGCCCGGTACCGCGGAGTTCGGCGCCGACGCGCCGTTGGGCCTTCCCCGTCACCAACAGAAAGACCGCGACCGTCGTCCCGCCGCCGATGGTTCTCGTAACGCAGGTCCAAGCTCGACAATTCGACGTTTTCACTCACTCGACTCCTCCTACGGAGGGTGCTGTTGGAGAAAACGTAAAACGTAGTCGGTCCTTTTCCGCGAGGCGATGCTGTGTTGTCTCAGTCCCTGTCGCAGCACGGCCAGGCGGTGGCCGGTACATCCGGCGCCTGCGCGGTTAGCCAGTGGTGTGGCCGCCCTTGTGCTGACGAAAGGCAAGCTCGCCGTCGATGATCGGCGTCTCGACTTCCGGGAACTCGGCCGTGCCGAGATCCTTCTTTCCCAGCAGCCTGAACACAGGACCGGCGGCCACGGCCGCGAGGAAGCTGCCTCGCTGATCCACCCATTGCCCCTCGGCTCCTGGACCGGTTGCGGCGCCGTAGCTGATGAATGTTGGCCGCGGTGCGCACAGGGCGATCAGTTCATGGGCGTCGACCGGCAGGTCAGCCGGCGTCAAGGGGCCGCCGTACTTGAGGAAGTTCCCAGCCATCCAATGATACTCGCCGGAACCGGTGAGGTTCTCGACCAACTCGCCGAAGTTGCGGCGGTGGAGCTTTGCCCCGCCCTCGCCCGAGGAGCCGATGAAGCCGATGGCGAAGCGCTGATCGTACGCCATCGCGACCAGCGCCGCCCCTTGCCATACCGGGAAAGCCCCTCGATGCCGACCTGCTTGGCGTCGACGGCCTGATCGGTCTCAAAGTAGTCGAGTGCGCGGCTGGCACCCCAGGCCCAGGCGCGCAAGGCGCCCCAATCGTCTGGTTTGCGGACCTGGCCCTTGTTGCAGAGGCCGATCATGCCCCTGGTCAGTCCCCCGCCGTTGTCGGCCTGAATGCTGTTGGGGACAATGATCGCGAAGCCCCACCCTTTGGAGATCGCTTCGTTGTAGTTGGCGGCGTTCGGCGCGTCGCGGTTCATGCCGTTGGCGCCCTCGCGCAGCGACTTGATTCCTAGCGCTTCCATCATCAGTTTGTGGTCCTGCGCGGCCGTCAACTGCAGAGGCGCGGGATCGGCTGGCTTGGCATCCTGCGCGGAGGCGGGAATGGCGGTCAGCAGAACAGCGAGAATGGCTCTTGACATTGGAATGGCCCTGGGAGCGAGGGCGGCGAATTGAACAGAAGTAAACGAAGGAAACGAAGTTCGTGGCAGCCGGCGGGGCGACACGGGGAAAGACAGGTAATCAGGGGAGCCTGCGTGTGTCGATACGAGCGTGAAACTCCATTGGGCAAGCCCCTGGCCTCTTTACAAGATGTGTGGAACAACGAGGGCTGCGCCCTGGGCTGTGGAATCATGCCGCGTTGCGGCTGACGCGCGGATCGCGACGGCGATGCGGGTGACCGGGCGCTAATTCTCGGTCATACACGGTCTGATGCCCACAAGTCGGCCCGCGGCCGCATCGACACAAAACTGGCAGGAAGATAAATCCGAGTCAAGACCGAATTTTCAACACCCTACCCGTAGCGCATCCGTCGGCCGCAACCCAACTACTCGTCGGCCGCGTCGTCCCCGAGGTGGGCAGGTTCGTTGCTCTCCTCGACTTCCTCACCGTAGTAGAGGGTGGTCTCTTCCTGGGCGAGATTGGTCCCGGTCGACTTGCACTTGAGTTCGACGCGGAAGCGGTGGGTGCCGGAAGCATCGGCCCGCGCGTGGATCTTGAAGGCCCGCTGTCCGCCGGCCTCGAGCGACTTGAGGGGTTCGAACACCACGGTCCCCGGCGCCATTTCGTGCTGCCCGCCCTCGACGGAAACCGGTTCGACGCCATTGGAGAAAAAGCTCACGATTTCCACACCCTCGGCTTGCTTGTTGCCGCGGTTGCGGACCCGGATTTCGTAGACGGCGTCCGCTCCCACGGACACGGGCCCCGACGGGTCGGCCACCTCCAACACGATGTCGGCGACCGCGACGACCGTGGTCGTGGCGGAGGCGGTTTGCTTCGGAATGCCTTCGGCCGCGGCGGTCACATCGACTTGGCTTTCCCCCGCGCTGAGCAAGACGCACTTGAGCGTCAACGCCTCCTCCGCGGCGGCCGAGAGCCGATCGAGTTTCCAAGTGACTCGCCTCGCTTGTGCGTCGAAACGTCCGCTTGGAGTCGCCGAGACGAACTCGGCCTCGTCGGGGAGTTGGGCCGTGATGACGATCTGTTCCGCGGCCGAGTCGCCCGGGTTTTTGAGCCCGATCTCGTAGCTGGCCGCGCCGCCTGAGAATTGCTTCTTGGGTCCGCTGACGGCCAACTCGATCGCGGCGCGCCTCACCGTCACCTGTTCAACGGCCTTGGCCTTCAATCCGCCCGACGCCGTCGCCTCGGCCTGAATCGTCAATTGGCCGCCTTGCCGCGCGACCAGTTCGATCTCCACCATGTCGCTCTCGCCGGCCCCGATCGTGCCGACCTTGTGGCTCGTGGGTTTGCCATGGTCGCCGTCGAGCGGCAGCAAGTGGATGACCACGTCGTCGGCGTCCGCGTTGCCCGGATTCGACACCGCCAAGCGGTAGATTTCCTTGGCGCCGCAGCGTACTTCGGCCGGTCCGGAGATTCGCAGTTCCAGCTTGGGTTCTTGAACCTCGACGGTCGCCTGCGCGGAAGGCGAGGCCGCCGACCAGCGCACCGCCAGATCGAACGACCGGCTCTCGCGCGCGACGATCGGCAGGACCAGTTCCGCGTTGCTGGCCGGCGCCAGGCCGCCGATCGACCACTCGATCACCCCATCGCCGCGTTCCGCCTTGCCGGCGGTGGCACGCGAGTTGCCGACCTCGGCCGAGGCGGGCAGGCTGATCGCGACGATCACGTTGGCGGCGGGGGTCTTGCCCTCGTTGTGAACCGTGATTTTGTAGGCCGCCTCTTGTCCCACCAGCAGCTGTTTCGGCCCCGCCGTTTCAATGGATAACCGCGGCCCCTGCCCCGACAGCAAGAGATTGTCGCCCGACAACGCGGCCTGTTTGCTCGACGCGGCCTGTTTGCTCGACGCGGCCGACTTATGTTTGTGCCGCGCCGCGGCGGCGGGCGTTGCGCGGTTGGTTGGCGTCACGGGCGGGGTGGCGGCGATGTTTTCCTTTTCAATCGTTCGGCGCTCGCCACCGGTCGCTTTGGAAGCCACTTGGGGCGCGGCCGCGCTCGGCGTGGTCGCAGTTCGCGTCTCGGCCAGTTGCGTCCGCCGGGCCATCTGGGTGACGACCTCGTCGCGACGGCTCGACGGTCGCTTCGGTTTGGATTTCGACGAAGTCGCTTTAGCGGGCAGCGCGTCTTGCCGGGACATCCGCCGCGGGACCGGCGCTTTGGGGGACTTGGAGGTTTTTACCGGCGGTTCCTGATCGTCCATCGGTATGCCGATGATCGTCCGGCGAATTCGGTCCAAGCGTTTCACAAAGGTCGTCTTCGTCGGCGATTCATTATTGTCCTGGGCCGCGGCGGGAGCGACCACAACCATCAAGCCCGCAACGATGAACCCGGCCGTCGCAGTCGTCCGAAGCATGGCATGACCCTTACATTCGATACGGTGGTACACAATTCCATCGTCCTGTATCGGCTGGCGCGATCGTCGGGCTTTAACCGCCTTGTCGGAATATTCATGGTCCCGCGCTAACACTGGCGTTTTAGCGAGCAACCCTTCGGTGCTCATCTGTTCATAGACGTGTTGGCGCCGCGCGGGGACGAAGACATCCCTATGCCATTGGACGATCATTTTCGTTCTCCCTGGAAGGACGACAATCCCTGCTGTCGCCTTTCGCTCCGCGAAAGGGCGTTCTTTCGCGGAGCGAAAGGCGACACTCAAACGACCGGCTTCCAGCCCGGTTCGTATTCGCGCCGCCCGAAGGCCATCGCGGCCTCGTCGTCGAGGATGTGGCCGTTTTCAGGATTGCATTGGAGCGCCCTTTGCGTCCGGTAGGCGATATTGCCGAGATGGCACACACATGAATCCCATTCCGCTTCGTGGCAACCCCCAAGTGTATGGCAGCAGGGCATTGTGGGGCATTGAGTGCCCATTGTACGGTATTCAAGGCCGGGCTAGAATCATATCGCATTTTGAGTACCGAACAACTTTACCACTTTCCATTGACGGCAACAGCACCCGAACATGAAACAAGTCTCCCCTCTCCTCATCGCCTTCGCTTTCGTGTCTGTGGCGCAGGCCCAGAACGTCCAACGCGACATTCCCTACGCTGAGCCCGCGAATGAACGGCAGATGCTCGATGTTTATGCGCCTGAAAACGCAAAGGATCTGCCCGTGATCTTCTGGATTCACGGCGGCGGCTGGCAGGTGGGTGACAAAACGAGCGTGCAAGGAAAGCCGAAGGCCTTTGTCGATCAAGGATTTGTCTTCGTCTCCACGAACTACCGATTCCTGCCGAACGTCGACATGGGAACCATCGTCCGCGACGTTGCGAAATCCATTCACTGGGTTCATGACCACATCACCGAGCATGGCGGTGATCCGAAACGCCTCCTGGTTATGGGCCATTCCGCTGGTGCCCAACTCGCGGCCTTGATCTGCACCGACGACCGCTACCTGAAAGCCGAGGGACTGTCGCTGGCAAACATCAAAGGCTGCGTGCCCGTCGACGGCGACACCTACGACGTTCCGCTGATGATCGAGACGGGTGCCGCGCGTCGCAAGGCCCTCGGCCAGCCCAATCCGAAATTCGGCCACTACGAGAAGTTCGGCGGCGATCCGGTGAAGCACCGCGATTTCTCCGCCGTCAACCACGTCAAGCGTGACAAAGGCATCTCGCCCTTCCTGCTCCTGTACGTCGCCGGCCACCCCGACACCACCGCCCAAGCCCAGCGTCTCGGCTCCGTGCTCACCGAAGCCGGCATCGCTGCGAAGCTCTTTGGAGCCAAGGACACCGATCACTCCAAGCTCAACGAGAACCTCGGCCTACCCGATGATCCATCGACGAAGGTGTTGTTTGAGTTCGTTGATGAAATGCTGAAGAAGTGAGAAAGAACGCCTAACCTACGACCTGCCGCCGCTGGGCGACTTCGTCGAGTTCCTTCATCCCGCGGCGATCCTCCTCGGCCAAACGCCGCCGCTCGTGCGTGTCGGCAAGATGTTCCAGAGCGCGAACGTCGCGGTCGGCCGCGAGCAGGGCTTCACGCCGCTTTTCGATCTCGCTTTCAAACGCTTGCCGCCGTTGCTCGACCCGCCCCCGCTCGAGGCGCAGCAGCGCCTCGTAGCGGTCGGCGTCGAGCAGGCGCTCGACGTCGACCGTGCCGGCGGGCGCGGCTCGACACCGCTTCAGTTCCTCCAACTCGCCGTCGAGCTCGTCGCGCCGCGCCGTGGTCGCGTCCGCGACGCCCAGGGTTTCGGCCAACTGCTTGCGCCGTTCATCGCGCACCGCCTCGCGGAGCCGCGACAACGTCGCCAAACGGAAATGATGGACTTTCACGTCGCGTTCTCCGGGGTGACGGTTGGCCGCTCGTCGCAGCGGGCGCGAAGCCGTATCAGCGATTCGCGGGCGCTCTCGATGGAACCATGTTGGTCGACGCGCTGCCGCAGGAATTCATGGATCGGATCGAGCATCTCGATCGCCAGGTCGACCACGCGGTTCGCGCCGCGGCGGTACGCGCCGATCGAGATCAGATCCTCGTGATCGCGATGGGCCGCCAGCAACTCGAGCACCACGGCCGCCGCTTCACGGTGTTGGGGGGTCGTCACGTCGCTCATGAGCCGGCTGGTGCTTTCCAGCACGTCGATGGGTGGATAATGCCCTTTCGTCGCCAGCTTTCGCGAGAGCCAGGTGTGGCCGTCGAGCAGGCCGCGCAGCGCGTCGGCGATGGGCTCGTTGGCGTCGTCGGCCTCCACCAACACCGAGTAGAAGGCGGTGATGCTGCCGCGCGGTCCGCGGCCGGCGCGCTCGACGAGTTTGGGCAACAGGGCGAATACGGAAGGCGGAAAGCCGCGCGTCGTGGGCGGCTCGCCGGCGGTCAAGCCGATCTCGCGTTGGGCCAGGGCGAAGCGCGTGATCGAATCCATGACCAGCAGCACGTCGTTTCCCTGGTCGCGGAAGAACTCGGCAATGGCCGTGGCCGCGAAGGCCGCTCGCACGCGGAGCAACGCCGGTTCGTCGCTGGTGGCGACGACCAGCACGCTCTTCGCCAGTCCCTCTGGGCCCAGGTCGCGCTCGATGAACTCGTTCACCTCGCGCCCCCGCTCGCCGATCAGGGCGATCACGTTGACGTCGGCCGACGAATGGCGCGACATGATTCCCAGCGTCACGCTTTTTCCGACGCCCGATCCGGAAAAAATGCCCATCCGCTGTCCCTTGCCGCAGGTCAAGAGTCCGTCGATGGCGCGGATCCCGGTCGTCAAGGGTGTGTCGATCCTTGGCCGCTCGACCGGCCGCGGAGGCGGCCCGTCCAGCGCGATCCGCTCGGTCGTCACGGGCGGCGGACGGCCGTCGATCGCGCGGCCGCGGGCGTCGACGATGCGCGAGAGCAACTCGTGGCCTACGCCCATGCGGTTCGACGTGCGACGCAGGCGAACGCGATGGCCTCGTCGCACGCCGGCGAGCGAGGCGAACGGATAAACCAGCGTCGCGCCGCCGTCGAAGCCGATCACTTCGGCCTCGAGCGGCTCGCCACGCTGGACGTCGATTTCGACCAGCGCGCCCAAGGGCGCCGGCAGGTCGGCCACGGCCGCCGCCATGCCGACGACCCTCACCACGCTCCCTTCGAGCCCGCAAGGCAAAATGGTCGCAAGTTGGTCCGTGTAATTCAGCATGTCAACTCCTCGGCGATCCGGACGAGTCGCGTTTCGATTTGCTGATCCACCGCGCCCTTCGGCGTTTCCACGCGACAACCGCCGTGGCTGATCGAGGCATCGGCGACGACCGCAGCCGGACCCAACCTCGCCAATTCGCTGGCGAGTTTTCGCACAGGACCGCCCAAAGCCAGGTAGTCGTCGGGATTCAAGAGAACCCGCACTCCTCCGGCGCCGGAGGCCAGCTCAAGCGCCTCGCGCACCAGGCCAATCGAGATCTCAGGCTGGTTCGAGATTTCGCGGCGGCAAACGCGCCCGGCGATGGCCACGGCCAAATGGACGGCCTGCCGCTCCCAGTCGGCCAGCCAAGCCTGCTTTGAATCACAAACTTCGGCGATCACGGCGCGCAGGGCCGGCAACACCGTTTCGAGTCGACGACCAACCTGTTCATCGAGCAGGCGGTCGAACGCTTGCTCCGCGGCGCGGCGGCCTTCCAGTTCGGCGGCATGCCGGATGTCGCCGGCGTCGCGCATGGCCGCCAGCAGGATCTGGCGGGCCTGCTCGCGGATCGTCGCCCGGTACGCATCGGCTTGGCGCGCCAGGGCTTCGACGTCGAATGCCGCGCCGCGCTCGCCGAACTGCCGATCGGTGGCCTTGATCACGGTGGGCATTTGAGGGATGAAGGTTCCGGATTCGGGGTTCGGGGTTCGTGGTTCGGGGTTCGGGGTTCGGGGTTCGGGGTTCGGGGTTCGGGGTTCGGGGTTCGGGGTTCGGGGTTCACCACCGGCTGTAACCTGTTCCCTGTAACCTGTCCCCTGTCCCCCTATCCCCTGTCCATTGGCAGTTCAATGCGGCCGTCCAACGCGAGTTGCCTCGCGCGCTCGGCAATCCGCCGCTGGGCCTCATCGATGTCGGCCAGCCGCGTCGGGCCCAGGCGTTCGATCGTCCGGCGCACCTGCGCGGCCTCCTGGGGCGAGAACTGCCCCAGCACCCGGTCGACCAGCCCCAGCGGCGCGGCGGCCAGCGCCAACAACGTCACGTCGGGATCGAGCTCCGAGAGCAGCGTGGCCAGCGTCTCTGGGTCCATCCGCTCCAGGTCGGCGAACGCGCAGGTTGCCGGTCGCAGGCGATCGGCCAGCCGCCAATCGTGGCGCGCCAGGTTCGCGAGCAACTCGCGTCTCTGCCGCGGCGCGGCCGCTTGGACGATGCCGGCCGCGGCGTTCATTCGTGTCGCGAGACGACTTTCGTGGCGAATCTGCTCCAGTATCCGCGATTCCAAGCCGCGCTCGACGTCGCGCAGCACGTTCGGATCGGCCTCGTCCAAGTCGACCAGGCGCCGCAGCACGTCGACTTGCAGAGCGCAGTCGAGCGCGCCAAGCACGTCGGCGGCGCGATCGGGCGGCAAGTGTGAAATCACCAGCGCGATCGTCTGCGGGCGCTCGCCGGCCAACAGCGGGGAGAGTTTGTCGCCGCGAGCCTGGTCCAGGAATCCGAAAGGCCGCGCTGGGGCGTCGTCGCCGGTCGCGGGCGACGAGACGATGAACTCCACTCCGTCCCGCGGCGCGTCACTGTGCCGCTCGTCATCTCGCAGCGCGTCGGGCTCCGCGTCGTCGGTCTGGTCAAGAGAACCCCGCGGGGCGGCACGGAAGAACTCGTCGATCACCGCGTCTTGTTCGGCGGCGTCCAGCTCGCCCAGCCCGACGATCATCCTGCGCACTCGCGCCGCTTGCTCCTCGGGCACGGAATCAAGCACCGTGTCGGCGGTCGAAGCGTCGAGCGTGGCGACCAGGATCGCCGCTTTGCGAAAGTTGTCGGGCGTCATCAAAGGGCCTAGATCGAGGGACGCGGGGTTCAGGGTTCAGGGTTCAGGGTTCAGATTGTGGGGGGGCACGAGTCTCTGGGATCGGGCCAGCGACGCTGAGATGTGTCGAGTTGCTACTCCAGCGTGCGTTCGAGGCCATGACGCACTCCTGGTAGCGGCTGCGAAAACTGCGGAACTGTGGTTCACGAATGTAGTTCTTCATCTTGGCGATGAACCCTGAACCCCCCTAACCTAACTGGCGCTACCGATCCAGTTTCTGAGAATGTTGGCGGCGGTGTCCGGGTCGTCGCGGACCATGTCCGTGAACTCGTCGCGCCGCGACCGGCCTCCGACCGGTTTGCGATCAAGACGATGGTCAGGTTTCATTTCAGTCAGGGGGGACTTTTCCGCCGCGGCCGGCCAGGCTGGCTTGTTCTCCGCCGGCGGCTTGTTCTCCGCCGGCGGACGCGGCGATCGCGCGGCGGGCGCCGGACCCATCAACCCGCGAGATCGGACCATCGAGCGGAACACCAACAGGCTCACCGACATCAAGCTGATCGCCCCTAGCGCGTTTCGGTGCGTCGAGAACCAGGCCAGTGCCCGGTCGGTCGTCGCCGGCGCGGGAAGGTCCGCCGTGGGTAACTGGGCGAAGGTCGTTACCGTGACCAACGGCCGGATGTCGGCCGTCACGTCGGGTTGGGGAATCGACTGCGACACGAAGTCCCGAATTTTCGTCTTCTCGGCCCGTTCGATCAGTTCCAATACCTTCACGTCGGGCTTCACCGGCGCACCGCCGTCGGGTGCGGGGTTCGCTTTTCGCCAGATTTCCTCGTAATAGCTGTCCGGCACGCCCACCGAAATCATCACTTTCTTGGGCGTGAACGAGACGACGTCGGCGACCGTGTGTACGCGCGGGCTTTCCTCGCGGCGGCCGATCCGACCCTCGAATTCGACGTGGGCGGTCACGGTAACACCCGGCACGTACGACAATGCCTTGCGGATTTTTTGTTCGTAGTCGTTCTCGTACGATTTCTTGCGCGTGAAGTAGGGGTCGTCCAAGGCGCCGGCGCGAACCGGCTGGCCGCCGGCGTACGACCGGCCGTTGGCGTCGACCACCGTCACGCCCTCCGGCGCGATGCCGATCGCGGCGGCCACCAGGTCGCGGATCTTCGGCACCTGGCCCTCGTCCAATTCTCTCGTGCCCCGCGGCACGACGGTGACCATCGCGGTCGCCCGGTCGTCGGAGCGAAAGCCCGTCTTCTTCGGAAGGTGGTAGAGCACCGCCGCCTTCTCGATCCCTTTCATCCAGCGAATCGTGTCGGCCAGGGTCCGTTCGAGTGCGATCTTGTTCATGGCGTCGATCTGCGGCCGGCTGGTGAACGGGCCGGGCTTCGTCGTGGCGTCGGCCAATAGCGTGCCGAAGTGGACCGGCATCGCATCGCCGTCGGCCAGCGCCGCCATGTATTTGCCTTTCTGCGCGCGCGGCACGCGGATCTGGTTCCCCTCGATCTCGTAGTCGTTCAAACCCGCCTCGCCCAACGCCGCCTGGGCCGCTTCGATCTCGCTGGTCGTAAAGCGGTGCCCCTGAAGCAGGTACGCCTCGCCGCCCGAGATCGGATGGATGCCAAGATAGACCAGGCTGACCGCCACGACCGCCAACAACAACCCGGCGATCATTCGCGCGCCGGGCGTCATCGCTCGGAACACGTCGGCGAGTTGGGCGTATGCCTTATTGAGGAAATCCATCCTGGATGCTCCTGCCGTCGGCGCGGGTTGATTAAAAGATCATCCTTCAGCGGGCGGCTCGATCCCGAAATCGCGGATCGTGAGCAAGCTGGCAAAGGGAAAGCCGCGCCGGGCGAAGGCCTCCGCCCCGCCTTCCATGCGGTCGATAACGGCGATGACTCGTTTCACGATCAGGCCGAATTCCTGACAGCGCTCGATGGCCGCCAAGGAAGAGCCGCCGGTCGTCACGACGTCTTCGACGATCGCCACTTCGTCACCCGGCTCGACCGGCCCTTCGATGGAACGTCCGGTGCCGTGCCCTTTGGCTTCCTTGCGGACCATGAAGCCCGACAGCGCTTGGCCGCGGACGCCGGCCATCGTGACCACGGCGGCCGTGATGGGGTCGGCGCCGATCGACATGCCGCCGACGGCCTTCGGCGGACGCTCGCCCAAGAGGTCCAAGACCCCTTCGCCGACGAGCCTGGCTCCGACCGCGTCGAGCGTGACCTGCTTGCCGTCAAGGTAGTAACTGGCTTTCCTGCCGGATGCCAGTGTGAAGTCGCCGAACTTGAGAGCCTTCTCGCGGACCAAGGCCATCAGAGCGTGTTTGTCGTACACCGCTGGAAATCTCCGACTCGCGATCAAGCTTGCGAATTCAGCTACCGGCTACCGCCGGATGGATACGGGGGAGCCGGGCGTGCGCTCGGTCTTCTCGGAAAGGATCGAGAACAGGTCCGCGATGTCGTGGTTGTTCAGCCGGATGCAGCCCTTCGATTCGGCGCGGCCGATGCTGGCCGGGTCGTTCGTGCCGTGGATGAAGATTTGGTCCGACAGTTGCAATGCGTACTCGCCCAAGGGGTTGTCGGGGCTGCCGGCCGCGATCACCTGCTCGCCGTAGTAGTCGGGATTGACGACCTTCTTTTGGACGACGAAGTCACCCAAAGGCGTCGTGCAATCCTGGCCGATGCCGATCTCGAAACGGCCCGCATAGCAACCGCCCACGAACAGCGTGAGCCGGAACCGGCCCAAGTCGACCACGGCCTCGAACGGTCCCTTGATCACCTTGAGCGTATCGCCCGGCTGCAACTGCCGGCGCGCGTCGGTGATGCCGTTGATGTTGGCCAACAACTGCCAAGGCACATGGTAGGCTTCGGCCACGCGGTCCAGCGTATCGCCCGGCTGCACTTCGTAGGGCGGTTCGAGCAGGTGCTCGCGCGAGTAAACGACCGTGCCCGCAAGCTGATCGAGCAATTCCGTCAATTGCGCCTCGTCATCCGCCGCCAAGAGCGGATCGCCGACCATGCGTGACAACTCCAACAGGGCGTCGACCAGGTGATGGTCGGCCAGCATCCCCTCGGCGACGCGCATGCCGGCGACGAATTCGTTGTGGACTTCCGTCGGGTCGGGCGGCGGTGAGCCGTCCGTGGGGGTGGGATGGGGGGGACCGCCGTCCCGTCGCGATTCGCCGGCGGCGTCCGCGGCGGGATAACTGGGGTAGCGGTCGTTCGGCGGGTATCGGTCCTCGACCGAATCCGGCGGATAACGGTCATCCGATGGCCCGCCAGCCGGGGCGGCGGGGGCGCTCGCGGCATGGTCTCGCACGTCCGACACGTCTGGAGGCTGATGGGGGGCTGGGCCGCTCGCGACGTCGGCAGTCGCATGATGGGCCGCGTCGGGAGTACCGCCGCGCGGATCGTTCGTATTCGCCGCGCCGGCTTCATAAGGGCTTGCCGGGCGATCAGCCGCGGCCGGCGGCGGTTCGGGCGGCACGGAGGTCGGCGCAGGGGGCGATGACGCCGTTGCGCGCTCGCCCGCGGGAATTTCAACCTGGGGTGGATCTTCCGCCCAACCCTTGGCATCTTTGGGGGGCGGAGCGGGCGGATTTCCCGTGATCGTGACATACACCCCATATGTCGCGGCCGACATCAACACCGCCAGAAACATCGTCTTCAACGAATTCACGGTCGTCCTCCCTGACGAAACGCGGCTAGTTCAGCGGCCGGATGATAGAGAAAGTCGCCCCCTGACGCTAGCCCGGATTATTCATGGTCCCTCGAAGGGGCAAAGCCAGCGGACAAGCCAGGAAACAAGAAAAGGCCGCGCCACGAGTGATCGTGGCACGGCCGAAGCCCGAACTTTGTGTCCGCCCAGACGACAAGATCGAGTGAGGTCGGCCCCGGCGCGAAGCCGGCTTCGATTACTCGTCCAAGTTCCGTTCGCTGGTCGAACCGCCGCGCGCGGAGCGCGATTCATCCCGAGGCTCATTGGCGTTCCGGTGCCCGCTATCATGGCCTTCCAACGACCGGTGCAACTGCTTTGCGTGATCCAGGTGCGTTTCGGCGCTCTTCTCGGCTTCCACGATCACTTTGTCGAAATCGGCCGAGGCGTACTTGTTGAAAACGCGCAAGGTATCGAGCATTTCATAGTGTTTTCCGACTTGCATTCCCATGTAGGCTCGATCGAATTCCGCGCCCCGCAGCCGGCTCAGTTCGCGTTGAGACGACGCAATGCACTCTTGGCCGATTTGCCGCTTGATTTGGACGAAATCCAAACCATGTGAACTGCCGCGCTCGCTGGATTGGCGATGCTCCGCGTCACGCTCTTCGTCGGGGCGCGAACTGGGATGCACCAAGACCGGTTGTGTCGAGGTGGACCGGTTCTCCGCGTCACGTTCTTCGTCGGGCCGCGAACTAGAATCTCGCTCCTCGGCATGGCGCGAGGCCACATCGCGGTCGTCCCTCTCCTGATTTGCATCCTCATTATGGCTGGCTTGCACCGCGCGGCCGCCGCGGTCACGGGCGACGGACGAACCTCCGCCGATGCGTTTCAGATGATCCAGGCACTTCTCATGGTCCTTGATCATCTGCGCGGCGAATTTCCGAACCTGGTCGTTCTTTGACCTTTCTTGCGCCAACCGAGCCAAGGCAACTTCGCCTTCGTTATCCACCGTCAACCAGGCCGCCAGTTGCCGATCGGTCGCTGAGTAGTTCGCATTGGAATCATTGGCGCCGTCGCGTCGATTTGAAGACGCCGCTTCCTGCTCATCATGCGTCGCATGCTTGACCCGGGCATCGCGATGGCGTTGAGCCCAGCCAGCCGCCGGGGCCGCGAAGAACAGCGACATGGCGGCAATTCCAAAAGTAAGACATCGAAACATTCGCATTGTAAACTCCGTTACTGCAAGGACAGAAGTGAAACTGCGGCGTACACCCGTACGTGCGGACTTTGAAATAGACCACCAACACCCAACGTGGGCTTTGGCCATCCTTTCATGCCTTCCCCACCCTGCACATCGCGCGCCCATAGTCGAAAATTTCAGGCACTGCGATATTCTCGGCATAATCGCCATAGTGGCATTTTGGTTTCGGCTTTGGTGGCCATTCCGCGCCCAACCTGATCCACGCCGAAGCAGGCTCGCCTTGTTGCCGCGTGGAGGGTAAAATGCGAATCGGCCAAGGTGACTTGCGCCGTTTCATGCCCTGTGGAAAAGGATTTGGTCGTATGCAGCTTCGCCCCCTCGGCCGGACAGGCTTGAACCTCTCGGCGCTCGGCTATGGCGCCGCGTCGCTGGGGCAGGAGTTTCGCCCGGTGGATTTCCAGGAGGCGATCCGCTCGGTGCATGTGGCACTCGACGCGGGCATGAATTTCATCGACACTTCGCCCTACTATGGCCGAGGCTTGAGCGAGTGCCTGCTGGGCACGGCACTGGGCGGTCTCCCGCGCGACCGTTACTATCTCGGTAGCAAACTCGGCCGCTACGCCCCGCGGCACTTCGATTTCTCCGCCCGCCGCGTCGTGGAAAGCGTCGATGTCAGTCTGGAGCGAATGGGCGTCGAATACCTCGACATCATGCTCTGCCACGACATCGAGTTCGTCGACATGGCCCAGATCGTCGAGGAGACGTTGCCCGCCCTGCGCAAGGTCCGAGACCAAGGCAAGGTGCGATTCATCGGCGTCAGCGGCTACCCGATGAAGATCTTCCGCTACGTCCTGGAGCGCGCCGAGTTGGACGTGATCCTGTCGTACAACCACTATACGCTGCAAAATACGATGCTGGCCGATCTGGTGCCCTACGTGAAGTCGAAGGGGGTCGGCGCCATGAACGCGGCGCCGTTTTCCGCCCGACTGCTGACCCATGCGCCTCTGCCGCCGTGGCACAAGGCGACCGAGCCGATGCGCGCCGCCTGCCGACGCGCGGCGGACCACTGCGCCAAGCGCGGCGTGGATATTGCCCAGTTGGCGCTGCAATTCTCGCTGTCGCACCCGGACCTGGCCACTTGCGTCGTCGGATCGGCGAACCCAGAGAATGTCAGAAAATGGGTCGCTTGGGCCGGCCAGCCGCTGGATCAACCGTTGCTCGACGAAGTGCTTGAGATCCTGAAGCCGGTCCATAACTGTTTTTATTCCGAAGGGCGGCCGGAAAACGGCGATCCCATGCCGGAAGTGAAGACCCGATGAAAGCCATTTCACTCCAAGCCCCCAGGCAGTTTGAACGCGTGGAAATCGCCGAACCGGAAAAGCCATGTCCGGGCGAGGCGCTGGTGCGTGTCCATAACGTCGGCATCTGCGGCACCGATGTCGGCGGCTACCTTGGTAAGATGCCGTTCTTCAGCTACCCGCGCATTCCGGGCCATGAACTGGGGGTCGAAGTGCTCGACGTCGCGGCGGACGTCAGCAACGTCAAGCCCGGCGACCGCTGCTCGGTCGAACCTTACATCAATTGCCAACAGTGCCACGCCTGCCGGCGCGGCCACACGAATTGCTGCGAGAAGCACCAGACGCTGGGCGTCCACTGCGACGGCGGTCTGCGGCCGCGGTTCCTGGTGCCGGCCCGCAAGCTGCACGTCTCGCGCCGGCTCAGCTTCGAGCAACTCGCCCTGGTGGAAACATTGGCGATCGGCTGCCACGCGGTCGACCGCGCGGCCCCACGGCCCGAGGAATCGTGTCTGATCATCGGCGCCGGGCCCATTGGCCTGGCCACACTCGAGTTCGCCAAGCTCACGGGCGCGACGATCATCATGCTCGACGTCAACGCCGAGCGACTCGAATTTTGCCGGCGTGTGATGGGCGTTACGCACACGATCCAACCGTCCGATCACCTGGAACAGGATCTGCGTGCTTTGACCGAAGGCCATCTGCCCGACGTGGTGATCGACGCCACCGGCAACAGCGCGTCGATGTCCGCCGCGTTCGGCCTGATCACGCATGCCGGACGGCTCGTGTTCGTCGGCATCACGACCGACGAAGTTCGCTTCCGCCACCCCGTGTTCCACAAGTCCGAAGGGACGCTCCTTTGCTCGCGCAATGCGTTGTCGAAGGATTTTGGCCGGATCATCCGGCTGATCGAAGAAGGACGGCTCGACACCGCGCCCTGGATCACCCACCGCGCCCGTTTCGAGGAGCTGATCGAGGTCTTTCCTTCGTTTACGCGGCCCGAGACGGGCGTGATCAAGGCGATCGTCGAAATCGGCGACTGAGTTCGGCGAAAACCGATCCCACCCTACTTCTTTCCGATGCAATACAAGTTGCGGTCGGTGCGCAGGAAGAGTTGCCCGTCGCTGACGGCGGGCGTGGCGTTGGCGCGGCTGTCGTCGTCGGCAAACACGTTGTGCGCCAGTTGCTCAAATTGCGGCTTGGCCGCGACCACGTAAGTGCCGGCGTGCTGCGAGACGAAGTAGAGCTTGCCGTCGGCCAGCAGTGCCGATGACCAGATATTGCCCGGCCGAGGCTCAAGCCGTTCCTCGAAGACCGTCTTGCCCGTGTCCGCGTTCTGGCAGCAAACGAACCCGCCGCCGTCGCTGGCCCAGTACAGGTGGCCGTCGTGGTAGACGGGCGATGAAACATTCGAGCCTTTATTCCGCCGCCAAAGCGTATGCGAAGCGGTGACGTCGCCCGTGCCTCCCGTGCGGACGGCCAACGACGTGTGCCCGCCGCCGATTGCGTACACCACGTCCCCGTGCGCCACGACGCTGGGGCAGATGTAACGGTCGATGCCGTCGGCGTTCCAGAGAGGTTGGCCGTCGTGCGGGTTGAAGCTGAGCAAACGCTTTTGGATACTGACGACCACCTCGGCCCCCTGTTTCGATTCGATCAGCAGGGGCGTGTCCCATGCCGAGTTGATTCCGCCGGCGCGCCACGCTTCCTGGCCCGTCAGCTTGTCCAAGGCGACCAGCGAGCCGCTCTCGACGCTGGCGTTCACCAACAACAGCTTGCCGAACAGCACCGGTGAGGTGCCGGAACCCCAGCCGTGGATCCCCTCGCCGACGCTGACGTGCCAGATTTCACTTCCCTCGAGGTCGAAACAGTACACGCCCGACTTTCCAAAAAAAACGTAGAGCCGCTCGCCGTCGCTGATGGGCGTGCTGGCCGAGTAGCCCTGGTACGCCCCCTCACCGTGGTAGGCGTGTTCCGGCAGATGGGGCTCGAACTCGCGGCTCCAGAGCACGTTTCCGGTGTGGCGGTCGAAACAAAGCAGATGCCGCCGGAGATCCTTTTGATCGCCCGAGTCGGGCTCCAGGCCATATCCGCTATAGCAGGTTAGGTAAACGCGACCTTCGACGACGGTGGGGCTGGATGCGCCGGGGCCTGGGAGCGCGGTCTTCCAAGCCATATTTTCGTCGCTCGACCATCGGAGAGGCAGGTTCTTTTCGTCGCTGACCCCTAGCCCGCCGAGTCCTCGGAACTGCGTCCAATCGGCCGCGCGCGACGACGCCGCGAGAAACGACAGAACCAACGCCAGAGCATGGACGGCGAAAAACTTCATCAGTGGCTCCTCGATGGATGCAGGTACAGAGTGGGCGCCCGCCACCACCTTATTCCACCGTCACACTCTTGGCAAGGTTGCGTGGCTTATCGACGTCGCAACCCCGCTGTCACGCGCCGTTGCGGCGTGTTCGGCATGCGCGCGCCGACCTCTTGCAGGTGTTCGAGCAGGATGCGGCGCACTTCAAGAATGCTGAGGGGGTGCCGGTGGACGGTCATGTGGTCGGCATCGACCTTCAGTTCGCTGGCGACGTCGTCGAGATGAGCGCTGGCGTAGCTGACGACGCCGTCGCTGCCACCGGCGACTTTGCCCACCAGCCCCTCGTTCGGCAGCACTCCGACGATGCTGTGGTACGTCACCCACGCGGGGCGCGGGGCGTGCAATAAGACCGGTAAGATCGGTGAATCCGGCGCCAGCGAGTCGAGGCTCGTCTTGACGTTGAGGAGCATGCGGTCGCGGAACATGCCGGGGTTGTCCTTCAGCAGTTGTTCGCGTCCCGCGAGCGTGACCTGCGGCAGGTGGATCAGCTCGCGGGCCACGAAGCGAACCGTGTCGTTGGCGAAATTGCATCCGCGGTGTGGCGTGGCGATCATGATCAAGCAGCGCACGCCCAGCGAGGGTTGAAAGAAGAGCGTGTGCGCGAGCCGGTCGCGCACTTCGGGCGATGCGTTCAGCGCGTCGAACGGCATATCGCTGATGATTCGCCAGAACGAATCGCCGCTGGTCACCGTCTGCATTTTGGCGATCAGCCCGCCCATGCTGTGGCCCACCAGCACCATCTGATCGAACGCCGGCTCGCGGCGGTCGCGGTCGAGCACGTCGCGCGCGTGGGCCAGATCGTCGCGCAGCTTGGTGGCGGTCTGCCAGAACGGTTCGCCCGTCGGGTAGAGATAGAACCAGAACTGATAGCGGTTGCGGATGCCGGGGTCGCTACGCAGGTCGTTGAACATTTCCATCCAGGTCATCGGGCTGGACCAGAGGCCGTGGACCATCAGTACGGGGATCTTGCCCGGCTCGTAGGGCTGCAACATATACAGCCCCGCCTCGGCCTGGGTCTTGTCCGGACGCAAGAAACCTTCGGTGGCGATGTCTTCCAAGTTCAGCTTGGGGTCGTTGGCGTCGAGCTGCGGGTCGTTGAGGAAATACGCCAGCGGCGTGCTGAGATCGCTCTCCAGCGGAATCCGGCGGTTGCCCACGACGATGTCGGTTGAGGCCAACGGGTCGTAGAGTTCCAGCAAGGCCACATGCCGCGGCCGGCTGCCGGGTTGGCAGGCGTGCTCGTCGGGCAGCACGCGAAGAAAGGCCGTCACGGGAAAGCTCACCAGCGGCGGCAGGAACTGCTCGCCCGCCGCGTCGGGCTCGCGCTGCTTGCGAATGGCGATCAGCGGCACGCCCAGCCCGAAGCTGTGGTACTGGTTCTTCAATCCCTGCACTTCGTAGTCGGAAACGAATTTGAATTCGCTGAAATCGTCGGGGCGCCAGCGCCCTTCGCGGACCACGACTTTCACGTCCCAAGCCTGGCTGGTCGACTCGATGCCGTACGTGTGGCCGGGCAACAGGCCTCCGCGTCGCTGGACGATCCGCAGCGCGCTTTCCAGCGACAGGTTGTACAAATCGCAAGCGCCCCGGAACTCGGGGTCGTAGGGGTTGCGCAAGGGGCCGAACCGCTCGTCGAACAGATAAAGGTAGGCATGCGTCGCGGCCGTGCCGTAGCGGTCCAAAGCGACCGCCGGATCCTTGTGCTCGCGGCGTTTCCCGGCCACGTAGCAAAGCTCGGCGAAGGCATAAAGCTTGTCGGGCGTCGGCTCGCGGTCGAGGATCGACTGGAACTTGGCCAACAGCGGATCCAGGTTTCCGAGCAGTTGGCGGTCGAGGTCGTACTGGCGCAGAAGCTGCATGGTGCGGCCGCTGGGCTGCGGGCCACGGCGCGAGGTGAGCTTGAGTTGCTCGACCAGAGGGTTTTTGGGGTGGTTGCGGACCTTGACGTAGTGCGTCGCCATGCAGCCCGGCAGAAAAAGCAGGGCCGCCAGACAGGAAATGACGGCCCGCTTCAAGGCCTGGATTGCCGCGGCAGCGGCATCTGGAGGGAACGCCCTCGTGGCGCCGGCGTAAAGCGCGTATCCACCTCGGCTCGCGCGACACGGATCGCCACGGAGGGGTGGCGGGGACTGTCGGTCGCCAGGCGGCGGGCAGGGCGGGGAATGGCTCGAATGCCACATGACACGGCAGGCTGCGAAAAATACGGCGGTTAGGATGTCTGCTCCACCCACTGCGACCACGGAAGCGCGGAGGGGGCCACACCATAGGTTCAGCTTGCCCGACGCGTCAATGGCGGTTCCAGCCGAATTCGCAACGACCGTTTGACCAGGACCGTTTTTCAATCTACGGTTGCTTGACTTTGCCGAGAAATTCATTTTGTCAGTTGCCCGCCAGATTCGCCGAGCGAGGGACTGACGACTCGGCCGACTCGCCTGTTCGACCCCACGGGGGCATCGCGTTTTTGGGTCCGACGACCCGACGTGGGCGCCCGCCATTGAAGGATATTCCCGCCATGTCGAAGTTTTTCACGCGTCATTCGTTCTCTGGTCTGAGCTCGATCTTTTCGCGGCGCAAGCGGCGGACACGTTCGACAGCCCGACCGGCGCGCCGCCGGCACGCGCTCGAACTGCTCGAAGACCGTAGCGTCATGGCCACGCTGACCGTCAACAACCTCTCCGACGCGGTCTCGCCCGGCTCGGGCCAGGTCACGCTCCGCCAGGCGATCTACGCCTCGGAAAACCACACCGCCACGGCCTTGGGCGACGTGGGCACTGGGAACGACACGATTGTCTTCGCAGCGGGTTTGGCCGGCACGATCGACCTGTCGCAAATCGGCGATTCGTCGATGGATCCCACCGCACTGGCGATCAACCACAACGATCTGCTCACGATCGAGGGCGACAACGGCGGTAGCGGCATCACGATCGCACGCGACTCGTCCGTTGCGAACCTGCGGTTGTTCGAGGTGGCGTCGGGCGCCGACCTGACCTTGAAGTCGCTCACGCTGGCCGATGGCCAGGCGACGGGGGCGGCCGGCAACAATAGTAACCCTCCCGGCGGCGGCGGTGGTGGTGGCGGCGCCGGCCTCGGTGGAGCGATCTTCAATCAGGGCTCACTGAATCTGGTGCAAGACACGCTGACGGGTAACACGGCCTTGGGAGGCACCGGCGGCGGCGGTTCTTTCGGTGGTTTCCTTGCAATTGGAGGGGCCGGCGGCGGACCCAATGGCGGCGCGGGTGGTACAAGCAACGGCATTACGGCGGGCGACGGTGGGCCTGGTGGATTCGCCGGCGGCGGTGGCGGCGGTGGCGACGGGGCCGAAATGAATGCCGGCTTCGGTGGACAGGGTGGGTTCGGCGGCGGGGGTGGTGGCATGGGTACGTCGATGCTTCCCCACACCACGACGAACGCGAGCCCCGGCTTCGGCGCCGGCGCGGGTGGCACTGGCGATGGTATTCTCCTACCAGGCGCTGGAGGCGGCGGCGCGGGGCTGGGCGGCGCCGTCTTCAACGAAGGTGGAACCCTGACCATCACCGACAGCACATTGACCGGCAACGCGGCTGACGGAGGCCAAGCCGGCCAGACGGGATTCAGCCTCCCTTCCTTTGCGGCTGACAACGGCGGAGGCTTCGGCGGCGCGCTCTTCAACCACAATGGCGTTGTGACTTTGCTCAACAGCACGATCGCGAATAACACGGCCGACCTCGGCGCCGGCGGCATCTACAACCTCGGCGATGGCCAAAGGGCCGTCCTGGTCTTGAACAATACGATCGCGGCCGGCAATAAGGTCGCCGCGACCGAGGCTGATTTCACGGGCGGCACCACGTCGGCCGGCGGTAGCGTCAATACGACCAGCGGCGTGGGTAACCTGCTCATGCAACAAACTGGCTTCGCGGGCACGATCGTCAGCACGCAAGACCACGGCCTGTCGGCCCTGGCTGCCAACGGCGGTCCCACCGAGACAATGGCCATTGACTCGACCAGCGCGGCCTATCACGCCGGCAACGCGGCCGCGGCCCTAGGCCTGGCCACTGATCAGCGCGGCGCCCCGCGGCTCAGCACCGGCAACCTGATTGACATCGGCTCGTTCCAGACCAGCCCGGCGCCCTCGGCCGAGGCGGGCGGACCTTACCAGATCCATGTGGGTGACTCGCTGCACCTCGACGCCTCGGCCAGCGCCGACCCCAGCGGCGCCGCGCTGACCTACCGTTGGGACGTCAACGGCGACGGCACTTTCGGCGACGCCACCGGCGTCAGCCCCACGCTCACCTGGAGCCAACTCAACGCGCTGGGCATCAACGGTTCCTTCTCGACGGCGAATCTCGCCGTCGAGGTCAGCGACGGCGTCAACCCGCCCGTCGTCTCGGCGGCCACATCGCTCGATGTCATCGATGCGGCGGTGCCAACCCAGGGCACCGGCGTAGCGATCACCGGCAACGAACTGAGCGCTTTGTCGAATTTGCCGGTGGCCACCTTCCAGGCCGCCGGCGGCCAACCGTCGCCCAGCCAGTTCAGTGCGACGATCAATTGGGGCGACGGAACCTCGGCGACGGCCAATCTCATAGCGGTTACGGGCGGCGTGTACACGGTGGCGGGCAGCCATACCTATGCCGACGAAGGGAAGTACAACGTCGAGGTGACCGCCAACGGCACCGGCGGCGACTCGATCGTCGTTTCCACCACGGCCTTGATTCACGAGGAGCTATTGCCCGGCGGGACGCAAGGCACCGCCAACCAGCAGATCGTATCGGAACTTTACCGCGACCTCCTGGGGCGGCAGGTCGACATGGCGGGGCTTGCTCATTGGACGGGTATGCTCGGTGCCGGCGCGACGCGGTCCTTGGTGGAAATGGAAATCGAGCAAACCCGGGAGTACATGACCGACGCGGTACAGGCGTCCTACCAGCAGTACCTGCGCCGCGGCGCCGATGCGGGCGGGTTGACCCACTTCGTCGGCATGCTGTCGGCGGGTGATACCATCGAGCAAGTCGATCAGATATTGCTCGCGTCGGCCGAGTACTTCCAGGTGCGGGGTGGTGGGACGAACGACGGCTTTTTCGACGCCTTGTTCCAGGACATCTTGAACCGTTCCGTCGATTCGGCGACTCGTACCTGGTTCCACACGCTCGCAAGCGGTGGGGCGACGCGGGCCGAGTTGGTCAGCCTTATTTACGGTGGCTTGGAACATCAGCAGGACATGGTCAAGGCACTTTACTCGCGGTTCCTCGACCGCTCCGGAGATACGGCCGGTTTGAACACTTTCGTCGCCCAACTGCGATCGGGCCAGTCTCCGGCCGTCGTCGCCGCCGAGATACTTGCTTCCCCCGAGTACCTCCAGAAGGCCACCCACTGATTGCCTGGGCGCTTGACGGCCGCGAGCAACTCGCAAAGAACCCTAAGCGTTTAGCGTCAACTTGCGCGCGTAAAGCCCTTCCGCGAAGCGCGTGGGCGAATTGCACTCCAGCCCGCGAAGCCGAAGCAAGGCCCAGAACGTGTCGGGCGTGAACCAGGGCTTGGCGCGCTGCGAAGCATACGCGACGTCGAGCGATTCGATCTTGCGCCGGCAGGTCGACTCGTCGAGCGGCACGAAGACGTTGGGGTGCCCCAGGTCGCCCTCGTACTTGGGAATCTCGTATTCCAGGATCAAGTGGTCGCGCAGCGCGCACCAGGTGAGCTCGGCCACCAGGCGGTGGTCCTGGTGCAGGTCTTCGCGGCGGTGCGTGAAGATCAAGTCCGGCGAAACGTCGCGCTTCAGAGCGGCGATGCAGTCTTTCAGACCGCGGCCCGCATAGGGGAAAAAGCTGTCGGGAAAATCATGGACCACGACGGTACACTGGCGCGCGTCGCGCAGGAACAGCTCGGCCCCACGGCGCGCCTCGTCGGCCCGCCCGCCGTCGGCCGACAGCACCACCCAATGCACGTCGATCGGCTGCGCGGCCAACAGGTGCAACAGCGTGCCACCGCAGCCGATCTCGATGTCGTCGGCGTGGCAGCCGATGCAGAGCACCGAACGCACCTGATCGAGACGTAGTGGATGCATGGTGTTTTCCGATCGGACTCTCGTTCCCACGCTCAGCGTGGGAATGTCGATTTTGGGCGCTGCGCCCCTCTGTAGGGAACGCCCTCCGTGGCGTTCCCTACAGAAACCACGGAACGCCACGGAGGGCGTTCCCTACAGAAACCGTCGCTGCCCGGCTCATTATCTGGACACTCGGGCGCGGCGCGGCGGCCGAGCGGCGACGGATGCGGCAGGCTCCGGCGGCGCGAGCGGCTGCTTCCAAAGTTCCCACGGCGCGTCGCCGCGAGCGTACATGTCGTCGAGCTGCTGTTTTTCCTTGTAGGTGTCCATGCAGCCCCAGAAACCCTGGTACTTCAGCGCCGCCAGCCGCTGCTGAGCGATCAGACGCTGGAAGGGTTCGACGACCAACTCCTCGCCTTGCCGGAGGTGATCGAAGATCTCCTGGCCGAGCACGAAATAGCCGCCGTTCATCCAGACGTCCGATTCGCCGATGGCCTCGATCCGGCGAACCGAGCCGTCGCCGTTCATCGTCACGGTGTGGAAGCTCTGGTTGG
Organism: Pirellulales bacterium; assembly: GCA_035531595.1. Lineage (GTDB taxonomy): Bacteria > Planctomycetota > Planctomycetia > Pirellulales > JAICIG01 > DATKSN01. Next base: position 38,431 of record DATKSN010000032.1, on the reverse strand, counting down.
GCCGCACGGCCAGGAACGTCGCGGCGGCTTGCTGGCCCTGATGGAAGCCGATCAGGTTCGGCAGGTGCAGGTCGGTCAGCCCGTCGCTGTAATTGGCCAGGAACGTCTCCTCGCCAACGAGATGCCGTTCGACGCTCAAAAGCCGCTGGCCGATGTTCGAGGCGCTGCCCGTGTCGACGAATGTGATCGTCCAATCGTGGATGTCGCTGGCCAAGAGGTCGACCTGGGCTCCGCCCGAACTGAGCACGAAGTCGTTCGAGCGGCACTCGTCGTACATGAGGAAGTACTCCTTGATCACGTCGGCCTTCCAGCCCAGGCAAAGAATGAAGTCCTTGTGGCCGAAGTGGGCGTAGTATTTCATCACATGCCAGAGGATCGGCCGGTATCCGATGTGGACCATCGGTTTGGGGACCGACTCCGAGTACTCTCGCAGCCGCATGCCAAAACCGCCGCAGAACAAGACGACTTTCATGGTCGAAAACTCCTCACAGATGTCAGTTCGCCGCGATATGACGTTGCACGATTCCGGGGAAAACGGAACGCCACAGAGGGCGTTCCCTAACGACGGCTTGCCTCCCGGAATCGTGCAAGTTCACATGGCTCCTCAAGCATTCCCAGCGGCCCGCGGTCGTAGGGCTCGACAAGGTCTTCCGGCAGGCCGGCCAGGTCGCCGGCGCGCAAGAAATCGCGTAGCGACGTGCCGGTGCAAGCGCTGTCGGCATTCGGCGCGCCGTGCCGCCAGGCGACGTCGTGGCCGTTTACCGTGCGAAAGTCGATACTCAACCGCGTGCGGCCGGAGCGGTTGGGCACGGTCGAGTGCAGTTGGGCCGCCGAAAAGAGAATCAGTCCAGCCGCGGCGCAAACGGGCCGCAGCGGCACGTCGTCCAGCCGCTGTTCGGGACGGGGCTGCCGGCGCGTGTCGTTTTTCACATGCAGCGCCGCCTGGTGACGGCTTTCGCGGTTCCAGCGGGCATAGTCGTAGTCGCGCGAGCTGTTCTTGAGGGGCAGCCGCCAATAGAGTGGGTGAAAGGCCATTCCGCTGTCGGCCGTGTAGTCGTATACCGGCAGCCACCAGTTGAGCTGGCAAAGCGCGGCCGAGTACCAGGTGTCGCGGTGCGGATGGAAAGCATAAGCCAGGCCTGATGTGAGGTAGTCGCCGTGGCAGGCGGTGCGCAGGCGAGGCACGTCGAAATAGGTTCGCTCCGGGTCGCAGGCGAAGTCGGACAACACCGCGCACAGCAGTTCTTTCGAGCGCGGGTGGTGGATGAAGCGCGGCTTGAGTTCGGCCAACACCTGGACATAACGCTCGACCGGCAGATGGTGCTGCGCGTCGCGCGGATCGTGAGGGGCGAAGGCTTCCTCGCACAATTCACGGGCAAAGTCGCAAAATGCCCGCGTGCTCGCGCGCGGAGAGAACACGAACAACGCCCCCTCGTGGAGCCGCTCGCGCCGCGGGTCGTCGGACAGATCGGAATCGAAGTACAAGGCACTCATCGGGATTCTCCTACATCAGTCGGGTTGGTGGGCGGCGCCCGCCCTACGATTTCGCGGTGTCATGGTCGGGTGCGCGACGTGCTCGCGCCTCGGCGCGAGGGTCTTCCACTTGGGTCAAGAGGTCGTGCTCGGCGAGCACCTCCGCGGCGCGGCGAACCACGGCGAAGGGAAGCTTCGCCCTTTCGGCGATGTCCAAGAGCGAGTGGCGGCCGTCGCTTTGGTTCAACACCCATAGCAGGGCCAGTTCGGTTCCGGCGCGGTCTTCGTCGCCGCCGAGGGCGCGGTAAAGTCCTCGCTTGCCAAGCTGCGGCTCGCCCTTGGGACATCGGCTGAGGTAGACGCGGTTGTGCTCCAGCAACTCGACGATCGCCACGCACAGTTCGAGCGACTCGGCCAGGCATGACGGACGCACCAAGTCGAGATCGTCCGCCGAGGTGTGGTACTCGGGATAGCGGCCGTGCGGCGTGCGCATCAGGCAGCCGACCGGTAGATCGATGCCGGGCGAATTGTATTGCCGTTCGTCGTAGCCATAGGGTTCGAATTCGGCGATCATGTGGTCGTGCCGGCCGTGCCGCAGCAGGTGGGTCACGGCACGGTCGATCTCGGCGTCGCCGCGGCGGCTGCGTTTGTAGGTAAAACCGCCCGGGTCGCCCAACAGCGTCAGTACCAGTCCGTGGCGGATCTGGGCCAGCTTGTCTTCGTTGCGGGCGAGCCAGGCGATGGCGCCGATCGTGGCCGGAACGAACAGGAAGCGGTACGAGTAGCGCCGTGGCAGACGGCCGACGTGCCGCGCGAGGAACGTCGCCACGGCGATCCCCGACAGGTTGTCGTTGGCCAGCGAGGGGTGGCAGACGTGGCACGAAAAGAGCACTTCCTCGGCCGTGGCGCCCGGCAGGTACGCTTCGCCGTAGGTCAACGATCCCGGCTCCAGCGAGGCGTCGATATCGACCTCGAATTCGTAATCGTCGCCGTATTGCCGCTCGAGCTCCAAGAGGCGGTTGTGGCTGAGGCAGAAGCCCCATTGCTCGTGGTAGTACGTCGTGCGGTAAGGCACCCAGTCGGGATGTTCTGGAAGCGTGTGCAGGTGGCGCTTGAGTTCCGCCAGACGCAACATCGCTCGCACGGGCATGCTGTAGTTGACGACGTGCAGGTTCGATGCGCGGAAATCGACGACGCGCCGGCCCGCGGCGTCGCGGATGAAGGCGTCGCGGATGCGCCATTCGTTGGGCACCTGCCAATCGAAAACCTGACTGCCGCTTTTGACTTCGCGCAGTTCGAGCGGCAGGTGACGGCCAAGAATGGCGAGGCTCTCGCGGACGCCCGGTCCCGTGATGCTGCGGCAGATGGGGAACAGTTCCGCCACCAGCGCGTGCATGTCACGGCCCAGGTCGGGGCAGGGCGCCGGCGCGCGATCGAGCGTGGCAAGTTCGGACAGGGTCATGGGCGTTTCCAAGGGTCGGCGCCGGCCTGGCAGGCCGTGAACTGCTCGACGCGCGCCGCGGCGAAAGGATGATAGGGAGCCCAACTTCCATCTGCCTTCGAGATCACGGCGATGTCAAGTGGCCACTCGATACCAAAGGCAGGATCGTCATAACGCACGCCCCGCGCGGCCGCCGGCGCGTAGCATTGCGACATTTGATAGAGCAATTCCGTGTCGTCGGCCAGCGTCTGGTAGCCCTGCGCGCAGCCCGGCGGAACGTAGAGCGCGCGGCGGTTGTCGGCCGTGAGCTCCACGCCTTCCCAGCGCAGGTAGGTGGGCGAGGTGGGTCGCAAGTCGAGCGCCACGACGTAAGCCACGCCGCGGACGCAGCGTACAAACTTGGCTTCCTCGCAGGGCGGCGCCTGGTAATGCAAGCCACGCAGCGTTCCGCGCCGATGCGTGAACGCCAGGCTCGCCTGGGCCAGCGTGGCGACCAGGCCGCGGGCCGCGAGCTCGCGCTGACACCAGGCGCGGGCAAAAAAGCCCCGCTCGTCGGCCAACGGCTCGATGTCGATTAGGTAGCTCCCCTCCAGCTTCGCTTCGGAAAAACGCATGGCATCACCTTACTGGCGTAAAAAAACCACGACGACATCTGTGGGGAACGCCCTCCGTGGCGTTCCGTGAATCGGGATACGGTATCCATTGGCCTTCCGCGGAACGCCACGGAGGGCGTTCCCTACAGAGGAAGCACCACGGCGGCCCCCTCCTCGGCGGGCGTGGGGAGCGGCTCCGATCGCCAACGCAACGACGGGTCCAACCTGCCGCCGTCCAAGAGCTTTTGCAGTTGGCGCAGACGAACGAAGCGAGAGCCCGCCAGGTCGTCGGCCGAGAGGCCGACGCGGCGGTACGCGTCGTAAAGTTGTTCCGCTCCCCGCCGCGCATTCCAGCGGGGTTTGAAATCCGGTACGGCACGCGCCAGTTTGCCGCAATCGACGCGATAGCAGCGCTGATCGGGGCAGGCGCCCGGCGCGTATTCGATGCGGCAGCCGGGCACGGTTTCCTGGACGATCGCGGCCAGTGTACCGACCTGGTAGTTTTCCGCCGTTTGGCCGACGTTGAACGCCTGGTTATGCACGACCTCGCGGGGCGCTGTGAGCAGCGCCAGGAACGCCCGGCCAATGTCTTCCACATGAATCAGGGGGCGCCAAGGACTGCCGTCGCTGAGCAGGTGGATTCGGCCCGTGGCGTGGGCCGAGGCGACAAAATCGTTCAGTACCAGATCGAGCCGTAGCCGCGGCGACACGCCGTAAGCGGTGGCGTTGCGCAGGAAGATGGGGCTGAAGTCGTCGTTGGCCAGAAGTGCGATGTCGCGGTCGGCGAGCACCTTCGACCGGCCATAGGGCGTGACCGGATTCAACGCGGATTGCTCCGTGAGCAACTCGTCGCCGGCCGCCGCTCCGTAGCTGGAGCACGACGACGACATCAAGAACCGCGGCACGCCGGCGCGTCGCGCCAAACGCGCCAGCCGCGCGGAAGCCAGGTGATTGACGTCGAAGGTCAGGGCCGGATCCAGATTTCCCAACGGGTCGTTCGACAAGGCGGCGAGGTGAATCACCGCGTCGCATCCCCGCACGTCGCTTTCGCGCGCGTCGCGAAGGTCGACGTTCATGCACTCGAAGTCAGCCGGCGCGGCGCCGAAGGTACAAGGCTCGAACAAGTCGCTGTCGAGCCCCAAGACCTGGTGCCCCTCGGCCAGGAGCATTGGCGTTAGCACGCTTCCGATGTAGCCGTGACAACCCGTAACGAGTATTCGCAAGTTAGTCTCCTTCTTCATAAGGTGGGCGCCGCCCACCGACTCGGGTTTCTACTTCGCGTTGGCGACGGAGACATTCACGGTGGCTGGGGCGGAGCCTAAGCGATGCCCCGGTCGCCATCGAGCCGGGGCATCGCTTACGCTCTGCCACCAGCCACCACTTTCTCGTGGCAAGATGTCTCATTTCCGGCCGCATGAAGTATCGTTATTGGTCAAAGGATGATTGTGATCCGGGGTGAGTGCCAACATGTCTCCCAAGCCGAGCCAAACGGGGTTGCGCGCGTCGCGGCGGTCCCAAACGACCAGGTGGCCTCCGGGGCGCGCGGAAACATCGAACAACAACTGGGCGCACAACTCGCCGACCTCGCTCGGCGCGAGAATTCGCCCGTCGAGGTGCTGCGAGCGGATTTCGTCGAGGCTTCGGCCCGTGGCCCTGGCAATGGACCGTGCCGCTTCGGTGTCGGTCCAGCCGGGCACGATGGCATCGACGCGGATGCCTCGCGGCGTCAACTCGTTCGCCAACAGCTTGCAGACGGCCAGGCCGGCGGCTTTTGAAAGCGGATAGGGTCCCGTGCCGCGGCAAGCGACCGCCGTCGAGAGCACGAAGACGACGTGCCGCAAGCCCGGCGCCTGGGTCAACAACGCCTGAGTCAATCGCAACGGACCCAAGGCATTGATTTCCAACAACCGACGAACCTCGGCCGACGAGCTCTGGGCCAGGCTGCGCTGGCCGATATATGCCCCTGCGCAGTGGACGACCGCGCCGGCCGCGGGAAGGCATCCGGCCAGCCCGAGATCCTCGCGCTCCAGATCGATGCGCACGGTCTCGCCCGCGCCGCCGCGCCGCACGGTTTCGCGGGCAAGCCGCTCGTTGGCGCAATAGCCGACGAGCGGCCAAGCGCCGCGCGCGGCGCACGCCAGCGCCATGGCGCCGCCGATGCCGCCCGATCCGCCCGAAATCAGCACGCGGTCGATCATGTGAGTTCGGGAGACTCCTGCGCCGTCACCCAAGCACGGTACGCTCCGCCGTTGCCCGAGCCGGTCAGCGCGCCCCGCGCGATCCGCGTCCACTTGCCGACTTGAAAAAAGTAGCGAGCCAGAACGCCGTAGCAGCGCGCCCGCTCGGCGGCGCCCAGGCCGCTACGGGCGATGGCCGCGGCGTAACCCCGGCCGAGGTGCCAACGCGTCAACGTATAGCGGCTGCGCCGGGGGTCCATGAACCGCTGGCGCTCGGCCGACGAGGCCAGGCAGCCCGAGCCGCCTGAATGCACCCTGACGAAAAACAACGTCTCCGGCACCTCGGCGTAGCGGCCGTGGAGGCCCAACTCCGCGACGAAAACCTTGTCGTCGCCGTAATAGGGCAAGCGCAGCCCCGTGCGGCGAACGACGTCGCTTCGCATCAGCCCGAAAATGTCGAGACAGCCGCCCGCGCCCAGCAAAACCGCCCGAAAGCGCTGGTGCGGCGCGGCGGCCTCGCGGCTGACGGCGGCCCCGGCCGGCGCCGCGTAGCTCACGTCTTGCACATGCGGCGGCGGAAGCAAGGCGCCGCCGGCGTCGATGTGCGAACTGCGCGAGTGGCACCAAACCACGTCCGGGCGCTCGTCGAGCAACTCGACCGTGCGGGCCAGCAAGGTCGGCGCGCAGTGGTCATCGTGCGCCGCCCAGCGAAAGTACCGGCCGCGGGCCAGCGCGAAGACCCGGTTGTGGTTCCAAGCGCAGCCGCGGTTCACTTCGCTGCGCTCGTAGCGCACGCGACAATCGCGCGCCGCGTAGGAGCGCGCGATATCCTCGCTGCGGTCGGTCGAGGCGTTGTCGGAGATGATGAGCTCGAAGTCGTCGAACGTCTGCGCCAACAGCGCGTCGAGCGCCGGCGCGAGGTAATCCTCGCCGTTATAGACCGGCACGCCGATTGTCACCTTGGGGTTCGTATCGTTCATGGGCCACCCTTCCTTCAAATTACCATTCTCGCCGTAGCGGAACTCGTGAGAGTTCCGATGCCCCGCGTCGACGTTCGGAATTCTCACGAATTCCGCTACACCCGCGGCGTAGCCGTAGGGTTTGGACAAGATCGCGCAGCGATCGCCGGCCCACCACCCTCTGTCCAAGACCAGCACGCCGAACGCACATTCGTGGACGCGCCGCCGCAAATCTCTCCTTGTCCGTCATTCGCCACCCTTCCGGCAATGGTGGGCCTTCGATCGCTGCGCGATCTTGTCCCACCCTACATTCTTCCTAACGCCTATCGCCTAACGCCTATCGCCTAACGCCTATCGCCTCTCCGCAGCGCTGGAGGTACTGTTCGCGAATCCAGTCGCAGGTTTTTTCCATGCCGTCGCGGAGCCGCGTGTCCGGCTCCCAGCCGAGATACGCCTGGATCTTCGTGTTGTCGCTGTTGCGGCCGTTGACTCCCTTGGGCGCGTTCAGGTTGTACCTGCGCTTCAGCCGGATGCCCACGATCTCCTCGACGAGGTCGACCAGGCCGTTGATCGAAACCAGCTCGCTGGAGCCCAGGTTGATCGGCTCCTCGATGTCGCCGCGCATGATCGCGTCGATCCCCTTGAGGCAATCGTCGATGTACATGAAACTTCGGGTCTGGTTGCCGTCGCCCCAAATCTCGATTTCGTGGTCGCCGGTGGCCTGGGCGTGGAGCACCTTGCGGCAGACGGCGGCCGGCGCCTTTTCGCGTCCGCCATCCCAGGTGCCGTGCGGCCCGTAGACGTTGTGGAAGCGGGCGACGCGCGTCGTCAGGCCGTAATCTTCGCGGAAGTGGCGGCACATCCGCTCCGAAAAGAGCTTCTCCCAACCGTAGCCGTCCTCGGCCATGGCGGGGTAGGCGTCTTCTTCCTTGAGCGGCGTGACGTCGGTCGAGCGTTGCTTGTCGGCGTTGTAAACGCAGGCCGAACTGGCGTAGAAATAGCGTTCGACGCCCGCGTCGTTGGCTGCCATCAACAAGTGCGTGTTGATCAGCACCGAGAGCATGCACAGCGCTTTGTTGTTCTCGATGAAGCCCATGCCACCCATGTCGGCCGCCAGGTTGTAGACCTCGCGCGCGCCGCGGCAGGCGTCGTGGCAGGCGTCCTTCTCCTTCAGGTCGGCCACCACGTTTTCGACGCCGTCGAACACCTGATACCAGTCGTCGATGGGCTTGATGTCAACCGAGCGGATGTTCGTGAAGCCTCGCCGCAGCAAATCGGCCACGAGGTGGCCCCCAATGAAGCCACCGGCGCCGGCCACCAGGATCATGTCGTTTTTCATTTGCATGGTTCCTTTCTTGGATCGTTCAGGGTGTCAGTTCGAGGTTCCTTGTTCCCACGCTCCGCCGACCCACTGCGCGCCAACCGACCTTTCTTTCCCGACTTCAGCCAGGCGACCGCCAACTTGAAGAGAAACAAGCTGTTGGTAACCAAGTACCGCCGCCCTAAGCGTCGCGGCTCGTGTGCCAGCCGGAATGCCCACTCCAGCCCGCTGCGCTGCATCCAGGCCGGCGCCATGGGCTTGACACCCGCGTGAAAATCGAACGCCGCGCCGACGCAGACCTGCACCGCCCGAATACTTGCCCGGTGCGCATGGGCGAAGAGGTCTTGCTTGGGGCAGCCCAAGCCCAGGAACACCAGCCCCGCGCCGCCGGCGTTGATCCGCTCGACGACCGCCTGGTCCTCCTCGCTCGTCAAGGTGCGAAACGGCGGCGATTCGGCGCCGGCGATCCGCAATCCGGGGCACATGCGGGGCAGCTTCTCGTTCAACAGCTCGATCACCCGCGGGCTGCCGCCGTACAGATAAATCGACACGCCTTCGTCGGCCGCGCGGCGGCCAAGCCGCAGCATCAGCTCGGGACCATAGACGCGCTCACGCAGGTTCACGCCGTGCAACAGGTTCATGGCCCAGCGCACCGGCTGGCCGTCGGGCGTCACCAGGTCGAAATCGTTCAACTTGGCGCGCAAGTCCGGGTCGCAACTCGCCGTGACCACCGCATGCGCGGCCTGGCACGCGACCAGCGCCGGCTCGCGGCGCCGCGCGGCCTCGATCACGACGTCCGTCGCTTCGTCGTAGTTCGTCACGCTGAGGTGAATGCCGAACAAGTCGACCTTGGGCGGCCATGCGCGTTGATCTCGCTTGGAGAGCGGTGGCGTCGGGTATGTCAGCGGTTCGGCGAGCATACTGCTTCTCCTGGTGTTTCGGAATCGGCGCGCGGGCGCAACTCCGAGGTCGGGTCACCGGGGGGCTTACGCCGGGGCACCTGCGCAGCGGGTCGGCTCGCCGGCGATTCGGCGCCGGCGCTCGGTCGGGGCGCCCTCGTAGACCCGGCCAGCGCCCGCTCGTAGATGTTCATCAGCAGTTCGTAATTGCGCCGGGCGGTGTACTTCAACTCGAACTCGGCGCGTGCCTCGGCGCGCATCCACGAAAGCCGCGACGGCACGGAGAGCAACTCCGATACCCGGTCGGCCAGGTCGACGGGGTCTCCCGGCTGAAAGCAGACGCCGGTACGGCCGTCGTCCACCAGCTCGGCCAGCGCCCCCAGCCGCGACACGACGGCGGGTGTGCCGGTGGCGAAGGCTTCGACCAGCACCTTCGGCAAGCCCTCGTAACATGTGGAGGGGAGCACCAGGAACGCCGCGTCGCGGACGATCGCCTGGACCTCGTCGGCCGAGCGAGGGCCGAGCCATTCGACGCCCCGGTTCGTCGCGGCGGCCTCACGCACCAAAGGCGCCGTTGGCCCGTCGCCCACGATCTTGAGCGGAATTCGCTCGCCCAATGTCCGCCATGCGGCCAGCAGGGTGGGAATGCCCTTTTCGGGCGACAACCGGCCGACGAACACGGCATACCCCCCGGCGCCGTCGCCGGCGGGCGGCGTCGGCGACACGAAATTAGGCTTGACGACGATCTTCTCCGCCGGCAATCCCCCTGCGATGAACTTCCGCCGGGCGAACTCCGTCACGGCGATGTACACGTCGACCGCGCGCCGCCAGGTGCGCGCCATGCGGTGCGCGACGATCGCCGCGGCGGCCACCGCCGTCACGCCTCGGCTGCCGCGATAACAGGCATGGGCGACGGCGGGCCAGGGGATTCGCCCGAGACAGTCCTCGCACACGCGGCCGTCGCGGAAGAAGGTGGCTTGAGGACAGAGCAAACGGAAATTGTGCAACGTCTGCACGACGACCGCGCCCCCCGCCCGCGCGCCGTAATAGGCGGCCGGTGAGATCAAGGGGAAGGTATTGTGAAAGTGCGCGACCCGCGCCTGACGCTTCGCGACCAGCGTTTGAATCGCCCGCGCCGCGCGCCCGTTCCAGAGGGTGTCGCGCGTCAAGCCCGGCGCCGAGCGATGGCCGACGGCGCTGTTGTGCGCCGTGTAGCGTTCGACCTGGTGCCCGTGGTCTTCGAGCAACCGCGTTTCGTCGGCGAAGACGCGGTCTTCGCCGCCGGGCAGTTGGTAGAAGTTGTGGCCCATGAGGATGTTCATAGCGATCATTGTCCCGTAAACCGCCCACCGAAGATGGGCCGCGATTTCCAGTGTGATTGCGAGTGATTCGGACTTCCAGCAAAAACGCCCTCGGCCGCCGCGAATTCGTCGCGCCGCGCCGCTACAATCAGACTTGATCTGGCCACCGCGCTCATGAGGACGAGTTGCAACAACGAGTACGGCACGCCGATGCCTTCGGCGACACCGCCAACGGCCACGAACAAGATCAACGCGGCAAAGCCGTCATGACCCTGGCGATCGTTCTCGCGATGGGCGGCCTGCGCCGATCTTAGCGCCAGCGCCAGCGCAAGGACGTAGAGCGTCAATCCGACCCCTCCCAGGGCCAAGGCGACCTCGATGGAATCGCAATGGGCATGGCTCACAGGCCATCCTTGCGATTCGGAAATGAAGAAGATCCGTTCCGGCGACCAGAAGCTACCGTATCCGTAGCCGGTCAGCGGCTGGGCCGCGATTTCGCCCAGCAACTCCTCCCACAACGGCACCCTGCCCGTGAGTGTCGAGACGTCGGCATAGTCGGCACGCCCCAGGTTCGCGCCCTTCGAGAGCCCGTCGGCGACGAGGTCGCCCGCGAGCAAAAACGCGGCGCAGCCGACACAAATCGTCGCCGAGACGGCGAAGATCCTCGCCCTGCGCCCCGCGGCTTGCAGCCGGAGGAAGCAGTACCCTAGCACGGTCGCCACCAGTGCCGTCCGCGATTTCGCCAGGAAGAGCATCACGACGGCCAACGCGGCGAGCGCACGGTACGCCACGCGCCCCGCGTGTGGACTCGAGGCCTCCTGGCCCGGATGATACTTCGCGCGGCCGAGAATGAGACATTTTGTCACGAGAAAGTGGTGGCTGGGGCAGAGCGTCAGCGATGCCCCGGCTAGATGACGACCGGGGCATCGCTGACGCTCTGCCCCAGCCACCGTGAATGTCTCGTTGTTGGACGCGTGAAGTATATTCGTTGCCCCACACCAACCCTCGGCGCAAGCAAGGTCCGGCGTTGACGTGACCTTGCTTGCGCCGCGGGTTGGTGTGCCGCGGGTTGGTATGCCGCGGGCCAAGGCGAGCGAGCTGAGGATCACGAGCGCGCAGTTGGCCGCCTCGTGGTTGGGATGCAGCAAGCCCGCAAAGCGATAACCCGGCTCCCAAGGACGAAAATTGCCCAAGGACGCGGTGAAGGCCATGTCGAGCACCAACTGCAATCCCGCGCAGACACAGGCCAACCTCAATACCTCGAGCGATGAAAAGTGTTTGGCCAGCGCCACGGCGGCCACGATGGTCGCGCCGAGGGTAAACAACCGCCGAGAGGTCAGCGGCGGGTCGACCGACCATGCGGCACTGGCGAAACACCAGGCGGTCAATGCCACCACGACGGCGCCCAGGATCCCCTGCGCGCGCAGCCTTCCCGCGCCGGGCCGAAGCAGTCCCCACGTCCCCACCACCGCCAGCACCACGAACGCCAGTTGGCGGATCAACGTCCCTTCGGCGACGTTGATCTGCACGTCGTCGAGATCCTCCAGTGGGTCGATGCCGTAAGAGATCCGCCAATCGGCCCGCGCGGCGACGCAAACCACCAGCAGGCCCAGGGCGACCAGCCAGAAGCCGCGGCGGCGATCGTTGGTCTCGTGTTGCGACATCGTTTTCATCATGTTGTTGGCGCGTCTCACAGCGCAACGTCTCACCCGGCGTTGCCCGGCCAGGCGCCGACATTCGACCAGCGGTTGCCCAGCCGGCGCACGGTCGCGAGTTTGCGGCGATCGAGCGAATCGCGCCCATAGAGTTCGAGCGACAGCGCGCGGCGGGCGTAAGCGCCGGCCAGCAGCCGCCGCAAGCGATGGTGCAGCACCACCGGCCCGGTAAGCCATCGCGGTGGCGCGCCGGGGCGCGTCCGCCAACGCGCGAGCTCCTGCTGGAACCGCGGGCTTTGGCTCAGGTTCTCGCCGGTGACGGTGAAGGCAGCCAGCGGCTTGGGCAGCACGGCCATCTTCACGTTCCGTTCCAAGAGCGCGTCGACCCACACCGCGTCGCCGATGCACTTCCAGGAGGTATCGAACAGCAAGCCTCGCTCGACGATCGAGCGGCGGAAGAAGATCGAGCAGGTGAATGCGGCCAGGTGCGAAAGGCTCGTGTGAACGCGGCTGGGCAGCACCATGCGGCGGTAACAGATTGGCTTTCCCTCGGCGTCAATCACCACCGCGTCGCCGAGCACCATCTCGACATGGGGGTGCCTGGCGAAATAGTCGCCCACCTCGGCCAGTGCGCCAGGCAAGTACTGCTCGTCGCAATTGAGGTAACTACAGACGTCACCCTGAGCGCGGCGCAGGCCGCGGTTGATGGCGTCGTACATCCCCTCGTCGCGCTCGACCCGCAGCTTGAGACCGGGGCGAGAGGCGGCCCAAGCCTCAAGCTCGGCGCCGGAGCCCGCGTCTTGCACGATGTGTTCGACTTCGACACCCGCCTGGTCCGCCACTGAGGCGGCGCAGAGCTTGAGCCAATCAAGCTGGTTCCAACTGGGCGTGACCACGGTAAAACTCGGGATCATGCATGACTCCTGTCGTTCGACGAAATGGTGGCTCGATAAGTGACGATGATGGCGATGGTCGCCACCGTGTTGCCGGCCAGAAAACCGCTCGCTCCGCCGAGCACGCCGAACGGCGGCACCAGGATCAGCCCCGCGACGAGCGTCAACGCCAGACCAATCAGCCTGGGCTTGACGATGAGCTCGGCGCGCCGAATGGCCCACAAGCCGAGATCCGGCGCCAGGCCGATCGCGTACGCGAAAACGCCGGCGGCCAACACGCAAACGGTCGCGCCGTGACCGGCGTACTGGCGGCCGTAGAGCGCCACGACGAGTTGCTCGCCGCAAACCAGCATCAGGACGACGAACGCGGCCGCGATGGCCGCGATGAACCACGCCATGCGCGACACGACGGATCGCAGTTCGTCGACGCCGCCTGCCGCATAGGCATGCACCGCCTTGGGGCCGACGAAGCCGCTCATGCCCAAGAGGAACGGGTTGGCCAGCAAGGCCACGCCCTGGCATGCCGCGAACACGGCTGTTTCCGCCGTCGTCGGCCGAAGCAGCGCCAACAGCCAGGGCACGACCGCGGCGACCGTCGAATTGATCACCTGGGCCACGAGCACCCATTTGCCGATCGTCCAACCGCGGCGGAAGTCGCCGCCGACGCTGGCCAAACGCAGCGCGTAGCCCGCGCGTCGCGACCAAAGCCCGCGCGCCGCGGCCAGGCCGCAAGCCACGCCGATCATAGCGTAGGCGGTGCGCGCCGAAAGCAGAGCCTGCTGGGCCAAGAACAGCAGCCCGCCGATTTGCAGCGCGGCCGTCGCGGCGTCGAGCCGGCAGGCCGAGGCCACGCGAAGGTGCGCCATTTCGATGCGGCGCACATATTCCTTGAGCAGCATGGGCGCGATCACCACCGCCAAGATCCCGGCGGTGGCCGCCGATCCGGCCGCGCCGCCGGTCCAGCCGAGCACGCCGGCCGCCACGCCCAGGCAGGCCGCCAACAGGCCCGACAACACCGCTTGGTGCGCCAGCGTGCTGCCGGCGTAACCCGCGCGGTCTTCGTCCGGCAGGCGCGCGCCGTGGATCGAATACGGAACGGAAATGATCGCCAATTGCAAACTCGTCCCGAGCACGACCACGCTGCCGGCCAAGGCGTACAACGCCAACTCGTTCTCGGTACAGTTGCGGCCGATCAACACGGTGGTCAGGAAGCTCGCGCCGCTGACCACGAACTGGTCGGCCAAGGCCAGACCGCCTTGCCGCGCCGTCGGGCCGATGGCGCCGCGAAGACGGGCCGGCCAACCGCGGCGCGGCGCGGCCCAGTGGGACGGCCTTCCCAGGCCGTCTTGTGCCACGGACGGCCTGGGAAGGCGGTCCCACGATAGAGTGTCGTCGATTTTCACGAGATTTCTGATAGCCCCCTCACTTTGCCCCCTTGCGCAAGAGCACGGCGGGCACCGTCTGAAACAAAATCTTGATGTCGGTGGCCGGCGACACCGATCGCGCGTATTCCAGGTCCATGCGCACCCATTCGGCGAACGAAACCCGCGAGCGGCCCCGCACCTGCCAGATGCAGGTCAGTCCGGGGGTCACGTCCATGCGGCGCTGTTGCCACGATTCACAAGCGTCGGATTCCGCGCAGGGCAACGGCCGCGGCCCGACCAGCGACATTTCGCCCAGGAGCACGTTCCAAAGCTGCGGCAACTCATCGATGCTCGTCGCGCGCAAGAACCGCCCCAAACGTGTCACGCGAGGATCGGCCGTGAGCTTGAACGCCGGGCCGTCCTGTTCGTTGAGCGCCCGTAGCTCGCTTTGGCGACGTTCGGCGCCGGCCACCATCGAGCGAAACTTGTACATCTTGAACCGACGGCCACCCAGCCCGCTGCGATCCTGGCGGAACAAAACGGGGCCGGGCGAGCCGATCTTGATCGCGATCGCAACCAGCAGAAAAAGCGGGGCCAACGCGATCAGCCCCACCCCGGACCCCACCACGTCGAGCCAGCGCTTCCAGGCCGGCATGGGCCGCTCGAAAAACACGCCGAGCGAGTCAACCTGCCGCGCGGCGTCGTCCCTTCGGCGCGTATCGTCGCCGGTTTCGTCGTTCCGTTCGTCATCGACCCAGTCGGTGGGATAGGTGTAAACTTCACACAGCGGCGGCGGCGTGCGCGGCGGAAATTCCAGACACACGTCATCGGCCAATTTCCAAGCGCCGGAAGCCGGCGTATGCGGCAGCACGACGCCAATCCGCTCACCGTCGAGCCAACCGGCGTCGTCGGTCAATCGCAACCGGCGCTTGAGGATCTTCGCCAGGCGGCGCCAGGTGGCGAGTTCAAATTCCTTGCCGCGAGGCGTGAAGATCAAGAACGAAAACGGGTCGCCCGTGCGATCGCTGCGAGCCCGCTCGCGCTCGAGAACCCGCCGCAAATGGGCGACGTCGTGCAGGTCTTGCCGAAATACTCCTCGCGCGCGCCGAGCCCTTCGGCGGGCCGGTTCTTTCAATCTGGCAAACATCATCGTTGTCCGTCAAAGCCGATCGTTCAAAACCGCCCCCAGCAGCCGCGCGTTGGCGCGCGAGAGCTGCCGGGTAACACGCTGGGCCGCCTCCCAAGACGTTTGTTGGGCCTCGACCACCAACACCACGCCGTCCAACAGGGCGGCGAGGCAGGCGGCGGATACGATTTCGCCCGCCGCTGGCAGGTCGAAGACCACTAGATCAAAATCCTCCTTGAGCGTGGCGACCAATTCGGCCATCCGCGCCGGATCGTGTACTTCATCAGGGTGGACCGCCCGTCGGCCGGCCGAAAGCACCCGTAGCCGCTCCACATGTGTCGTGCGGATCGCGGCCGACAACTCGCAGTTTTCGAGTAGCACGTCGGAAAGCCCCGCTTCCCGTGCCAGGCCGAACAGCCGTTCGACCGCCGGCCGCAGCAGATTGGCGTCGACCAGCAGCACGCCTCGGCCGCCCAGTTCCGCGGCTCTCACGGCCAGCCGGGCCGCCACCGTGCTCACGCCTTCGCCACCGCGGCAACTCGTAAAGCCCACGGTCTTGAGCGAGTCGGCGCCGCCGGCGCCGGGCCACGGCAGCCCGCGCAACAGGGCCGTAAAACGCTCGTCGTCCGCCGACGGGGGCAACCGCCCCGACCGATGGCGGCCTTGCACGGCGTGGTCGTTTTGAGCGGCCAAGTCGTTTGGTTCGGCCAGGTTTTTTTGGGCGGCCAGGTTTTTTTGGGCGGCGATGGCCGGCGCGGTGCTCGACATGGTCCTATCGCTTTCCGTTCGTCACGAACTGCTTTGGCGTCATGCGTGGGATCGAGGCCAGCACCGGCAAATCCAGCCGGCGCTCGATGTCATCGGGTGTGCGGAACGAGTGGTCGGCCCGGTCGGCCGCCAGCGCCAGGGCCAAGGCGCCGAACAAGCCCGCCGCGATGCCCAGCGCCAGGTTGATCAGCGGCCGCGGCCGCACCGGCTTGGCTTCGAACGTGGCCGGCTGGACGATGTTGATGTTCGAGATCCGCTCCAGTTCCAACGCCTGGTCGATGTTCGCTTGCTCCAGGTTTTCCGCGTATTTGCGGTAGTTGGCGTCTTCAAGCTCGATCGTGCGCTCGAGCTTGGCGAGCTTCAATTCATGATCGTTGAACCGTTCGAGGCGGGTGCGTTCGGCGGTCAATTGTCCGCCCAGCGCGTCGGCTTTGGCTCGCAACGAAACCAATACCGGCTCTCGCGTCACGAGCGCGAGCTGGACCGCTTCGTAGGTCTTGCTGGGCCCGGTTTTGACGTGGGTCAGCGTCCGCTCCTCCTGGTCGAGAATCGCGCGGGCCGCTTCGATCTGTTCGCGCACCTGCCGGATTCCCGGGTGCGCGTCGGTAAACTTGGCGTGCAACTCCTGCTGTTTTACTTCCAGGGCGTACAACTGGTCTCGCATCCGGTCGGCGGCCCCGTTGCCCACGCCCGAGGTTTCCTCGTGGATCTGGGTGCGCGACATGCTCGCCAACATTTCATTCAGCAATCGCACCTCGGCCGCGGCCGCGGCCAGTTCGGCGGCCGCTTGCAGTTGCTCGTTTTCGAGGCGGGCAATCCGGTCGATCAGGTGCTCGCGCTGGGTGGGCACCGAGCTCACGCCGGTCGAGTTTTTCAGGTCGCGCATCGCCAGTTCCGATCGGCTCAATCCCTGGCTCAAGCGGTCGGTTTGCAAGGCGAAGAAATCGTGCGCTCCAGGAGTCCGATTCAATCGCACATGGTGGTCGAGGTAGGCTTCGACGAGCTTCGAGACGATGGCTTTCGAGAGTTCGGGGCTCGGGCTATCGCAGGCCACCGTAATCACATCCGACTTGCGTGGGGCCTCGACCCAGACCATTTTCCGCAGCCGTTCGATGGCGCGCTGGCGGCCCGTCAACGGCGTCAGAAGCCCCAGACGGCTCCCCCATCGCCACAAGGCGCTTTCCGGCACGCTCGCGTCATGGCGAGCGGGGGCCGTTAGCACCCCGCCGGAGCCGATCGGATGGTCATCCGGATCAAGGATCGCCGCCGCGCCCAGATCATCGACCACCTGTTCGACGAGCACCCGGCTAAGCAGCATTTCGGTCACGGAGTTGATTTCGTTGTCACGCGATTGGGGAATCGCCACGGCGGGAGATTGGCCGAAGGTCACCGTCGGGTCGAGCGCCACGTTTTCACGGCCCAGCCGGATGAAAAGCTTCGATTCAGAGCGAAAATCCCTGGGACCCAATGTGGTCCAGGCCCACGAGGCGGCGACGGCGACCACGAAAAACAACGAACACTTCCAGCGGTGCCGGAACGGCAAGAGAAAAACGTCTCGCACGGTCGTTTCCACGGGCATGTCCATTTTCGGCCACCTTGACTTCAGTTGAGGGGACGGCTCAGACGCTTCAAGTTTCGTTGGGCCAGCGGGCCCAACTTCGCATTCCAACTCAAGCGGTTACGTTTTCGTACAATAGGTTGTCTAGGATGTATGCGTCGGAAGGTCCATTCTAATCGTGTAGATCAGATACGCAATATATAAAGTGATGGGCAATCTGAGTAGTTTGGAGATATTGGATACGAGTATATTGTTTGAGATGACTGGGTAATATGTCGTCGGCCGGCCGGGTGACAAAGTGACATGTGATCCGTGGGACAATGCCGGTTGTGACACGAGTGACAGGACGGCCGATGGGGCTTGGCCCCGTCGAGCGATAGTTGAGCGGGTCGGTTGCCTGTAACGTCGCCTTTCGCTCCGCGAAAGAACGCCCTTTCGCGGAGCGAAACGCGACAGACAGGTGCCGTCACGGCATGCGCATGCCGGTCAGCTACCACCCGGTTATCGAGACAGGAAACTTGCGGGAAGAAAAGCCTGAGTCAAGCCTGAATTTTCAACACCCTAGACCGAAGCGACTGAAGCAGGGGGTCACGAACGTCCCCCAGTTGTCTCCGAGGCGTCGGGCCGGCGCGCGTAATCCTCCGGGGTGTCGAGGTCGGCCAGCGACAGTTCCTCTCCCAATTCGATCAGCCGCACCGGGTGCTGGGCCAGGAGCTGATTCAATCCCTGGTCGGCCGGAAGCCGCCGGGCGGCCTCGGCCAGGCGCCAGGGCAGCGCCATTGGATGCCCGCGTCGGCCGTGCCGGCAAGGAACGATGATGTCGCCAGGGCTGGTTAAGCAGGCGTCGAGCACCTGGTCGATCACGGCCGCCGTCAAGAGCGGCATGTCGGCCGGCGCCACCAGCCAGACGTCGTGATGGGTGGGATGATCCACGGCGGCAAAGTGGTCGAGCCCCTGCAGCACGGAGGCCCTCATATCGACCGGCGGCGGTCGGGTCACGACGACGTCCACCCCGGCCTTCCGGCAGACCTCGGCCAGCCCGATGTCGTCGGGGTGGACGGTGGCCGCGATCCGCGTGACACGACTGGATTGCCAGGCGGAGAGTACCTGCTCGATCACCGTCGTCGCACCCCAGGGCAGAAGTAGCTTGGGACGGCCCATCCGCACGCTTCGCCCGGCGGCCGGCACGACGCAGAAAAAACGCGCTGCTTGAGTCATCGTTGCCAGTTTTGTTTCGCCACGACGGGGCTTGCCCCGTCGAGCGCTGAATGAAAGCTAGAGCTGAATGAATGTCACACGAACCCGCGGCGCAAGCAAGGTAGTATAGGTCTTGCCTGGCTCGTGAGAAAGATGGCGTGGGGTGGGCGAAGCGGCGGCGATTTGGTATGTTGCGGGAACCGCCGGAATACGAACTTCCCCGATTGGAGACAATTTACCATGACTTCTCCGCTACGCAGTCTGATCGCCAGCGGCACGAAACTCTGGCTCGATTCGATCGACCCCGACCTCGTCGCCAGCAACCGGGCGCTGGGCGCCAGCGGCGCCACTTCAAACCCGATCATCATCTCCGATCTGATCAAGACCGGCCGTTTTGACGACGATCTCGACCGCTTCATCCGCCAGGGACTCGACAACGGCCAAATCGCCTGGCAGATGACGGACAAGCTGGTGCGGCAGGCGCAACAGGTGTTCCAGCCGGTGTGGCAGCAGACCCAGGGCGACGACGGCTACGTAAGCTTTGAACTCGATCCGCTGCTGGAGGATCCCAAGCTCGGTCCGCCCCATGCCGAGCGGGTGCGGCGCTACGTCGAACTGGGAAAACAGTGGTCGTCGGGCCACACGAACCGCATGATCAAAGTGCCCGCCACTCCGGCCGGGCTTGCGGCGCTGGAAGAACTGGCCGCGGCAGGCGTCACCTTGAACGTGACCTTGATCTTCTCGTCGCGGCAGTACCAGCTGGCGCGCGACGGCATTTGGAAGGGGGCCCAGCGGCGCGCCGCGGGGTTGGCGCATTTCAAGAGCGTCTACAGCATCTTCGTGTCGCGGCTCGACGTCTACACCGAGAAGGCGGTTCCCCAACTTTCGCCGGCCGCCCAGGGACAGGTGGGTATCGTCAACGCCAAACGGATTTGGGCGGAGAACCGGGCGTTCTGGGCCGACAAGAAGACGCCGCTGGCGCAGGAGATGATCTTCGCCAGCACGGGAACCAAGAAGCCGAGCGATCCACCCGGCAAGTACGTCGAGGCCTTTGCCGGCAGCGACATCGAAACCAATCCGCCGGCCACCAACGACGCCGTCGAGCACGCCGGCCGCGCGATCACCCGCCATGTGGACGAGCTTCCTGACGCCGCCGTGCTCGCCGAGATCGACCGGCTCGTCGACGTCGGCAAGTTGGAAACGACCTTGATGGACGAGGGAATCAAGAAATTCGCCCAGCCGTTCAAGGCGCTTTTGAGTCAAATCGAGCAAAAGCGGATGGCATTGGCCGCCAAGTGACGTGACGACTACGAAAAAAAATCGCATGTCGGGGCCGTGCTGATAGAAGGAGGGGAATTCAGCGTCCGGAGCGTCCGCACACCAGTGGGGGGTGGCCCTTAGTCTTACGCAAACTGTTTCAGTTATTCGACTTGCGCAGTGGATGCACGCACGGGCCAATGACCGGCGCCCAATGGCAGCGTCCGCACACCAATGGGGGGTAGTAGGCTGCACGTCGCAAGTAGTTGGTATCATTGGCCTTATGGCACGAGCTCCCGATCGCGGTGACGTCACTTCCCAGGGCGGCAGCGTCCGCACACTTGTGGGGGGTAATGTACCACGTCACGCTTAAGGTGCTTTGACTGCGGACTCCGACAAACGGGGCACAAGCCCGCGCCCCTACGCGGCGCTGCCTAGAAACTGAGCACCAAAACCGCCCGCGGCGCCCGCTGAAACGGCTGGCAAATCGGAAGAAATCCTTGACGCGAAATTCTGTTTTCTATGGATTTTCATAGGGCTTTTTCGTTTGGCGGTTCCTGCCTCTTGGCTCATCGCGCTCATCGCTTTGGCAGCGGGCTGCCTACAGTTTGAGCAGCTCTGCCCATAAACTAGGCACGACCTCAGCGTGGCAACCCGGCATCATTTCGACGGTGGGCGGCCCCACCCGCGATGCCGGGCGCGCGGACTGGCGACCGCCGCGCGCCATGGCGGCCCATTCGGTTCGTATTTTTCGGCGAAATCGCTGCAATGGCCGCCGATGGGCCCGGCTGCGGGCCGATCGCGGTTGCGGACGCCGGAGGGTCGTGATGGCCCCGCCGCCGCCGCGGCTGGCCCCGCCGCCCGCCTGCGCAGCCGTGACGTGAAGCGGCAATAAGAAGTGTCATCGTCATAGATACCACGGACCAATGACAACCTGACCTCGAACCCAGTTGCATTCTACCGCTGTACGTTCGTGCGGGCAAGAGGCGGTCGCCAAAAACGGTTGCCTATCCCGGATTATTCATGGTCCGGGGAGGAACTCGCGCACTGTGCTGTAGCAGAATTCGCAAGAATTCTGGCGTAACTCGCGTCCACGGCCTGACTTCTTGCGAAGCCAGCTACGGGACCATGAAGCACGCTCGTTGCGCAGCAACGAACGTGCCAAAAACGAAACCGCAACGAAGCGAAAAAAAACGACTTCCGAATACCCCATGACGTCTGAGCGAGCCGCGTAAGCGGCATCCAATTGCCTCCACTCCCTTCGCCTGACCCCACGATCCTTTGGATCTCTTGGGGAGGGGTTTCGGAATCGTTTTTTTTCGCGAAGTGGCGCGGCTATTACCGCGACCGCGTCGGCGAGACGCGTGCCGACGCCCATCTTTGGTGCGACGCGTCCACCGGCGGAATGGGCGGTGCCCGCGCTCGGCGCGGCGACGAACGCGCATATTCGCGCGCGCGGCACGGTGAAGGTCCATCTACTGTTCAAGTATGCGCGTCTGTACGGTTGGTGTCTGTACGGTTGGTCGCTACAATTTCGCGCAACCCGTCAAAATGTGCCAGCGCCCAAATACGGTTGGCCAGTACCGAGCAACCGTACACATCGGAATTTCAGAGGCTATCCGAAAACTCCCCGTGGGACGGCCTTCCCAGGCCGTCTTCCGCTACGGACGGCCTGGGAAGGCCGTCCCACGACAGTGCGCGACCGCTTTTCCTACTTTTCGGATAGCCTCTCAAATGCGCGCATCTTGTTGCGCAACACGGGATGCGCGCTTTTACGTACGTGTACGGTTGGGAGCCGGTTTGGGGTGGTTTGAAAATGATCAAGGGAGCAAGGTGCAAGGTAAGTGGTAAGTTCAATGTTGGACGTTGCTTGCGCTGCGGGTTGGTGTTTGACAATGAGAATAATCCGGGCCAGTGTAGAACGACGAGAACTCCGGCCCCATGACAAATAATACGCCTGTGCAGTTCGGCGGACAAGGGGGTTGAAATGGGGGAGAAAGGAGAAAGTGGAAAGGAGAAAAGCGGGCAGGAGGCGCGGCCACGAACCGCCCAACGCCTAACGCTTAACGTCGAATGGCTCGTGGGCTGCCGGAAGATCTTCCGCCGGGGGCGGCAGCTCTTCGGTCTGGGGAGATTGGGGCCCGATCAGCCGCGGAAGTGACGCCTTGGGAAGCGGCTCGCCCGAAGCGGGTGCCGCCTTGACGCCAATGCGGCCAAGCGCCAATTGTTCGCCGGCCCAGCGCACCCAATCGGGCCGCGAGTCGAAAAACTGCAAATCGTTGAGCAAATCGGCCAGTTCCGGATCGTTGTCACCGCGGCGGAACTTGGCGCGGGCCAGGTTGCCCATGAAGGCGGCGTTCTTGGGATCCGTCTCGTGGGCCAGCGCGTAGCAATTGATCGCCTCATCGAGCTTGCCAGCCGATTCGTAAACCAAACCCAGGTTATTCTGGCACTCGGGCCGTCGCGGCATCAGGCGGCCGGCGTACTCGAATTCCCAGGCCGACAAGTAGAGATTTCCTTGGGTGTAATAGAGCTTGCCCAGATTATTGTGCGCGGGGCCGTAGCCGACGTCGGCGATCAGCGCCTGTTGCAGAGCCGCCTCGGCCCGTTCGGTCTTCCCCTTCTCGATGAACTTGATTGCCCGCTGGTTCTCCAACTTGGCGCGGTCAGTGTCGTGGTTCGGGTCCGCCTTCACCGTCCGATAGTCCAATCGCCCCTTACGAACCAGCGGCGCGCAGCCAGCCGAAGCCAACGCGACCAGGACGATCACCGACGTGGCGGAATGTCGTCGCATGCGCCGAGTATCTTGTCCTATTTTCGCGCGGGAGCATTTTTCGGGGCAAAAATCAAATACGTCAATGTCAATTCAACGCGCCACGTCTCCGTGCCGGCGCCAGCGATTGTTGTTTGAGCAGGAGCGGTAAGATACAGCGACTTGGCGCGAAACGACGTGCCGCCGCCCGGGCCGGGCGGCGCCTTGGATCCGTGCAGGTGGTGCAGAAACTCGATCAACTGCTTCAGTGTGACCTCTCGCAACTCCACATGAGTGGCCTGTTCCTTGTAAACCGAGTCGCCCAGCCGGCGCGCCGGCTGGGGATCGATACGGACGAGGCTGTTCATCGGAAGCTGTGCAAACTGGGCGGCGGCCTCGATTCGACCCGCCACATCGGTGCTGGACTGCGTTTGCAGCGTGACATGCGACGGTTTGGCGCCCAGTTTGGCAATCTCGCCGGCCAGCTCCTCGCACTCGGCATGGCTGCGAATGGCCGCCAACGCGGCGGCGCGCGCCGAACGAAGCTCCAGAACGGCAAATACGGACAATACGATCATCGTCGCGGCGATCACCGCGAAAAGCCATGGTCGCTGCGGATTTGCGGCATTCATCGTACACGGACCGGTTGGGTTGTGACGAGTGGGGCGAGCGACGCGGAAAGACGCACACCCACGGTCTGGTTGGGCAATTGTTGCGAGCGCGGCACGTCGACCTGCAGTTCTTGGCCGCGCAGGGCCGCCGCGATGCGGTCGGCGTGGCCGTGTGTCGCGACTTCGCCGTCGAGCTCGATGCGCCCGTCCTGCAGGCGGATTTCGAGCAGCCTGTAGTGGACGTCCTGGGGCAAGCCCGCCAAAAGACGGTGCAACAGAACCAACGCCGATCCGGATGTCCCGGCGATCGGAGCCGACTTCGAGGCGGCCAATTTGCCGTACTCGCTTTCCAGACGCGAAACGATACCCGCCGGCACCGTTTGTCCCGGAAGCGCGCGGCGAAAGACCTCGGCTTGTTGCTCGTGGCAGCGTGCGGCCAACGCGCGGTATCCGTGGGCGCGGAAGAACATTGTGCCTGCGACGACCGCCAGGCAAACGATGATCGCGAGCGCGGCAAATCGCAACGGCCGCGCGACCGCCCGAAACGGATCGGCGTTGGCGAGCGCGCCGATCCGGAACTCGGCCCAAGGCGCCATGGTTCCCTCCAACACCCTGGCCGCGGCGGTCGCGGCCAAAGCGTGCAGCGGCTTGTCGCCGATCGACTCCTGGACGACGCCGGGAAGTCGCGCAATCGTCTCGAGCAAATGCGGCGCCAGGTTGCACGCCGTCACATACAGCGCGGCGGACGTCATTCCGCTTCCCGACGCCGCGACATTGGTCAATGCGCCGATGCCGAGATATTGCGCCAGCGCGGCGCGCTCGGCCGGCAGGTGGTGCCACGCACGGGGTTTGCCGTTGGTCAAAACGAAACACTCCAAGTACGCCCCATCCTGCCAAGCCACGACATTCGTAGCCGAATTCGCAAGAATTCGCGCCGTAGTCGGATTCGCAAGCACCCCGTCCGTATCCGGATTCGCAAGAATTCGGGGTGCAACCCGCGGCGATTGCCGCTCGTCGCGCTTCCCAAGCTCTTGGACGGCCAACAGGGCCGCCGGCGCGACCGATTGGACGACCACGCCCGCCGTTTCCAGCGCGTCGATCCACTCGCGAACGGGTTCGATTGCGATCGCCAAGCCAAGCCGCCCCGCATCGCCGTCGATGGACGCGGCCACGAATTCTTCGGCCGCAAGCGGAAGCTGCTGCTCCAATGCGAAGGCCAATGCTTGCGGATCGCGGGCAGCCGATTCGTCGCTGTTCGCGATCGTCACGGCCATGCAGCACCGCGACGGCAGCGCCAAGACAACGCCTTCGTCGGCATATCCTTCTTGCCGGAGCACTTGGACTACTCGCTCGACGACGCCGCCCTCCGCCAACCCGTCGGCGCCCATGGCGTCGGGCGCGCCTTGCCCACCGTCGGTTAGCGTCTCGACATCGAAAAAAACCGGTCCTTCAGCCGAACTCCGCGCGAGGCGCCACCGTTCGTCGGCGGGGAAAATGGTCCAGTGCATGGGCGACATCAGCTTTCGTCGCCTCCTTTGAGCCGGAGGGTCGTGAGCCGGCCTTGAAACCGCAGCACCACATGCTTGGCTTCAATTTCGACGACTTCCGGCCCGCCCGGCAAGCCACCGACGATCTCACCGACTCCCTTCAATTCAATGGCGCCATTGGGCGTCGAAAACACGGCGCGCGAGTGGCCGGTTTCGACGATCGTGCCGACCAGGTTGACGTTGAGCGGCAACGCACTCGTAGCGGCCGTGCCGGCGCCGTTTGCGCCGCTCGCACCGCCGGGAAGATCGGCCGATGGTCGCCGCAAAGGCCGCCCCCAAAGATCCACGAACTCATCGAGCGATGGCACGTCGCGCTGCTCCGCGGCGCCGCCTTGCACGGATACCTTCGTCCGAGGCCGGCGCGGCTGTGCCTCCGCCACCTCGCACGGCCAGCCAAGGCCCCACGCGGCGACCATCGCGGCCGCCGCCATGCAGGCGACGCCTGTGCCGATCAAGGTCTGCCGTGTCCGTCGAATGTTCATGTGAACGATTAGAGGTTAGAAGGGGTTGCCCCCTCTTGCCACCTGGAGTTTCACCTTGGTTTCTACATCGTGACCAATGACTCCCGAATTACCAAACAAACGTCGACAAGCGTCGTTCTCCCCGGGTCGACGTTTCAGCAATGACGAACTCGTGCCACGACGATTCGCCCGCCGTTACATGCAGCCAGAGCGAGTGACATCCGGTCTGCTCCGTGAACAGGCGTGCGAAGCGTTCCCGCTCGCGGGGTCCAAGCGTCAGGCTGCGCAGCCAGTCGGCGAGTTTCCAAGCGGGGTGCCGCCGGCGCGTGTTGACCAGTTCCCGGGCCGCGTTGGCGCTCGCCACCAGCCTGGCGACAGCGTTGACTCGATCGTCGGTAGCGATGCGGATGTTGAGCCGACCATCACCCCAACACGTTACACCGAGGGTGGCCTCGGCGACCATCGCCGGAGCGATGGCGTCGCCATTCTTCCCGGCGAGCGCGAACACCTGCCCCCAGCTTTCGAGAGCCCGGCGTCCGTCTCGCCCGGCGTCCGTGAGCGCGCCGCCGAGCTCGGCCCGTAGCGCGCCGGCCGGCGCCGGGAGATCGCGGCACACGCGCAGCAGTTGTTCTTTGCCGCGGCAGGCGAGGACCGTATTCAGGTTGACTTTGGCGTTCTCATCCGCCAACCGCAGGTCGAAGGTTTGGCCGCCCAGCGCGAGGCGGACGCGCAAGGCGACGCATGCGTTTGAAACGCCGCGGTTCGGGCCGTCGGGCTCCAGCGACGCGAGGATCGTTTCGGCCTGATCGAGGAAAGCGTGCCGGCAACTGACGGCGCCCCAACGACGCTGCAGATCCTCTCGCGCGTCCAGGGCGGTGAGGGCCGCCAAGAGGCTGTGCCGCGCGACGCCCGCCAGCAGGAATCCCGCCAGGGCGACCGTCCCCAGCGCCATCAGCAGCACGTAGCCGCGGCGCCGCGCCGCGAAGCGTCCGCCACGCGGGCGCGCGCGAAGCCGCCCGGGGTCGGTGGAAGGCGTAATTTCGTTACAATCATGCATCGTACGGTTCATCCTCGTTTCATCCTCGTTCCCACGCTCTGCGTGCGGAACGCAGTCTCGGCCGCTCAGCGGCCCGGCGGCGGAAAAGCTTTTTCGCTCCTGACTCCTGACTTCTGACTCCTTTCTCCTTTCTCCTTTCTCCTTCTTCCTTTCTCCTTCTTCCCGCCCTTTCTCAGTACAATTGAATCGCTTGGTCGAGCAGAGGCTGTTGGCCTCCCTTGCCGTAGAATCGGATGCGGAACCGCGTCGGCACCGTGCCCGCCGGTGCTTGTGCCGAGTCAAGCGACTGCACGTCGAGCCGATCGATGTCCGCGCATACCAACGCGCGCCGGGCGTTGTGCAAGGCCCGGTCGTCGAGATGGGTTTCTTCACGCACCAACCAGGCGCGATCTCCCAGCGCTTCCACGCGATAGGCGATCCGGGTTGGTCGTTGGGTCGGCGTATCGTCGTTGAAATCACGGCCGCCAAACCCGACCAGCGTCAGCTCCTTGCCGTGGCACTGGAACGATCGCGCGTTGGCGAATTCCCAACGCAGCCGTTCGACGAGCTGCTGCTGCCACGGTTCCAGGGTTTGTCGCGCCAGCAACTCGCGGCGCTGTGCCGACAGCGACCCCAGCACTCCCAGTACGGCCACGCTCAGCAGGCCCGCAAGTGCCGAAGCGACCAACAACTCGATGGCGGTGAGCCCGCGTCGCACCTGGATTCGCCGGAATTCGGGTCGTAGCCGCATTCGCCGGAATTCGGGCCGTAACCTTGATCGATCTTCAATTCGCGGCATCGTCGTCGCTCCCCGTGGCGCTGCCCACGACGACGTCCACCGCCACCAGCGGCTTGAGATCGTCGGCCGCCGATTCTTCGTTGATTTCAAGTCGCACGACCTCAATGCCCGGCAACTCGGGCGCGGCGGCGTGCGCCGGCCTGGTCCGCCACGAAAACGACTCGTCGTCGGCAACGAGGCCGCCCGCGTCGCGCGGGACGGCCTCGGCGCCGGAAAACCAGGTGCCCAACAGGTTGTCAGCGGCGGCCACGGCTTCAAGGACCCTCTGCGCATGGCGCGTTTGCCGCGCGTGCCGCTGGAAGGCGATTAAGGTCGCCACCAGCAGCGTCGACAAGATCAGCACCCCGGCGGCCACTTCAATCAGCGTCAGTCCCCTTCGGGTGCAAGATCCGGAAGATATCGTCGATTTCCTTCTCATGTTCGCTCACCGTGACCTGCCCGCTTTCGCCCGCGAAGAGGAGCCACCGACCGACCCCATCAGCGCCGCGAAGCCGCAAGGCGTACGTCTTACTCCGCCCGCTGCCGGAAAAATGGACGTTGGCCCGGCCGTACGCGATGTGCCGCCGGCCGAGCAGGACGCGGTCGACCGCACTTGCGAATCGTAGCGCGAGTTGCTCCTTGCCCGCTCGGCGCTCGGCGGCCTGTTCGGTTGCATGAATCACTCCACGTTCGAGGTCGATCGTCAGATCGGCCGCGCGGCCGAACCGCCGTGCGTGGTCTCGCAGCCGGCGATCGGCCTGCATGACCTGTTCCAGCGCATACTGGCTTTGTGCCCTTCGGTACGGTTCCTTGAAGCTCACGGTCGCGACGGCCAGAACCAGCCCCATGAGCGCGAGCACGACCGACAGCTCGATGAGCGTGAAGGCGCGCCGGCGACCGTCCCGTAAGTCGGGCACCACCCGCCAAATCAACTGGATCCAAAATCGGCGATCCAAAATCCAAAATCCTCTCAGAGGCTATCCGAAAACTCCCCGTGGGACGGCCTTCCCAGGCCGTCTTCCGCTACGGACGGCCTGGGAAGGCCGTCCCACGACAGTGCGCGACCGCTTTCCCTAGTTTTCGGATAGCCTCTCACCGGTTCCGTCACCGTTTCGCATGGTCCAAATCCGCGCTGGTGATGTCGGCGTCGGCGCCTTCACCCCCCTCGCGCCCGTCGGCTCCGTAGGAGACGACCTCGTAAGGTCCGCTCCGGCCGGGCTGGTTGTA
The DNA here is from genome assembly GCA_035531595.1 of Pirellulales bacterium. Classification (GTDB taxonomy): domain Bacteria; phylum Planctomycetota; class Planctomycetia; order Pirellulales; family JAICIG01; genus DATKSN01. The sequence continues at coordinate 10,037 of DATKSN010000032.1, read as the reverse complement.
CTGGTAAGGATGCCCCCAGGGATCGCGAGGCATTTTGTTCAACACGCCGTCGGGGAACTTCTCGCTGGGGCGCACCAGCGATTCCAGCCCCTCGTCGTTAGCGGGAAACCGGTCGTTGGCGGTATAGAACGTCTCCAGCGCCTGGCCGATTTTCGCGACTTCCATCTTGGCGATATTCTGTTTGCCGGTGATCAGGTATCCGCGCACGCCCAGCGACACCGCCCCAGCCAGAAGTCCGATCAGCACGATCACCACCATCAACTCGACCAACGTGAACCCCTGCCGTCGGTTAGGCTTTCCGGCCTGACAGTTACAACACATTGCCAGCCTCCAAAATGGGTAACAGGGTAGCGAACAAAATGAAACCCACGAAAAGAGCGAGTGTCAGGATCAAGAGCGGCTCCAAGGCCGAGGCCAACCGCGCCGAACTGCTCGCCACCTGCCGGTCGTAGTCCCTCGCCAGCCGTTCGAGCATCTCTTCCAGACGCCCCGAATGCTGACCCACGGAGAAGATATGGACGACGAGGGGCGGGAAAACTCCCGTGCGTTCCAGCGCCCGGCTGATGTCCTGCCCGGCGCCCACCTCCCGGCCGCTCTGCTCCAGCGCCTCGCGGAAGATCACGTTGGACGTGGATCGCACCACGATCTCGACCGCCTTCAGGTACACGATGCCGCTACGGATAAGCGTCGCCAACACCAATGCCATCCGGGCGATCGTCTGTTTCCTCGCCATCGGGCCGATGAGTGGAATTTTCAGCAGCAGCCGGTGCCAAGCGCGGCGGCCCGATCGTGTGCGCACGGCCACGGCGGTCGCGACCACGGCCAGGGCCAGCACCGAGAGCGGCAGCCAGCCGCGCTCGACGAGCAAGTCGCTGGTCCCTTTCAGCAGCCGCGTGGGCCAGGGGAGCGTGCGGCCCGCCTCCAGCAGGTTGCTCAAAAGCATCGGCACCACGACCACCATCAGGAAAATCGTCACGGCCAGGCTCACGGCCAGCACGATGGCCGGGTACAACAGCGCGCTGAGCACGCGGTCCTTGAGCTCGCCGGCCCGCTCCTTGAAACCAGCCAACTGTTCCAGCACGGCTTCGAGCGTGCCGGAGTTTTCGCCGATTTCGACCATGCGTACCGAGAGCGGGTCGAACACGTCGCCTTGCTCGGCCATGGCTTCCGCCAGGCCGACCCCGGCGGAGACCCGGTCGCGCAGCAGCAACAACGCGGTGCGGAAGCCGCCGCGCTCTTGGCGCGCCAAGGTGTCGATGGCATCGGTCAGCGGGATACCCACGCCCAAGAGCGTCGCCAGTTCGCGGACGGTCGCGGTAACTTTGCTTCCGTAACGTCGCGACCAAGGCGCCTTCCAACGGGCGCCCTGGCGGGCGGCGGCCTCGCGCATCGACTGCACGGCGAGTCCGCGCCGGCGCAATTGATCGCGCGCTTGTCGCGGACCATCGGCGGCGACGGTGCCGCGCACGACCGCGCACGCCGCATCGACGGCCTGGTATGCATAAATGGCCATGTCGCTGACCACGAGATGAGGAAGTCGAAAGGTAGAATCGGCGGCGACATATAGGCGATCGCGCCGCGTCCGTCAAGCCCGAATTTCACGCGATCCGCGGCGGAATTCGCCGCTTCACGCGGGATCCACGGATCAGCCCGATAGGAAGGCGATAGGCGATAGGCGTTAGGCGTTGGGCGGTTCGTGACCGTGCCCACCGCCTACTGCCCGCTGCCTCCGTTCCCCTTTCTCCTTTCTCCTTTCTCGTACTTCCTACTCCTGGCTTCCCCGCCCCCATGCCTTCGTATTCGTGTGATTCGTGTGATTCGTGGACCCACCGACTCGGCTTGACGCCGCCTGATTGCTCTGGTATCTGTCGCCGCCTCTTCTACCTACCTTACATTTCCTCGCTGCTCTAGGCGGCCGACGCGCCTTGGTTCACTCGCCATGGCCTCCGGCGCGCCTGCCAACCGAGTGTCACGTATGAAACGCGTCTCGATCATCGCTTGGCAGCTCCGCCCCCCGATGCCGCGCCTGCCCGCCTTGTGGTGTGGGCTTCCAGCCCGCTGCCCCTTGTGGTGTGGGCTTCCGGCCCGCTACTATGGCGCCGCGATGCTCCTTGCATTGCTTGTCGCTTTGCCGGCACCGGCGCAAGAGGCTCAGGGGCCGCCGCAAGACCCGCCTCGCGATGGCACGGTTCGGCTCAACTTCCCGGCCGAAGTCGAGGTCAAGGTGCTCGTCGATTACGTCAGCCAACGCCTGGCCGTGAAGATCCTCTACGACGAACAAATCGCCAACAAGAAGGTCAGCATCAAGGGCCCCGGCGAAATCCCCGTCAGCTCCCTGTTGGGGCTGCTGGAAAGCGCCCTGAAAATGAAGGGCATGGCCCTGGAAGACGCCGAGGTGGAAGGCTGGAAACGGATCGTCACGACCGCCAAGCTCCCGCTCATCGCGCGGAACGAAAAAGACGCCCAGGCCGCCATCGACAAATACGGGGCGGCCACCGCCGTCACTCAGGCTTTCCTCCTCAAACACGCCGACCCCACGCAGGTCGACACCGTCATCAAGCCCTTCCTCACCCAGCCCGGAGCCAACAGCGTCGCCATCAAGGATCCCAGCGTCCTGATCGTCACCGATTACGCCGCCAACGTGCTCAAGATCGCAAAGCTGGTCCGCCTGATGGACGAGCCCAAGCCCGACGTCGTGTTCGAACTCGTCGCCGTCAAGAACGTCGAAGCATCGGCCTTCTCGCAGCAACTCTCCGCCCTCTTGACCGCCCGCGCCAAAGCGCGCGGCAACACGGCCGGGACGTCCACGGCCGCCGAGGTCGCCTTCGACGCGCGCACCAACATGTTGATGGTCATCGGCACGCGCGAGCAGGTCGCCGAGGTGCTCGATCTGGTCGAATCGTTCGACGTCCCCTTGGGCCTTTCCACTCACGTCTACGAGCTGCGCTTCGCCTCGGCCCAGCGGCTCGAGCGTCTCGTCAAGGACTTGATCGACCCCATCGACGCCAAGCGCCTTTTTCGATCATCGGTCGACGAAGACGGCAACCTCCTGATCGTCAGCACCACGGACGCCATCCACGCTCGCATCGCCGCCATCCAACGGCGCCTCGACGCTCCCAGCGCCAAAGGGCGGAGCTTCGTCCGCTTCTACAAGCTCAAGAACGTCAACGCCGCGGACGTGCTTGAAACGATCCGCGCCATGGACGGAAAGTCCGACCCCCAAGCCGCCAACGCGCCAGGCGCCAATGGGGCCGCCAACAAAACTGGCGGAGGGCCTGCCGCGGGCGCGGGCCCGACGGCACCGGCGGGAGGCATGGGCGGTATGGCGGGAGGCATGGGCGGTATGGCGGGGGGCATGGGCGGTATGGGAGGCGGCATGGGCGGTATGGCGGGAGGCATGGGCGGTGGTCAGAACGCCCCGAATCAGGCCGGTCCTCGCGCCGCGCAGGGCGCCAACCCAGGCCGCGGCGCGCGCCAGGGGGCGGCGCGCGCCCAATCGCTCAGCGTCGAAACCAGCGACGCGCGCGTCACGGCCGACACGAACACCAACTCGATCATCGTCATGGCCGAGCCCGCCGTGCAGGACGTCTACGCCGAGTTGATCGTCTCGCTCGACCGGCGCCGCCCGCAGGTCTTGATCGAGGCCAAGGTCGTGACCATCGACACCAGCGACAGCTTCACCGTCGGCATCGAGCTTTCGCCCCAGCACAAGGGCCTGTTGGCGTTCACCTCGCAGGGTCTCAGCACGGTCGATCCGGTCTCGGGCGCCTTGTCGCTCCTGCCCGGCGTCGGGTTCAACGGGGCCTTGGTCGATCCCAACGCCGCCGACATCGTACTGCGATCGCTGGCCAGCCACTCTCGCGCAAAGGTGCTCTCGGCGCCGCGCATCCTGGTGAACGACAACGCGACGGGCGTTCTGACGAGCGTGTCGGAGGTTCCCTTCACGAGCGTGAACGCCTCGCAGACGGTGGCCACGACCAGTTTCGCCGGCTTCGCCAAGGCGGGCACGACGATCACCGTCACGCCACACATCGGCGAGGGAGACCATGTGCAACTGGAATACACGGTGACGCTCAACAGCTTCACCGGCGCCGGCGCCAACGGCGTGCCGCCGCCGCGGCAGACGGACGAGGTGGACAGCAAGGTGGTGGTCCCCGACGGCCACACGATCATCGTCGGCGGGCTGAATCGCCAGAACGACTCCAAGAGCATCAATGGACCGGTGCATATGGAGAACATTCCGGTCTTGAAGTACCTGTTCACGAATCGCAGCAAGAGCAAGCAGAGCACGTCGATGTTCGTATTCTTGCGGCCGATCATCTTGCGCGACGACAAGTTCCACGATTTGAAGTTTTTATCGACGTCCGACGAGGGTCATGCGGAGATGCCCGGCGACCTGCCCCGCAGCGAGCCGATCCTGATGAAGTAACCATGCCCGCTCCATCAACCATGCACACCCGCGACGAGACGCCCCTGACCATTTCCCAGCGCTGGGGCTGCGCCCTGCGCGCCCTCGATCCAAACCTTCCCACCGCGGACCCGATCGGCGCGGACGGCCGCTCGCGATCGCCAATCGACGGGGCCACTGCCGCCGGCGCGCCCCCCGAACTTCAGGCCCGCGCCGCGGCCGAAGTGCTCGGCATCCCCTACGACGACGACCTGACACGTCACGCGCCTTCCGTCATATTCGTCGAGCGTATTCCGATCGACTTTGCCCGCCAGCACTCCCTGATCGGCCTGGTAATCGCCGACCACCGCGCCGGCGGCAATCCGCAATCCGCAATCCACAATCCGCAATCTCCGATCACCGTCGCCCTCGCCACCCTCGACGCCTGGCCGCGGTTGGACGTCGTCGGACGATTCCTCGACCGCCCCATCGACCCGCGCTTCGCGCCCGCCGTGCAGATCCGCGCCGCGATCAACCGCGCCTACCAGGAGCGCGAAGGCCAAGCCCAGGCCCTGATCGACACCCTCGACCAGCGCCAAGTGCTGGCCGAGGTCAGCGAACTGGAGGGCCGCGAGGACCTTTTGGACGTGGCCGGCCGCGCCCCGGTGATCAAGCTGGTGAACCTGATGATCTTCGAGGCCGTCAAAAGCCGCGCGTCCGACGTTCACGTCCAGCCCTACGAGGACCGGCTGGTGGTGCGCATGCGCATCGACGGCGTCCTCTCCGACGCCTTCGACGTCGCCAAAACGCTGCAAGACGAAGTCGTCAGCCGCATCAAGGTGCTGGGGCGGATGAACATCGCCGAGAAGCGGCTCCCGCAGGACGGCCGCTCGACCGTGCAAGTCGGCGATCGAATGGTCGATCTGCGGATCGCCTCGCTGCCCACAAGCTTCGGTGAGCGCGTCGTGATCCGGCTTCTCGACAAGACGACGCGCCTGCACTCCTTGGAGTCGCTGGGCATGGACCGGGCGACGTTCGCCCGCTTTCGCGACCTGGCCAACCTGGAGCACGGCCTGATCCTGGTCACCGGCCCCACCGGCAGCGGCAAGAGCACCACGCTCTACTCCGTGCTCCAGGAGATCGACGCCAAGCGGCACAACGTGGTGACCTTGGAGGATCCCATCGAATACCAGTTGGACGGCGTGAGTCAGACGCAGGTCAGCGAGAAGAAGGGAATGACGTTCGCGGCCGGGCTGCGCAGCGTGTTGCGGCAGGATCCCGACGTGATCATGGTGGGCGAGATCCGGGACCAGGAGACCGCCGTGATGGCGATCCAATCGGCCTTGACCGGTCACATGGTCTTCTCGACCTTACACACCAACGACGCCGCCAGCGCCGTCACGCGCCTCTTGGATTTGGGGATTGAATCGTACCTCTTGGCCAGCTCTCTGGTGGCCGTTTTGGCGCAGCGTTTGGTCCGCAAGATTTGCCCCGCGTGCGCGATCGAATTCAACGCCACCGACGAGGAGTTGTCGCGCCTGGGTCTTTCGCACCGTAGTCATCACGCTCCGCGTGATGGAGTACCTCACGCGGAGCGTGAGGACTACGGTGCGGCCGCAACCACTCGCCCCTCGCCGCTCGCTCCGCACCACTCACCCCTCACCGACTCACCCCTCACCCCCCACCCACTTCGTCCTGTCCGCCGCGGCGTGGGCTGCGCCGCCTGTCGGCAGACGGGCTTTTCCGGCCGGCTCGGCATTTTCGAGCTGTTGGTGGCCGACGACGCGATCCGGGCCGAGATTCAGGCCCACGCCAACGCCTCGCAGATCCGCGCCGCGGCCGTCGCCCGCGGCATGCGCCTCTTGCGCGCCGACGGTATCGCCAAGATTCTCGACGGCACGACGACCATCGACGAAGTGCTGCGGATCACGATGTCGTGACCGTCCCATTCGCGGATCGTTCGGCTTTCCGACACGCTCGGCGGAGCCGATACAGGTCCACGAATCACACGAATCGCACGAATGTCGGACGACGAAGACCTGTTCGTGTCATTCGTGCAATTCGTGGACCGCCGCTTGTGCGGGATCCCAGGCGCTTCGCCGCGCCCTTGGAAAAAATAGTTGACAAGACGATTTGCCCTCGCGTACAATTCCCTTCCGAACCTGTTACCAGCGGCGCGCGGCCTCAGGCGCTCGCCGGTCGTAGGGATGTGACAACGGATGTGGTTACGGTCGGCCGCTCGTCTTATTCAAGCAAGAGCGGCCACCGGCAAGCAGGAGGTAGCCGATGGACACCAACCCGCAGGGCAAGCAAGGCCCGGGCAATACCAACCCGCGGCGCAAGCAAGGCCCGGGCGACGCGGCTCGAAAACTCTGGTTGCGTGTGGGCCTCGCGGCCCTGTCACTTCTTCTGATCGCCGGCATCTTTTGGCTTATGCGCGGCGGCGGTCCCGACGAGGCACTCGAAGTCAAGGCCCCGCAAGACGCCGACAATACGACGGAGCCTGACGAGGAAGGCTACATCATGGTCGGCGGCGTCCGGCGCCTCGCCTCGGACGTGGCCCCCATCGCGCCCCGCGAAATGGACGAGGAAGCCCTCGCGGAACTCCACAAGAAGCTCGATTACGGCGAATTGCCGCGCATCGATGCCGACGCCAACCCGCAGGTTGAGTCGGTCGCGGAAGCGTTGCGGGACGAAACCCACCCCGAACGCGTCTCCGTCCTCGTTCGCCCAAAGAAGTTCGACCCGAAAGCCTTCAAGGCGGATCCCGCCGCGTACCTCGAAATCGTCGAGCCGGCGCGCGTATTTCAAGCGGCGCAGCCCGCCCCTGGCGTCCCGCGGCTTCGGCCGGCCGACGCGCGCCGGCACAACGTGGTGCGGGGCGACACGGCCACCTTGCGCGTGGTCACCGCGCCGGGCGCCCCGGTCACATTCACATCGTTCGACGCCGGCGCGTTCGAGAATCAACTGACGAGCATCACCGTGCAAGCGGACGCTCAGGGCATGGCCGAGGCGAAGTTCCTGGCCACGCCCGGCACGATCGCCAACATCCACATTCTGGCCGCTTCGCCGCTGGCGTCGGGTCAGGCCCGTTTTATCGTCAACGTCGCACCGCCCGAAGAGAGTTGACAGTTGCAAGTTTTAAGTTCTATGAGCCGGAACAGAGCTCTGTAGGGAACTCCGTCCCTGGCGTTCCGCGGAAGATCCACGAATCACACGAATCGCACGAATACCAGCAAAAATGACTCTCTCGTATTTACATGCCCATCCGTGTTGATCCGTGTTCCATCCGTGGCTCACTTTTTTCCTGACTTCAACGCCGCCTATAACGCCCAACGCCCAACGCCCAGCACCCAACGCCTAACGCCTATCGCCTTCGTATTCTGCCCTTTCCCGTTTTCCTTGCCACTGACAACAAGCAACTAAAAACCGACAACTGACCAATCTGTGGATGCCCTTCCTCGTACTCCTGACTTTTCCCCACTTTCTCCTTTTAACTTGCTCCTTTCTCCTACTTCCGTTTCTCCTTTCTCCTTTTAACTTGCTCCTTTAACTATGTCACGCCCACGCCTTTCGTCGTCTTTGGCGATCCTCATCTTTCTCGCCCTGGCTTCCCAGTCGCCCGCCCAGACGCTCATCCCTTTCGCCACCTGCCAGACCCTCCTGCGCAACAATCCGGCCGTGCAGTGCCTGAACCTCATCGACTGGCCCGAGCCCGTCCCGTGCCTGTGCGGAAACGGCCCGTCGCCGGCCTTGACCGCCTGCGGCGACGTCCACAACCTCGATAGCCACGAGATCTTCCGCGATTTTCAATCCATCAGTTCCTCGTTCATTCCGCTGACGACGTTCAACTATCATCACCGGGCGCTCGACTACTGGCCCGGCTCGCCGGCCGGCGGCTGTTCGTCGTGCGGCGGCGGGCAGGGCCTCGGCGGCAGCGAACTGATCAAGCTGTTCGTCGAGCGCATCCATCGCTACCGCGATATGACGCAGCTTCCCAGCAGCTTCGGTCCCGGCGTGTTCTGCAATTACGACGTGGCCGTCTTGTTCGAGCCGGCCTCGATGCCGGGCATGTACTCCCCCTACACCGTCGAGCTCTTCGATCCCAGGGACATCGACCCGAAGTTCCTGCCGGAACAGACCACCGGGATTCCCCCCGGCGGAACGCCAACCGGCGTCTACCTGGACGTCAACAGCAACCGGCTCAACAACTTGCAGTGTTACGACGCCAACGGCAACCTCGTCATCGACCCCACCACCGCCGCGACCGCCGTGTTGACCAATTGGCCCGGCAACAAATACACGTTCGGCATGATCAACCTGGGCGGCTACGCCAGCAACCCCACCGCGTTATGGCATTTCGACGACGGTTCCGGCACCAGCGCCGCCGATTCCAGCGGCAACGGAAACGTCGGCACCCTGCAGAACAGTCCCACTTGGATCACCGGCCAGGTCAACGGCGCACTCCAGTTCAACGGCACCAACCAGTACGTCTCGATCGGCAATCCGGCCGACCTCAACATTCAGGGCAATATCACGCTGGCCGGCTGGGTCAATCTGCAAAGCAGTAGCGGCATGGGCGCCGCGATCATCTCGCACGGCACCTGCAACGCGGACGGCATGAACACGTCGCCCAGTGTCTTTTTGCAGATGATGGGCGGCGACATGGCGGTCGGCTGCGTCGACGCCACCAACACCATGTACCTCGCCGGTTCCATGGTGTCCGGCAGCGGCTGGACCCACTGGGCCGGCACGTACGACGGCACCAACTGGAACCTCTACATGAACGGCCAATTGATGACGTCCACCGCCTCGACGGTCGGCGCCGTCTCCGTCAACGACAACTGGTCGATCGCCGCCGACGGCGGCGGCACCCAGAACTTCTTCAACGGCTCGCTCGACGAAGTCCACGTCTTCAATCGCGCCCTCAGCCCTTTGGAAATCAGCGTGCTCGCTTCCCCCACGTACCTCGCCAGCCGGCTGCAGAGCATCACCGACCGCAACGGCTACCAGGTGACGATCACCCGCCCAACCTTCACCATGCAGCAGATCAACCAGGCCCCCGACTTGCAATTCCAGATCGACACCGTCACCGGGTAGGAAAAGGGGACATTCTACTTTTAGCTTGACGATCCTCGTTGGATTGGTTATGTTGCATTGATGGCTCGAACTGCGCGAGCTTCGGTCGGTGGGATTTGTTACCACGTTTTGAATCGTGGGAACGGCCGCGCGCAGGTGTTCCACAAGGACGGCGATTTCGTCGCCTTCGTGGAACTGATGGCCGCCGCCTGCCGACGATTGCCGTTGCGCGTGCTGGGCTATTGCTTGATGCCGAACCACTTTCACCTGGTTCTCTGGCCGCGGGGCGACGAGGATCTGAGCCTTTGGATGCAGTGGCTCATGACGTCGCATGTGCGGCGCTATCACCGCCATTACCGTTCGAGCGGCCACGTCTGGCAAGGACGATTCAAGGCATTTCCGATTGAACAGGACGACCATCTGTTGACCGTGCTTCGGTACGTCGAACGTAATCCGTTGCGGGCCGGATTGGTCCAGCGCGCCGAATCGTGGGCGTGGTCAAGTCTGACCTGGCGCCCGTCGCGGAAGCGGCCCGAACTCTTGTCCGAGTGGCCGATCGACTGCCCGCGTG
>DATKSN010000031.1:0-11039 GCA_035531595.1 Pirellulales bacterium | reverse complement strand
TCGTCCGCCCAACTCCAGCATGCACTACAAAAGGCGATTGCGCAAATCGCTAGAACCGCTACAACCCCTACCATCATATGCCTGACTGCGGAAAAAGCCTTCCCCGGCTCTTCCGTCTTGCTCCGGTCGCAGTTTGGAATTTGTGGGCGGTTGGGGTTGGCGCGACCCTGAGAAGCCGCCGAAAGGCGGCGCGCGGCGGCGCGCGCTTCGGAAGTCCCACTTCGGGATCGGCACCAAAGTGTCAAACCGTCGCGGCAGCACAACGCGACTTTCCCCGGCAGGACGCACCGTGACGGTCGCCAACTCACGCCACCGACAAACGGAAAGTCTTGTCCGCCCCCGCGAAGCGGTTAGTTCAACACCCGATCGTTTTATTTTCTGGTATTATGGGCAAGCGCGGTAAGTTACGTCCTACGGGAGCGCGTCTGTCCGCCCAAAACAGGAATATACGCGCGTTTTCGTCGGAGCCGTTGTCCCGTCGCGGCGACAACGCATCGAGCCCATCCTGCGCGACGTCCGTCCCCGGCCCGCCGACCGCTCCCGTGCGCCTCCACGTTGTGTATGCGGCGCGGGCCGGGGTGCTTTTCTGCGTTGCGGGGCGGCGTTCGGTGTGGGCGGTAGCGCAATTGATGCGCACCCCGGCGCGGAGAGTCCGAGTACTGAGGACGAGGGGCGGCGCGCGCCGCGAGATTCGCACACCCGCGGCCGCCGCGAGGCGCCGCCGGGCGAAGAAACTGGCAAAACCGTACCTTTACCCGACGAAAGATTCGACGCGAAGGGTGCGACTGCGCGAGACGTGGGAGAAAGTCTTAAGCCGTCTAAAGCCGGGCAATCCGCCGAGACGGATTTCCTTGTCGGTACAGGTACGGTTTTGCCAGTTTCTTCTTGGGCATTTTCGGCTTCGCCGGAACTGCCGTGCCGCGCTTCGCGGCCCGAGGGAAAATGACCCTTATACTTTCGTGGGCCGCTCCGCGGACCCCCGCAGCTTGCGCCGCGGGTTAGTGTACAGGATGAACCCGCCGGAGTTCCGGCCGTTGGCCCGCCGAGAACGCCCGAATTCTTGCGAATCCGGCTACGAACGCGCCCGGCGGCCCTGTCGCACCGGCCTGTCCTGTCGCTATGATAAGAAGATGAACGTCACTTTCGCATGTCCCCGCTGTACGGAAACCAGCCGCGCCGAGGTCAATCCGGGATCGCCGGGCTTGACCTGCCGGCACTGCGGTCTCGCGCTCGAGGCGCCCGACGACGCCTACGACGAGGGCCAGTTAGTCCGCTGCCTGAGCTGCCCCAGCAGCGACCTGTTCGTCCGCAAGGATTTTCCCCAGCGATTGGGAGTGGCCATCGTCGTCGCGGGCTTCGCCGCCAGTTGCGTGACCTGGTATCTTTACCAGAAAGAGATGACCTTCGCGGTGCTGGTCGCCACGGCACTGGTCGATGTGGTGCTCTATCGACTGGTCGGCGACTCGCTGGTTTGCTATCGTTGCGGCGCGCAATACCGGCAGTTGCCCGGCCTCGAAGGGCGAGCGGGCTTCGACCTGGCGACCCATGAACGCCATCGGCAACAGGCCGCTCGTCTGGCCCAGCGGAAGTCCACCGCCGGCGACGCGGCCGGTCATTGAAAGCGCGTGTGATGGACCAACAGCGTGAACGAATCCAGGAAGACCTGCGCGGGCTGATTTCAGGCGAAGTGCGCTGCGACGACGTCTTCTTGCAGATGTACGCCAGCGACGCAAGCATCTATCAGATCAAGCCGCTGGGCGTCGTGCGGCCGCGCTCGACCGGCGACGTGGTCGCGGCCATCCTGTACGCACGCGAAAACCAGTTTCCGATTCACGCCCGAGGGGCCGGAACCGGTCTGGCCGGCGAGTCGCTCGGCCCGGGGCTGGTGCTCGATTTCTCCAGCCATCTTCGCCGCATTCTGCGCGTCGAGTCCGAAAGCGTGCGAGTTCAGCCGGGCCTGGTCCACGAGCGGCTCAACCATTATCTGCGCCCCTTGGGCCGTCTGTTCGGGCCCGACCCGGCCATGAGCCATGCCACGACGCTCGGCGGTGTCGTCGCTGTCGATTCGGGGGGCAGCCACTGGCTGAAGTACGGCTCCGCCCGCCGGCATGTGCTTGGTCTGCAAGTCGTGCTCGCCGACGGAGCGGTGCTGGAAGTCGGCAAAGAACCGCTCGAGAACGGAGTCAGCAACGACCCCCAGCCGCGTAAGCGCGAGCTGATCGACCAACTTGCCGATTTGCTCACGCGCCACGCCGACGTCATCCGCCTCCACCAGCCCAAGAGCCTCGTCAACCGCTATGGCTACCAGCTTTCCGACGTCCTCACCGGCGACTCGCTCGACCTGGCGCGGTTGCTGACCGGCTCGGAAGGCACGTTGGCGATTTCGACCGAAATCACGCTGGCCACGCAGGTGTTGGCCAAGCAGCAGGGAATGGCCCTGCTGCTGTTCGACCGCTTGGAAAACGCCGCCCGGGCGGTGGCCGAGATCCTTCCCTTCGCGCCGGCCGCTTGCGACCTGATGGACCGCCGCCATTTGAGCCTGGCTCGCGAAGGGGACGTTCGCTACGACGTGTTGATCCCCGCGACCACCGAGGCCCTGCTGCTGGTCGAGTGCCAAGGCGACGATGCGGTCGAAGTTCGTGAACGGCTGCGGTCGATCGTCGACCGTGTGCGCCGCAAAAGGAAGTTGGCTTTCGACTCGCGGCAAACATTCAGCCACGACGAAATGGACCTCTACTGGCAATTGGCGCGCAAGGTGGTGCCGACGTTGTATCGTCTCAAGGGCTCGACCCGCGCTTTGCCGTTCGTCGAGGACATGGCCATACCACCCGAGGCGTTGCCGAAATTCCTGGTCGAAATGCAGAACGTGCTCAAACGTCATCAGGTGACGGCGACCCTCTTCGCGCACGCCGGGCATGGGCAACTCCACCTGCGTCCGTTTCTCGACCTGGGCGATCCGGAGCATGTGCGGACGATGGCGGCCCTGGCGGGCGACCTGTACGAAGCGGTCTTTGCCGCCGAGGGGACGATCAGCGGCGAGCACGGCGCCGGACTGAGCCGCACGGCCTTCGTCGAGCGCCAATATGGCCCGCTCTTCGAGGTTTTCCGCCAGGTCAAACGACTCTTCGACCCGTTGAACGTGTTCAATCCGGGCAAGATCATCAGCGACGAGCCGCCGCGCCCGACCGACCACTTGCGCCCGGTGGTCCGCGGCGCCGCGGTCGCCGGCCCCGACTCCGCGCCGCCGTCGGCCATGGCGCCCGTGGACCCGACGGCCGCTGAGAATGGGCAAACCGCCGCCGCCGGCGAAATTGGTTCCGCCGAGCCGGTCGTCGCGGCGGCGAAAGCCGAAACCGGCGCGCCGCCGCGCGCGCTGGTCGAGTTGCAACTCAACTGGACGGCCGACGAAATCAGCCAGGTGGCGCGAAGTTGCAACGGTTGCGGCGCCTGCCGCGCGCAGGACGGCGGCGTGCGGATGTGCCCGATCTTTCGTTTCGCTCCGGCCGAGGAAGCGTCGCCGCGCGCCAAGGCCAACCTGATGCGCGGTATCCTCAGTGGAGAGCTCGCGCCCGAGCAGATTGCGAGCGAGGAGTTCAAGCGCATCGCGGACCTTTGCGTGAATTGCCAGATGTGCCGGATGGAATGTCCCGCCGGCGTCGATATTCCCAAGTTGATGCTCGAAGCCAAGGCGGCCTACGTCGCCGACAACGGCTTGCGGCTGGGCGACTGGGTCGTAACCCGGCTCGACTTGTTCAGCTCGCTCGGTTGCCTCGTCAGCACGTTCACGAATTGGGCGGTTGGCAACCAGCAGGCCCGCTGGTTGCTGGAAAAAATCGGCGGCATCGCGCACGGACGGAAGCTGCCTCGCTTCGCTTCGCGGCCGTTCCTACGGCGGGCCGGACGTCGTCATCTCACCCGGCCCACGCGCCGCAGCGGGCGAAAGGTGCTCTACTTCGTCGATACCTACGCCAACTATCACGATCCGCAGTTGGCCGAAGCGCTGGTGGCCGTGCTGGAGCACAACGGGGTGGCGGTGTTCGTTCATCCCGACCAGACCCAGTCGGGCATGGCCATGGTCTCGCTCGGCGCCGCCGACCGCGCCCGGCGGGTCGCGGCGCGCAACGTGTCGCTGTTGGCCGAGGCGATCCGCCAGGGCTACTCGATCATTTGCAGCGAGCCTTCGGCGGCGCTTTGCCTGTCGCGCGAGTACCCCGACCTGCTGCGCGACGACGACGCCAGGCTCGTGGCGGAAAACACCAGTGAAGCCTGCGCGTACCTGTGGAACCTGCACGTCACCGGCAAGCTGCAACTCGACTTCAGGCCGGTGAATGCCTCGGTCGGCTATCACATGCCTTGCCACGTCAAAGCGCTGGCGGTGGGTTCGCCCGGCATGAACCTGCTGCGGCTGGTTCCGGGGTTGAGCGTCTACCACGTCGACAAGGGATGCTCAGGCATGGCGGGCACGTTCGGGCTGAAACGCGAAAACTACCGCAACAGCCTGCGGGCCGGCTGGCCCTTGATTTCCGCCGTGCGCGAATCGACCTGGCAGGCCGGCGCCACCGAGTGCAGCGCCTGCAAAATCCAAATGGAGCAAGGCACGAGCAAGCCGACGGTCCACCCGCTCAAGCTGCTGGCCCTGGCCTACGGTCTGATGCCCGAAGTCGCCGCCCTCTTGACGGCCCGCGGCCAGGAGCTCATCGTCACATGATCGCGCGCGTGCAACTCTTCGCATTGGCTCGGCAGCTTGCCGAAACGGAATTCATCGAGTTGACGCTGGCTCCTGGGGCCACGGTCGGCGAGCTGCGCCAAGCTTTGGCCAAGAGCCATCCCAAATTGGCCCATTTGCTGCCGCATGTGCTGTTTGCCGTCAATTCCGAGTACGCCGGCGACGAGAATTCCATCCCCTCGGGGGCCGCGATCGCCTGTATCCCGCCCGTCAGCGGAGGGTAGAATGGAAAGAAGGAAGGATGTTTGCCACGAGAAAGTGGTGGCTGGTGGCAGAGCGTCAGCGATGCCCCGGCTACTTAGCGACCGGGGCATCGCTTAGGCTCTGCCCCAGCCACCGTTAATTTCTCATTCCTGACCGCTTCGAGTATAACCTCTCGCCTCTGCCTCCCATGACCCACCTCACCCATCACCCGATCGACCCCGCCGCCGTCGTCGCCCAGGTCAGCTCGCCTTTGGCCGGGGCGGTGGTGTTGTTCCTGGGGACGACGCGCGCAGTGACGGGCGAGCGCCGTACCCGCGCGCTCGATTATGAATGCCACCCCGAGATGGCCGAATGGAAGCTGGCTTCTTTGGAGGCGGAGGCGCGCCGCCGCTGGCCGCTGGTTGAGTGCATTCTGGTACACCGTTTGGGACGTTTGGAAATCGGGGAGGCCAGCGTGGCGGTGGCCGTCAGCAGCCCGCACCGCGACGCGGCCTTCGAGGCCGGGCAATGGTTGATCGACACGCTCAAGCAAGTCGTGCCGATCTGGAAACAGGAACACTGGGCCGACGGCACGAGCCAATGGGTCCATCCAGGAGTGACGCGGTGATCGATCACGAGCCTTTGATTGACAGCTTCGGCCGCGTCCACGCCGACCTGCGGATCAGCGTCACCGACCGCTGCAACATCCGCTGTTTCTACTGCATGCCGGCCGAGAACGTGCGTTTCAAGCCGCGCGGCGAGCTACTCACTTTCGAGGAGATCGAGCGCTTCGTGCGCGCGCTGGCCCCGTTAGGCATCCATTCATTGCGGTTGACGGGCGGCGAGCCGTTGGTCCGGCATGGATTGCCTCGGCTGGTCGCCAAGTTGGCCGGCGTGCCCGGCATCCACGACGTCGCCCTCACGACCAACGGCATCCTGCTGGCCGAGCAGGCGCAGGCCTTGCGCGACGCCGGGCTGAAGCGGCTCAACATCAGCCTCGACACGCTCAACCCCGACACCTTCTTCAAGATCTCGCGCCGCGACGGCTTCAAGCAGGTGCTGGCGGGGATCGCCGCCGCACAGCGGGTGGGTTTCGACAAAATCAAGCTCAACGCGGTGGCTATCAAAGGGCTGAGCGAGCCGGACCTCGCGCCCCTGGGCCGTTTTGCCCGCGAGCACGGTCTGGAGCTGCGGTTCATCGAGTTCATGCCGCTCGACGCCGACGGGCGCTGGGACAACGACCAGGTTCTCGCGGGCGACGAAATCATCCGCGTGCTCACGGCCGAATTTGGCCCTCTGGAGCCGCTCGCGGTCTCGAACCCCAGCCAGCCGGCGACCGACTACCGCTTTGTCGACGGCGGCGGTACGGTGGGCTTCATCAACCCTGTCACGCATCCTTTTTGTTCCGATTGCAACCGTCTTCGGCTCACCGCCGAGGGGCAAGTGCGCAACTGCCTTTTCTCCGTGGTCGAGTGGGACGCGCGGGCGGTGCTTCGCGGCGGCGGCGGCGACTCGGAACTGGTCGAACTCGTGCGGAGTTGCGTGTGGGCCAAGAAAGCCGGCCACGGCATCAACAGCGACGAGTTCATCCGGCCCCAGCGGGCGATGTTTCAGATTGGAGGATAGGCTGAAATGTGATTCCGCCATTTCCCGAGACTGCGATGCCCCGGATCGACATTTGATTCCGCCATTTCCCGAGATCGCTTTCGCCGCAGAGCGAGAACGGAGTATGACTGCGTCTGGACTGGCGGCGACCTGATCGTTCTTGGTATACTGGGTGAAGGAGGCAGCCACATGGCAACCGTGCGGTTGATCGAGTCCCTGAAGTTGAACGATCTCGAACGCCAAATGTCCGACGACCTGCGATGGGCATCGCGGGCGCCCGAAGTCCGGGAGCATGCCGGCAAGCTTGTCGCTGTCTACAACAAGCGCGTCGTCGGGGTCGGCACCGATCGGGACACTCTGACCGCCCAGGCTGCCCAACAAGCGCAGTGCAGTTCGCAAGATCTCGTCGTACTGGCAGTGCCGGTCGCCGACTTGACCGAAATCCCAAACTGAGGCCACGCTCTTTGGGACCGGCATGACAGCACCTCTCTCGGGTACGACAACCCCTTTCCAGTGGTCGATCCAATCGGTCCCTGCCGGTCGCTTGACCGTCCCCAGCGCACGTCTGGAGGTCGAGCTTTTCCTGCGCACGACGCTGCCGGGGCTGCGAGTGATTGCCGAATTGGGCTGGCTCGATACAGGAGCGCCGCTCTCGATTATCCCGTTTCACGTCCATAACCGGCGTCTCGACTGGAGTGCCGTCCCGGGAGTCACGGTCAGTTGGGCGGGGCAAACTTGCGACCTCGGTTCCATCGATATTTGGCTGCCGACCGACCAATCGTCTTCACCGCGTGGGCCCTTCTCGCTACTCGCCAAGTTCCCACGCAGCGATCCGCCGGGCGGCCCGATACCCGCCCTGTTGGGACTCGAGTTCTTTGTGTCTCACCAAGCGGGCATAAGCCTGCTGCCGCCGCCACAGCGGGGTGTGATCCAAGTCCCTTAAGAGAACGGCACCGGTAGAACCCATCGAAACACGCGCGTCACTCGGCGTCGAACACCGCCGCGACGTCGACCATGGACCCGCTCAGCAAGACGGATTTCGCCTGTTCGCCACGACAATGGCAACCCGCCTCGACGTATTCTTGTCCCTTGAGCGTCAGCACGCTGATGGTCTCGGTTTGCGGGTTGACGATCCAATACTCCGGCACGCCGGCCTGGGCATATTCGCCGCGCTTCTGAACCAGGTCGCGCTCGGGCTTGTCATCGCTGACGACCTCCAAGGTCAGGTCGGCGCCCGTCCAGAAGCGGTTGTCACCGCGCGGATCGTTGGCCGAACGCAGCAGCAACAGATCGGGTTCACGGAACTTTCGCGGCCCGACTCGCAGCCGCAACGGCGAGAAACGCACTTTCCCGCCGTGCGGTTTGACAAAATCGACGAACGCCAAGAACAGAAATCCAAGTATCGCCTGATGACGGTCGGTCGGCATGGGGAGTGGTTCCAAAACGCCGTCGCTGAATTCAATCAGCCGGTTCCTATGATCCGTCAGGACGAGGTACTGCTCCTGAGTCCACGCGCCCTGCGGTGGGAGATTCTCCGCAAGGAGGATCATCCATTCGTGGGTCGCTGAAATCGAACTCGGAGATTCCAATTCGGTCGACATGGCGGTGGCCGGCAATCAGGGTCGAATGTCACTCGTTTCCAATATAACGACGGCTCTTCCGAGTTTCGAGTGGGCGAGGCGGGAAAACCGAGGATTGGTGGGCGGTGCCCACGCTACGGTTCAATGCGTGTCATCACGGATGAGTCAGGCTATAATGGGAGAGAGGGGTGGTCAAGCAGCGGACTCGCCGGAAAGCGGCCACCGGACTGGCGGTCAGCGGGCTTTTGGGGTAAACTGTTTACTGGAGGTAAGCAATCCCAGGCAATCCCAGGCAACGACAGGGGGCGCGACGACATGGGCATGCAAGAACTGAAGATCGACTTTTCGGATCTCGAGATGGCCTTTGAAAGCGGAGACCTTCCCGGCGCCTTTTATCTGGACCGCGAAACGGGCAAGGCGGTGCTCGTCTCCGATGAAATCATGCGAATGGCCGAAGAAGGCCTTGGAGACGAAGGCCTTGGAGACGATGGAGCCAAGACACTCCCTGACTGGCAACAAGAGGAATTGAAGACCGCAATCCTCGTCTTGCAAGGCTGCGACGAGCGGTTCATCAGGTTTCCTCGGCAGGATTCGCGCGAGGGTTATCGCGACATGGACGACTTCGCGGCAACCGTCGATGACGAGCGGCTCAAGGAGTTGCTCGCGGTCGCCCTCGACGGCAAAGGCGCGTTCCGTCGCTTCAAGGATGTCTTGGCGCGGTATCCCGACCAACGGCAACAGTGGTTCGCGTTCGAGCGCCGGCGCGTGCGGGAGCGCATCGTCCGATGGCTTGAAACACTCGGTATCACGCCGATCGAGACCTCATGAGAAAGGTCGTTTTTCTTGCGATCTTGGCACTGGCGGCGCCGGTTTGCGCGCAAAATGGGCGGCGCGATGGTGCGCGTGAAAAGGGGGGCGCCGAGGAAACGCGGATCGAACGGGGCTATCGCCTGCTGACCACCAAGGCCTACCTGCCGCCCGACTTCGATCAGGAGGTTTTCGACGAGCTTTGGAAAACCTGGGAAGAGCCGCTCCGCTCGCAGGCCGAAGAAGCCGCGCCCGACGAGCGGCGGAAGATGGCCTTCTCGCGCTATGGTCTCACCGAGGCGCCGGGACGCGAAGGATGGGTGGCGCTGCAGTACGTCGACGACGGCAAGGGGGGCTGGGTGATGAATTGCCTCGCTTGCCACGGCGGGAAGGTGGCCGGGCAGGTGATACCGGGCTTGCCCAACTCGCTGTTTGCCTTGCAGACTTTGACGGATGAAGTCCGCGCGACGAAACTGCGGATGCGCAAGACACTGGCCCACATGGACCTGGGAGGCGCGGCGATGCCTCTGGGCACGTCGATCGGCACGACGAACGCCGTGATGTTCGGTGTCGTGCTGTTGGCCTACCGCGACGCCGACCTGAACGTGCATCGCGAGCGTGCCGTGCCCAAGCTGACCCACCACGACCACGATGCTCCGCCGTGGTGGAACATCCGCCGCAAGCAGTTCCTCTACGCCGACGGGGGCGTGGCCAAGGGACACCGCGCCTTGATGCAATTCCTGCTCCTGCCGAAAAACGGTCCCAACAAGTTTCGGGAGTGGGAACAGGATTACGCCGATATTCTGGCTTGGATCGAATCGCTCGAACCGCCTCGTTATCCACGAGCCGTCGATGGGAAACTGGCCGACGAGGGCCGGCCGCTGTTCGAACGGACGTGCGGCCGCTGCCACGGCACGTATGGCCCGCAAGGCGCGTACCCCGAAAAGACGGTGCCGATTGACGAGGTGGGCACCGACCCCGTTCGATTCGAGGCCATTCCTCCCGATTGGCGCGCGTTGTACAACACGACCTGGTTCAGCGAGTACGGCGACAAGCCCGTCCACGCGCGCCCCGAGGGATACGTCGCGCCCCCCCTGGACGGCATTTGGGCCTCGGCCCCCTACTTGCACAACGGCTCGGTTCCAACTTTGTGGCACTTGTTCCATCCCGATGAACGGCCGACGGTCTGGAAGCGAACCGAGGACGGCTACGATCACGCGAAGGTCGGGCTGGAGATCAGCCAATTCAACGAGATCCCCGCCGACATTCGCGCGCCCGCCCAGCGGCGCCGGTTCTTCGACACGCGCGCGTTCGGCAAAAGTGCCGAGGGACACACGTTCCCGGATGAGCTGAGCGAGCGGGAAAAGCGGGCCGTGCTGGAGTATTTGAAGACGCTCTGACTATACTTTACGCGGCGGACAATGAGACATTTTGCCACGAGAAAGCGGTGGCTGGTGGCAGAGCCTAAGCGATGTCCCGGCTAGCTCCGGCTAGCTCGGATTATTCACGGTCCAGGGGAAACGAGCGCAGACTGCTGTCGCACTAACCCGCAGCGCAAGCTGCGCGGGTCCGCGGAGCGGCCCACGAATCGGTAGGGATCATTTTCACGAAAAAAGCACGCTCGTTGCGCAGCAACGAACGTGCAAAAAACAAAACGGCGGCGAAGCGAAAAAAAACGACTTCCGAATACCCCATGACGTCTGAGCGAGCCGCGTAAGCGGCATCCAATTGCCGTGCCACCCTTCGCCCTACCCCACGCTCTTTTGGATCTCTTTGGGAGGGGTTTCGGAATCGTTTTTTTTTCGCGCAGCGACGATGCTCGGAGGGCGATTAGTCTTCGTACACTGGACGGTCCCCCGCCGCGGCCCGCTCGCGCTCCAACGCGATTCAACGACGAAATCGTCACGTATCCGGCGACGGCGTCTGCGCGCCCGAGTTCTTCAATCGCGCTGTCAGCGCCCATGACGTTCGCGATCCATTCGCGCGCCTGAGGGTCCCGGATCGGGAACAGGGAACTGGTCGGGGTCACGTCGGCGTAAGGTACATTAACAAACTACTAGAGGTGATCGGCGAAGCCGTCAACAAAGATTCGTCGAAGAACGCGCCGCCGTTGGCCAAAGCTTGCAAAGGAGATCGGA
>DATKSN010000030.1:0-10306 GCA_035531595.1 Pirellulales bacterium | reverse complement strand
GTCGCCGATCGTCGGTCGGGGTGAAAGCGATCGACCTTCGTGGCGTGGTGATGGACGTCGGCACAAGCCGCCGTCGCCGATCCTCGCCGCGTCGTCGGTCGGGATGAAAGCGATCGACCTTCGTGGCGTGGGGCGGTCGGGATGAAGCGATCGACCTTCGCGCCGAGTTGCGGGCCGTCACAGCCTGGCGGGCCGCGTCGCCGATCGTCAACCGCGACGCCTGGTGCACGATCGCCGCCCTGCAGGGGCCGTCACAGCCTGGCGGGCCGCGTCGCCGATCGTCGGTCGGGATGAAAGCGATCGACCGTCGTGGCGTGGTGATGGACGTCGGCACAAGCCGCCGTCGCCGATCCTCGCCACGCCGGCGGTCGGGATGAAAGCGATCGACCTTCGTGGCGTGGGGCGGGCCGTGCTACTCGGCCGGCTCACGGTTCGGCGCCCTTGGCGACCGCCTTGACGGTGGCCACGATGCCTTGCCGAACCATCGGGGGCAACTTGGGCCAGGCGGCCGCAATCGCCCCCAGGCCGGGTTCGGGTCGTGGGTTGCCCAGCCGACGAATGATCTCAGCTTGCTGGGCTTCGGGCAGTTGGCGGACGATTCCGATGATCGTTGTCAGGTGATCGGCGGCGAGTGCCACGTCGTCGGTTGGTTCCGGGGTGTCGCTGGCGGTCGTTTCAAGGGTCGTTTCCCGTCCGGTTTGCGCAACCCCATGGGAACCAGAATCAGGGGCTTTCCGTAACTTGCTTTGCCGCTTGGGCTTCCGGTTAGGCACCAGCGGAATCATAATCCGCGTGTCCGGGGTTCGAATCCCTGCGCCGCTACTCGACGAATCGCCCGCAAAACACGCTGAAACCCCGTGTTTTACGGGCTTTTCTTCGCGCCCGCCGTCGCCGGCTTCGTGGTCATCAGGGGACGCTGGGGACACCAAATCCCAGCATTTCCTGTAACAGGGCCTGTAACAGGATTGCGGCCGCGGACAGCGTCGCGCCGCACGCGGCGAGGCGCCAAGTGATTTCCTGTAACAGGGCCCGTAACAGGATTTTGGCCGTCCGTTCCCGTCGCCCGCAACTCGGCCGCTTCGCCCGAGGCGACGTCGGCGGGCAACATCGGCAGCGCGTCCAGTGCGGCGGTCAGGTCAAAGTCGACGTCGGTCAACCATGCCGATCGCTCCCGCCGCGCCCGCTCGGCCGCGTCGTCGCTGGCCTCCGCCAGCCACTTCGTCCGCGCCGCTTCCAAATCGGCCCGCAACATGTCGGCCGCCCGTTCCGCCCACATGCCAGGCCACAGCCGCCCCGCCGTCGCGTCGTCGTCGCCTTCGTCGGCCTTTGTGGGGGTCGACTTTCGCCTTGCGTCGATTCTGGGGCAGGCCAGGGGCCTTCAAATCGAACGTGGACAAGAAGGGACACAAGCGGACAACCAGATCGGCACGCAACGGCAGCACGTCTCGCCGGCGCCGCTTGCTGTAGCCGGCCTCGACCGTCACGGTGGGCGGGTCGCCTTCCAGGTTGAAGCTCGCCCGCGTCAAGCTCGCCAGTTCGTTCGCGCGTAAGCCCGTGTTCGCGGCCAGCATGTACAAGAGCGCGCGGTCGGGTCCAGACAACTCACGGAATGCTTCGCCGCGGCGGGCCGCTTCGATCAACGCGACAAACTCGGCCGGGTCCAACGTCCGCCGCTCCCGCCTCACGTCCACTTTGGCGTTCATCGCCGACAGGTGGGCCAGCGCGTTGTCAGGCGCGCGCCGGTCGCGTACCAGCCAGCGCGTGAACGCTTTCGCGGCGCCCAGCCGATGGTTGCTTGTCGCCATGCCAATCTCGCCGCTTCGACGCGATTCGGCCAGCAAGCCCCGAAAAGTGCTTCAATCCGACCAACTTGCAAACTCACGTGCTTGGCCGTGTTCCCTTTGGCCGACAGGTGGGCCTTGTAGTCCGCCAGGTTCTCACTCAACGGCCGCTTGCTGTGGGCCTCGAACTGATCGGATTGTCCGTTCGCCTCCCGGCGCGCTTTGCGGGTCAGCTCGGCCAGCATTTCTTGGGCTTCAAGTTTGACTGGCGACAACGGCACGCGGCGGACGATTGCTCAGCGCGTCGCGGTACTCGCCGTACCATTTGTCCGATTGCTCTTGGGGGGACTTGAGGGCGCCGGCGGTCGCTTTCTTCACGACCGTCCCGTCCGGCAACCTATATCGCGTCACGCGCTGGCGAAAGATGCTCGCCATGAGAACCATCCTTTCTGCAACTCGCCACGGCCGGGGCCGGCGGTTGCAGTCGCCGGCGCCCAGCCGTAGCAAAGGTTCAACGCACCGTAGCCGCCCGGCCGCTCGGCTTCGCCGTTTGGGCCTTGCCCGCTTTCCTCAACGCGGCTTGCAACACTTTGTCGATTTTGGCCACCGTGCGAACCGCGGGAGAATGCTTGCCCGATTCGAGCCGACAAATGGTTTCTTGACGCACGCCGGCCAACCGGGCTAATTCCTCTTGAGTCAGCCCCGCCGCCCGGCGCTCTTGCATGATGCTCCGCGCAATGGACACACGGGCAAACGCCAGGGCCGGCCGACGGCCTTGCTCATCGGCCGGCGGCCACGCCGGAAACGGTGCCGATTCGTCCGCGGCCCGCCCCTTCTCCGCCAGTCGTTCCAGGCGGTGCAGTTCGCGCTCTTCCACCAACACGAATCGCTTTCCTTTTCGCTTCACCACTTGTCTCGACATGGGTTGTTCATTCCTCATAGAACCCGTCGCGGTGTCCGACTTTTTCCACGGTCACCCATGCCTGGCAGGCTTTTTTGCCGGGCATCTTGGGCAGTGGCGCCGCCGCCTCGACGGCCGGCTCGGGCGGCAACCCGGCGGCCGTCGCCGTTTTACCATCGAACTTGTGCGGGAAACGACGAACCGACACCCCATCGGAGTTCCTCACAGTTTTTTTTTGCACACCAGTATCTATTATCTATCTGAAACTTTTGCTCTGCGAAGGCCCCCGGCCCCGACGCACGACTTTTAGACTCCGGAAAATGCTGGCCGAGTTGACCCGCAAGGCGCGGCTGGCCACGCGGCATCCGCCCGCGGAGGCCATAGAACTATCATCGGCCCGGATTGGTGGAAATGTCAAAGGTTGACAAGGCGGAATGCCCGCCTGCCGTCGTCAGGGGCCGTGGCAAACGCGGCTTGCAAGGATGTCACGCAACGCTTATCCTAGCCACGATGTCCGTCAACTGGCCCCGCTTCGTCGAACTCGTCCGCGCGCACCATCGCTTCCTGCTGACCAGCCACGTTCGTCCCGACTGCGATGCGCTGGGCAGCGAGATCGGCATGGCGGGCGTGCTGGAGGCTCTGGGCAAAGACGTGATCGTCGTCAATGCCCAGAAGACGCCGCCCAACTTGCAATGGATCGACCCGCAAGGCCGGCTGAAGACGCTGGGCGCCGACGTGCGGCTTGCCGATCTGGAAGCGATCGAAGTGCTGATGGTGCTCGATACGAGCGCCTGGGCCCAGCTTGGCGACATGGCGATCGTGCTGCGCGCGACCGCGGCCAAGAAGCTCGTGCTCGACCACCATGTGAGCCAGGACGACCTGGGGGCCGAAGCGTTCAAGAACCCCCAGGCGGAGGCCACCGGCCGGTTGGTGCTCGAAGCGGCCGAGCAATTGGGCGTGCAGATCACGCCCGACATCGCCGCGCCGCTCTTCGCCGCGTTGGCCACCGACACCGGCTGGTTCCGCTTCGCTTCGACCACCGGCGACACGTACCGCCATGCCGGCACGCTGGTCGACGCCGGAGCGCGGCCCACCGAAATCTATAAGCGGCTCTACGAGCAAGATACGCTCGCCCGGCTTCAACTGGTGGGCCGCACCTTGGGCCGGACGCGGGGCGAACTCGACGGCCGGCTCGTCCATACGGCCGTGTTTCAGGACGATTTCACGTCCACCGGCGCGCTGGGCTCGGATACCGAAGACATTGTCAACATGACGCTCACCGTATCGGGCACCGAGGTGGCGGTGATCCTGGTCGAACAAAGCGATGGAAAATTCAAGGTCAGCTTCCGAAGCCGATCGGCGGTCGATTGCAGCAAGCTGGCCGAAATCTTCGGGGGCGGCGGGCACAAGGCCGCGGCGGGCGCCATGCTCGACGGTCCCTACGACGCGGCCCAGCGGCGCGTGCTTGACGCCGCGCGCCAGGCCATGCGATAATTTACCTCCCACGACCACGCGACCCCACGGCACACTAACCCGCGGCGCAAGCAAGGCCCAGCGATGAACTTATACTGCACACGTCCGGCTTCGACACTAACCCGCAGCGCAAGCAAGGAGCGCAACCGCCGGCCTTGCTTGCGGTGCGGGTTGGTGTGCAGAGTTCCGAATGTGTCATTCTCGGCCGCGTGCAGTATACCTTGCTTGCGCTGCGGGTTAGTGTGACGGCAGTCGGCGCTCGTTCCCCCCCCCTGGACCATGAATAATCCCGGCGAGATAGCGACCGGGGCATCGCTTAGGCTCTGCCCCAGCCACCGAGTACGAAGGATCCGACATGGCAAAGCACACCGACAAGGCCGCGGGCGGCGATCCGCCCGCGCCGGCCGACGGCCAGCGCCGCGGCTTCATGACGAAACTGGGGGCGATTGTGGTGGGCGGAATCGTGGCCGTCGTTCCGCCCGCGGCCGGGCTGGTGGCCTTCTGCGACCCCCTCCGGCGAAAAAGCGGCGACGGCGGCTTTATTCGCGTCACCACGCTCCATTCTCTCTCCGACGGCTCTCCCCAGTTTTTCCAGGTGATCGCCGATAAACAAGACGCCTGGAACCTCTATCCCAGGGAACCACTGGGCGGCGTCTATTTGCGGAAGACGGCGGCGGGCGACGTCGAGTGCCTCAACGCGACCTGTCCCCACGCCGGCTGCAACGTCGATTTCGTGCCCGCCAAGAACGAGTTCAAGTGCCCTTGCCACAACAGCAGTTTCACGCCCGACGGCGTGCGAATCGACCCCGACCAATGCCCCAGCCCGCGCGATCTCGACACGCTCGAAATCGACCAGGACCAACTCAAGGAAACGGGCGAAATCTTCGTGCGATACCGTTGCTTCCGAACCGGCTGCGAGGACAAGGTGGCGGACGAATGAGCGGAATCTTGCAAAGCCTCGGCGCGTGGTTCGACGACCGAACCGGCTGGCGACGGCTCGTCCACGAGGCCCTTTACGAGCGCGTGCCCGGCGGCGCTCGCTGGCGCTACGTGTGGGGCAGCACGCTGGTGTTCGCCTTCGTGGTCCAGGCGATTACCGGGTTGTTCCTGTGGATGGGCTACAGTCCCAGCGCCCAGACCGCCTGGGAAAGCGTCTACTACATCCAGCACGAAGTGCAGGGCGGCTGGCTTCTGCGCGGGCTGCACCATTACATGGCCCAGGCGATGGTCGTGCTGCTGGCGTTGCACCTGATGCAGGTGGTGATCGACGGCGCGTACCGCGCGCCGCGCGAGATCAACTTCTGGACCGGCCTGATCCTGATGCAAATCGTGCTCGGCCTGTCGCTCACCGGCTACCTGTTGCCGTGGGACCAGAAGGGCTACTGGGCCACGAAAGTCGCCACCAGCCTGTCGGGCATCGTGCCACTGGTCGGCCCGGCGGTGCAGCGGCTGGTGGTCGGCGGCACGACCTACGGACATCAGACGCTGACGCGGTTTTTCGCGATTCACGCCGGCGTGTTGCCCGCCCTCTTGATCGGCTTCCTCGTGTTGCACGTTTACCTCTTCCGCCGCGCCGGCTTGCACGCCAAAAAGCCACTCCAGCGCGCCGAGACGACGTTCTGGCCCGACCAGGTGCTCAAGGACGCGGTGGCTTGCCTCGCCGTATTGGCCGTGGTGCTGCTGCTCAACTGCCGGCCGCTGTTCAAGGGCAACCATGCCGGGCAGGATCCCGGCGACTACCTGGGAGCCGACCTCGGCGCGCCCGCCGATCCGGCCAACCCGTATTCGGCGGCCAGGCCCGAGTGGTATTTTCTGTTCCTGTTCCAGTTCCTCAAGTTCTTCCACGGCGAAACGCAGGAGATCGTCGGCGCCATCGTGATTCCGGGGCTGGTGGTGTTCGTACTGGCGCTGATGCCCTTCATCGGTCGAACGAGGGTCGGCCACTGGTTCAACTGCGCGTTCCTGTTCGCACTGTTGGCCGGCGCCGCGACGCTGACCGGGCTGGCGATTCACGAGGACCGCGACAAGCAAGATTACCTCGACGCGGTGGCCGACGCGCGACGGCAGGCCGAGCGCGTGGTGGTGCTGGCGCGCGGGCCGCAAGGCATTCCCCCGGCCGGCGCCGCGACCTTGTTGCGCCATGACGCCAAGACCCAGGGCCCCAGGCTTTTCGGCCGCTGGTGCGCGAGTTGCCACGATCACGCCGGTTCACCGAGGCATCCTAAAGAACGGAGCGCATCGGACCTGACCGGGTTTGCCGGCCGGGAGTGGCTGGCCGGGCTGCTCGATCCCCATCGGATCGACTCGGATGCTTATTTCGGCGCGACGCCGCACAAAGGCGGAGAGATGTCGGGCTTTGTGAATGACACATTGTCCGAAGCCACGCCGGACGACATCAATCGGCTGGTGATCGCTTTGTCGGCCGAAGCGGCGCTACCCGTTCAACAGGATCTCGACCGCCGCGACGCGGAACTGATCGAAAAGGGGAAGAAGTTGCTCAGTGGCGGCAGGGACTGCACCGATTGCCACAGGTTCCACGGCGAAGGCGAGACGACGGCGCCCGACTTGACCGGTTACGGGTCGGAGGAATGGCTCCGGGGCATGATCGGCGACCCGAACGACGGCCGATATTACGGGGCCTTCTACCGCGACGGCGACGGCAATGACGGCGGCCGCGGAAAGCGCATGCCCAGCTTCGCCGCTCACCCCGACGCCCCGGAATTGAACCATCTCAGCCCGCGACAATTGGGCTTTCTGGTCGATTGGCTCCGCGGCGAGTGGTACGAACCGGCGATACCCGACGATCCGAACGCCAACAAGGAGCATCGGTAGGGAACGCCCTCCGTGCGCAAAAGGGGCCATTGGGGTGGAATTTGGAGGTTGTCGGGGCAAGCCCGTGGCCTCTTGGAAGATGTGTAACCATGATGCGGATTGAAGAACGACTCGATGGTTCTCCGAGCTTTCCGCAACGCAAGACGATCTCGCAAGACCGGCGGAGGCGGCCTTGGCCGTGGCGGCCCAGTACGCGAAGGCGACCGCCGCGGGCTACTTGTTCTTGCTCCCGAAAAGCCCTGCCCCAGGGACCCCCGCCGGAATTTCCGCGACCCGGGTTTGCGGAATCGCTACAGTCTTACAATGCGGTGGCCGATGATTGGGCTGTGTCGGATTCCAGGCATCTACGCGCTCTTTTCCCATCCTACGCCATTTGCCTATGTGGTGTACCACCTGTCGGCAGGAAGTTCCGGGCGTGGCCGCGCCGTCTCCGGGCGACGAGGGACGCGACCGGACCATGTGCTGCATCCGTTGCGGCACCGTGGTATTGCCGGCGCCCGGATCCACCGGCACGCTTGCCGGCGACGGCGGGGCGCCATCCGGACGGCGCGATGAGGCGGACCCGATTCCCAACGACGTCAATCCGTTGGCCGCATTCGACACCTGGGAACTCGATGAGCAGTTGCGGCACGTCGAGCGAATTCTCTCCGGGCGCGGTTTCAACGTGCCGCCGGCCGCGACGCGCGACGAGCGGCGGTTCGACGCGCCGCGCGGCGGCGCGGCGCTTCACGCCAAGAGCGAGTCGACGCCGGGCGCAAGCCTGCGGCGCCGCAAGCCGTTGATCGCCTTCATGGCCTGGACGATTCTGGCCGTGGGCCTGGCCGTGTTCACCTGCGGCGCGGTCCTCACCGGCTGGTCGATCGTCGAGGCGCGCGGCGACCTGTGGAACATCGGTCTGCCGGCCGCTTTGACCGGTTTGCTGGGGTTGCTGATCGGCATGGTGCTGCAACTCGACATGGTCTGGCACGCCCACCGCGTCCTGGCCGCCGACCTGGCGCGACTCGAACGGCAGTTCGGCGAGCAGACGGAGCGGTTATCCGCCTCGCGGACGGCGCCGTTGACGTTGGCGTCGTCGACCTGGGCCGACGAACGCGGTCTTTGATAAGACGCTTGCAAAACGGCCGCCCGTCGCAAACAATGGTAGGGTGGCCGCGCGCAAGGCGCGCGCAAGGTGGGTAACCTGCCGGCCCTGGCGCGCCACTAACCCAGAAGACCGTTGTCCCGACGTAAGAATATTGAGGTACTCGTCGATGTGTGCCATGAAGGCGGAACCACGCATTGAGTTGATCCCCCCCCGGTTCGAGAACGGCCAGGCTGCGCGGCCCCCCCGGCGGAAACGCGGTGGGGCGGGGAAATCGCTGCTCCTGTTGCTGGCGCTGGGGCTCGTGACCGGCGGCGGGGGCGGCTATCTGGTCTGGAGTTCGTCGCAGGTGGACGATCCTTCAAAGCAGGCGCTGACCAAACCGGTGGCCAAGAGCGATTTGGTGATTTCGGTCGTCGAGGACGGCAACTTGGAAAGCGCCAGCAATATCGAGCTCAAGTGCGAGGTTGAAGGCACGAATACGACCATCCTAAAGATCGTCCCCGACGGCCAACAAGTGAAAAAGGGGGACGAACTGGTCAAGCTCAATTCGTCGGCGATCGAAGAAGCCATCGACGAGCAGAAGATCACGTTGGAAGACGCCCACGCGACGGAGATCGGGGCGGAAAAGGACTTTTCGGCCGCCAGCATCGCCGTCGAGGAATACCGGGAAGGAACCTTGAAGCAAGAACTGGAGCAAATGGACGCCGACATCACGCAGGCGCGGCAGAACCTGTCGAGCGCCGAGAACACGTTGGGGTTCACCAAGAAAATGCACCGCCAAGGCTATGCCACCCCGTTGGAATTGGAGTCGAAGCAATCGCTCGTCCTGCAATCCAAGCTTAATCTGGGTGTGGCTGTCACCAAAAAGATGGTGCTCAAGGAGTTTACCTCCAGAAAGATGGTCGAGGAACTGGAGGGCAAGCGCGATTCGTTCCAAGCCAAGATGAACGCCCAGAAAATCGCGCATGACTTGGAAGTGAAGAAGCTCAAAAGGCTGGAAAACAATCTTGTCAAGTGCGTCATCACGGCGCCGCAAGACGGCATGGTGGTCTACGCCAACGACGCGGGCAATCAACGCATGGGACAGCAAGCCGTGAAGATCGAGGAAGGGTCCGCCGTCCATCAGTACCAAGCGATCATTCGGCTCCCCGATCTTTCGCAAATGCAGGTCAAGGCCCTGGTCCACGAATCGAAAGTCGACCTGCTGCGGATCGGCATGCGCGCCAACGTCAAGATTCAGGACAGCGAGTACCAAGGCACTGTGGCCCAGGTGGCCACGCAGCCCGAACCGGGCGGCTGGTTCGGCGGCGGCGTCAAGGAATACGCCACGATCGTCAAGATCGACGGCCGCCCCGAGGATCTCAAGCCCGGCATGACCGCCGAGGTCGAGATCCTGGTGGCCGAGAAAAAAGGCGTGCTTTCCGTGCCCGTCCAGGCTATCGTCGAGCAGGGGAAGAAGTTCTACGCCTGGGTCAAGTCGGATTCCAAGCCCGATAAGCGGACGGTTCTGCTCGGCGCGACGAACGACACTTTCATCGAAATCAAGGATGGACTGCTCGAGGGCGATCTGGTGTTGTTGAACCCGCGGGCCGTCGTGGCCGAGGCGCGCGAGGACGTTCCACAAGAGGATGTCGTCGACATCTCGAAGAAGTTCGGCGCCACGGCCGGCACGGTGCAAGTGGCCGAAGGCGACGCGCCCAAGCCGCCCGTCAAGAGCGACCCGACCGCAGTACGAACCGCCTCGACGCCGGCCGCGGCCCCGGCCCCGGCCGGGACGACCGCGGCTGGCGGCGCGCCGGGCGGCGGCGGGCCTCCGGGGGGCGGGGGTGCTGGTCGTGGGCCAGGTGGCGGCGGGGGTGGCCAGCGGAAGTTGCCGGCGTTCAAGGACTTGGACAAAGACGGCGACGGCAAGATCAGCAAGGAAGAGAACCCGTCACCTTGGTTTGATCGGCAGGATGCCAACGCCGATGGTTTCGTGGACCGCAAGGAGTTCAAGGAATCGATGGATCAGTTCCAGAAGATGATGAAGCAGCGTGGCATGGGCGGGCAGGGCGGCGGCGGGCCGCCGCAGTGATGCTCGGTGGCTGGGGCGGAGCCTAACCCGGATTATTCATGGTCCGGGGAGGAACTCGCGCACTGTGCTGTAGCAGAATTCGCAAGAATTCTGGCGTAACTCGTGTCCACGGCCTGACTTCTTGCGAAGCCAGCTACGGGACCATGAATAATCCGGGCTAA
>DATKSN010000029.1:0-26126 GCA_035531595.1 Pirellulales bacterium | reverse complement strand
CCCCACTGTCCGTGTCGCCCCGCAGGCCGCCGAAGGCGGCCTGCGGGGCGACACGGGGAAAGGCAGGTAATCCGGGGAGCCTGCGTGTGTAGATGCGAGCGTGAAACTCCACGGGGCAAGCCCGTGGCCTCTTGGAAGATGCGTAGAACAACGAGGGCTTACGCCCCAGGCTAGACTCTGTCGCCGCTTCGCGGCTGGCAACCCGCAGTCCATGCCGTTGTACCACCCTGGGATTTACATTCGATCACGCTCCAGTCGCCTTGCCTGTCGGCCGCGTTTGTGGGATGCCATCCGCTTCCGCCGCGTACACCGCTTTTGGTACCCGCATATGAACCAGCCCATAATCCGGGCTAGCCTTGTAGCCGTCGTCAAAAGAAAATCTGCGTGCGGAACCAGAACACGTTCATGAAACTGGCGGACTTTGTCGCCGACAACGACACCGGCTTGCCGAAGTCGGAATACTGCCAGTCGAGGGTCAGCTTGGTGTAGTTGTTCAGATACCAGTTGACTCCCGTATCGACCACGTTGGCGGTACTGCTCCAAAGCGCGGGGTTGGCCAGGCCGCCGGTGAACACGCTGTTGCCCAGGTGCAGGTTGGCGAAGCGGCCGTAAAGCTCGACGGCCCCCTTACCGTGCCGCCGGCCGAGCCCGGTGCCGAACGGCGCGCGCGGCTCGAGCAGGTAAACGCGGCGCGTGATCTGCTCGCCCGTCCAGAAGTAGAACATGGTGACAGCGTACCCGTTCAGCGGCACGCGCGTGCGCGCGCTCGTCCTGGAGGCCGTGTAATCCTGAAAGCCGCCCTCGTATTCCGCCAGAATGCCGAGGCTTTTGTAATAATAGGCGACGTCGCCCGCCCATTGCATCCTTGTCCCGTTCTCCATCACGTTGGGGTTGAACGTCAAGAAGGTCGGTGAGACGTTGGCCGCGGTCGGCGAGGGCGATTGGTCGTTGGCCGTCCGCAGGGCGGCCGGCTGCAAGGGGTTGTTCTCGTGGCCTCCGTTGATCGATCCGCTCAGGTTGAGTTGCTTGAGCAGATCGAAGTCACCTTTCAAAAAGGGCTTCATGTTGATGAACGCGAACAGATCCTTGCTGTTGTTGAAATCCTGGAACGAGCGGCGTGGGCCGTCGAACACGCCCAGCGCGTACTCCAGTTTCTGGTCGAAAACTTGACCATGCGCCATGGCGCCGTCCTGGCGGTTTCCGGCGAAATTGCCGACGAACACCGAACGTTCCGGGGCGATCAGATCGGATTCGGAGATTTTGATGTATTCGTACGTGTAGGGCGTTTTCATCCGCCCGACGCGGAATTGGAACTTGTCCTTCTCGATATTTCCGAAGTTGAAGTCCGCGAACGAATCCAACAGGTCCAACGCACCATAGCCGCGGTTGATGACGGTGTAGTACTCGACATATTTAGAGACATGCCCGACGAAGTACCATCGCTGGCGAGGGATGATGAAGTTGTCGGCCAATGGCCCGCCGGGGGCGGTTGGGTTGAACTCTCGCAAGTCGAGTTGGGTCAGGTTGTGGAACTGCAGCTCGAAATAGTCGTCCTCGGTTTTCCAGGAGAGTCCATCGCTGAATCGGGTCAGCACCTTGCGTTCCCGCGGGGGCATATCGGGCCGGTAGGGTGTTTGGGGCATTTCCTGATCCGGCACGTCGGCTTCGCCGCCCAAGCCTTCCTTGCCCAGTTGCGACGTGCGTACTCGCGGCGCCGACAGCACCGTGCCACGCAGGCCCTCGGCGTCCCCGGAAAACGATCCCTCGCTCTCCGGCACTCGGCCCAGCGCGGATCCGCGGCCGGGCGGGGCTTGGAGCATGGGTCCGCCCTGAGCAACGCTTCGGGCGAGACGCTGTTCGTCGGACGCGAAACGAATCGGGCTACCGCCCGGCGCGGCATGGTCATTGACATGGCTGAGGCCGACGGGAGCGAACGAATCGTCGTCCGCGGCGAAAATCGTGCCGTTCAGGACCGATGGTAGGGGAGGGTCGGCGCGTTCGTCGGCGAGGAAGGCGAATCGAGGCATAGCCCGGCTGGCAGCCGGTGCGGAACGCCTTGAGGAGGTTTGCCCCCAGGTGAATCCTCCACAGGCGACGGCAATCCACACCACGATCGCGGCCGGCCACACGCGGCGACCGGCCGAAAAACCCGCTTGCATGGAAGCGCCTCTCAACCCCCCCAATTCGGCAATGGCGGACTTATACGGATTTGCGACCCTGGCCGCAAGACGTCCCCCATAGCGGCAAGGTTTCGATTTCGTTAGGAATGACACATTCGGTCGCTGAGGGGAAGTGCGAAGACGTCGTAGGGTGGGCACCGCCCACCATCGTCCGTGCGTGTCGTGGACCCGTATCGTGCCGGCGGAATATGGTGGGCAGTGCCCACCCTACGCGCCGCGCTCGTTTCCGCGCGACCCTGTATCACGGCGCATCCTCACCGGCGTCGCCGCCCCAGATCTTCAGTTTGCGCTGCAGCGTTCGCACCGAAATGCCCAGCGCCTCGGCGGCGTGCGTGCGGTTGCCGCCGGCTCGCGCCAGCGTCTCGAGCACCGCCGCGCGTTCCAACGACTCCAAGGTCGTCCGCTCGCCGTCAGCCGTCGCCGCCGACGAGCGGACGCGCGTCAGATGCTCCGGGACGTCGTCGACCGAAAGCGCATCGCCGGCCGCCATGACCACCATGCTCTCGATGGCGTTGCGAAGTTGACGCACATTGCCA
Organism: Pirellulales bacterium; assembly: GCA_035531595.1. GTDB lineage: Bacteria > Planctomycetota > Planctomycetia > Pirellulales > JAICIG01 > DATKSN01. Next base: position 23,410 of record DATKSN010000029.1, on the reverse strand, counting down.
GGCCATTCAAACTCGACTAAAAACCGTTCCAGTTCCGGACTCAGCTCGGGCCGGGGGCGGCCGTTGGCCCGGCACGATTCAGCGAGGAAATGCTCGACCAGCAGCGGGATGTCGTCGCGCCGCTCGCGCAGCGGAGGAAGCTGGATGGTGAGCACGTTGAGCCGGTAGTAGAGATCCTCGCGGAACTCGCCCTTGGCGACCGCGCCGCGAAGATCGCGGCTCGTGGCGGCCACCACGCGGACGTCGGCCGCCCGCTCGTGGTTTCCGCCGACCGGCGTGATGAGAAGCGTCTCGAGTACGCGCAACAGTTTCGCCTGGACGGCCAAGCCGCTGTCGCCGATTTCGTCGATGAACAGGGTGCCGCCGTCGGCCGCCTCGAAACGCCCGGGCCGGTTGCCGGCGGCGCCGGTGAAGGCGCCTTGCACATGGCCGAAGAGCTCGCTTTCGACCAGCCCCTCCGGCACCGCGGTGATGTTCACGGCCACGAACGGCCCGCGCAGCCTCCGGCTGGCCCGGTGGATGGCCTCCGCGACCAGTTCCTTGCCCGTTCCCGATTCCCCCAGGATCAGCACGATGCTGTCGGTCTGCGCGGCGCGAGTCACGCGCTGGAAGACCTGCCGCATCACCGCCGATTCGCCGATGATCCGTGCCAGGGCGGGTCCGCGCTCCGCGCCCGGCTCGGCGCCCGCCGTCGGCCCCCGCGCCGGCCGGCCGGTTCCTTGTCGTCGGAAAACATCGTCTACGAGCCGCAACAGTTGGTCGGGGTCGACCGGCTTGGTGAGGTAGTCCTCCGCTCCGAGCTTCATGGCGCTGACGGCGCTGTCGATCTCGCCGAAGGCGGTGACGAGCAGGAAGGGCGTCTCGGGACGCTGCGCCTTCCACTGCCGCAGCAAGTCGACGCCGCTGATGGTGCCCAGCCTCAGGTCGCTGATCACCAGTCCGACCGGCTGCCGGAGATGTTCGAGGGCCTCCTGGGCGTTCCGCGCGGTGAGCACGTCGTAGCGTTCCATCCGCAACAGCCGGGTCATGGCGCGGCGTTCGCTTGGATGGTCCTCGACGACAAGCACCGCCGGCCTGGAGCTCATACAAGGCTCCCGCCGGCGTGCGCCATCCGCGAGGCGGGGAGCCAGACGCGAAAGCGGCTGCGTCCCCCGCCGAGGCCCTCGCAAGCCACGTCGCCGCGAACTTCCTCGACGAACTTCTTGACCAGGGCCAGTCCGAGGCCAAGCCCGAATTCCTTCGTCGTATAGAACGGCTCGAAAACTCGTTGTCTCTGCGGTTCGGGCACCCCCGCTCCAGAATCGGAAATGCACAGGCTGACCCCGTCGTGCGACGGTTCCAGCGACAACTCGACGGAGCCGCCGCGGCCGGCCGCTTCGCGCGCGTTGTTCAACAGGTTCAACAACACCTGCCGCACGCGCGAGCGGTTCATCCGCACCAGCGCCGGCGCCGCCGGCACGCTGAAGCGCACGGTGATTTCCTCGTCGGTCATGGCCTGGTTCACGAAGTTCAAAACCGCGCGGATTTCGGCCGCCAGGTCGACTTCGTCTTGATGCTCGGCCTCGACGTGGGCGAAGCCGAGCATTTCGCGGATCAGGGCTTCGACGCGTTCGATCTCCTGCGTCGAGTCCCGCACCATGCCCGACAGATCCTCGCTGGGAAGCCAATCGTCCTGGCGGCACACGCGGCCGATCATGTGCAGATTCAATCGCACCGCGTTGAGGGGATTGCGCACCTCGTGCGCCAACCCCACCATGATTTGGCTCAACTCCGTCACGCGTCGCACGTCGGCCAGTTGCAGGCTCCGCTCCAGCATCGCGGTGCGGCGCGCGATATGGGCCAGCGACAGCGAGGCGAGCGACACCACCAGCACGATACCGGCGATGACCAGCGTCCAGCGCCGCACGATTCGGCCGTGGGCCAGATTCAGCCGTTCCTCGAACTTCGCGGCGTCGAGGCCGGAATGGTAGGTTCCGATGGCCTGCCCCTCGATCGGGATCGGCACGCCCACGTCGAAACCGTGACCGCCCCCGGCCAGGGCTTGGCTGTGCGACTCGACCACATCGTCGCCGGCCTCCGTCACGGCCCGATCGTACCAGCGCTTCTCCAGCCGGCGGCCTTCAAAGGCCGGATTGCTGTGGGCCACGATCGTGCCCGCCGCGTCGACGACGGCCGCGTACAGCCGTTCGGGCTGACGCGGCAGGTAGTGCCGCCAGTGCGCCCTCAACCACGGGTCGTGTCGCAGGGTACTCAGACCGGCGCCCGTCTCAGCCAGATGATTGTCGATCCGCCCAGCCGTGCGTTCAGCCAGCGAGCGAAGCCGGGTCATCTCGGCCCGGAGTTGGCCGGCGCGGACCTCGGCCAGGTCGCGCCAGGCGCCCCAGGCGCCCAACAGCAGCACGCAAAGCAACGCCGCGGCGATGCAAGTAAACGACGCCACCGTGCGTCGCAGGGTCCGTTTCGGATTCAAGCTGCGCATATCTTTGTCCGTACTGGTGATTTCCGCCATGTCTTTCTCCTGATCCATCAGCGAAATCCGTGCCCAACGCGAGGCACGCCACCAGCCACCACTTTATCGGGGCAAAATGTCTCATTGTCGGCCGCGTGAAGTATAGAAATGGCGAGGCGGTTCCGACTCTGTAGGGAACGCCCTCCGTGGCGTTCCGTGCCCTGCCGGAAGACGTCGCACCAGCCTCGCGGAACGCCACGGAGAGCGTTCCCTACAGAACCCAAAGTGACGATCCCAGCCTTTAAGCGGGTCGTTGATTCATTTCAGCATACCTGCCGCCCCGGTCGCACCCAAGTCCACACGTCCAACGAACCACGCCAAATTGTCGTGCAAGCAGCGTCGGGGTGCGACAATTTGTCGTGGTCGAGGGCATGGCCGCTCGATCCCGCACCTACCCATTGCAAGCGTGGGCGTCCGCGCCGGCCCATGAGGTCATCGGCACCGCGTTTGCTCTGAGTTGCAAACGGGGCGGAATGTTCAAATTCCTGGGGAGGATCGGCGGATGTTTGAAAGCAGTAGTAGAGATTCGCAGATTTGCGACGTTTGCGACGTGGCGGAGGCCGTTACCAACCGGCTGCGAACCAGCCCGTTCTTGCCACTGCGAAACCTGACTTGCCACGCGGGCCATGATGTGCTGGTGCTGCACGGAAAAGTGCCCACGTTCTACCTCAAGGGTCTGGCGCAACAGCTTGCCGGTTCGGTCGACGGGGCAGTCGTCGTCATGAACCAGATCGAAGTCGATTTGCTTGGCGGCCATCGATGAGGCCCGTACGGTGGGCTGTCGAAAATTCGGCCTTGACAGGGAATGTTTCTCACGACGGTTGTGGATCGGTTGCATGTACTGTCGCCTTTCGCTCCGCGAAAGAACGCCCTTTCGCGGAGCGAAAGGCAACAGACAGGAAGGAAACTCGCGGAGAGCGGTCGCGCACTGTCGTGGGAAGGCCGTCCCACGGGGAGTTTTCGGATAGCCTCTAATTCCCGAAGGGGCTTCCCATGTTGGCGCCGCCGAAGTTGCCGATGGCGCCGGGCTGGTTGCGGCCCACGGGTCCGCCGTAGGGACCGTAGCCGATTCCGGCCCCGCGGCTTCCGCCCGGCAGCCCCATCTCGAAGCGGGGCGACGCGGAACGGCCGCTAGGCAACCCGCCGGCCCGTTGCCGGAATTCCTCGTACCTCCGCCGGCCACGCTCCGACGACGATCGCAGGCCACCGTCCAGCGAACGCCGCACGGCAACTTGCGCGCCGTTGCGCGTGGCCTCGCTCGCCAGACGCGTTTGCCGCCACCACTGTCCGTACCCGGCCTTGTCGTAAACTTTCCACTCGCTTCCGGTCCACCAGGCCCAGCGATGGCTGGCCAGCCAATACCACCAATGCCCGTTGTGCCGCCGGTATCGCCACTGGCTGGAGTTCCGCCCCGAGTTCGTCATTTCCGACCTCGCGGCCCTCGCGGCCACCGCTTGTGGGCGGGCGGCCTGCGCCGCTCTTGCGTCAACGATCGGGCCGAAACTCGAAGCCGCCATCACGACGGAAAACAGCGCCGCGGTACGCATGGTTCACCTCCTTGGGTGATGAGTGGAGACGATCGAGAATGAGACATCACGGTGGCTGGGGCAGAGCCTAAGCGATGCCCCGGTCGCCACCTGATTCTACGCAGCGGACTCCCCGCGGGCCAGATTCACCCCAACGGCGCGGTTGCGTGCCGGCAAGTGGTTAGAGTATCATGGCCCGCGGCCCAGCACGGCGGCGCGTCGATTGCAGTCGTAGGGTGGGCACTGCCCACCATGCGCGCCGGTACGGCGATTGCATTAAACCGAAACGTGCCGGTGGAATAGGGTGGGCGGCGCCCACCCCGCCTGGGGGAAAACAGACAGGAAAGGAGGCGGCTGGATGAGCAGTCGTCGTAGGGTGGGCACCGCCCACCATGATTGGCCGCGCGGCTATTGCATTAAACCGAGACGTGTCGGCGGAACACGGTGGGCGGTGCCCACCCTACGTCTCGCGCTGGGACTTTTCCTGGCCGCGTCGTCCTCGGCGCAAGAAACACCGGGTGACAACACATCGCCGGAGGGCAAACGGGCCATGGTCACGAAGTCCGGCGTGGAGATGAAAATCTACCACCCGGAGAGTGGGCGAACGGAGGTGGTTGGCATCATCGATTATCCGGTCGTCAATGTGGAAACGACCAAGGGCGGCCTGCTTTGGGTGCGCGCACGGAGCGGCTTGAAAGGCTGGATCCCGAAAAACGACACCGTGCCCCTGGCCGACGCCGTTTCGTATTTCTCGCGGATGATCAGCAAGGATCCCAACGACATCGACGCCTTCTTCCGCCGCGCGATGGCGTGGCACCTCAGGGGGGAGGAAAACAACGCCGTCAAGGACATGGACGACGTCATCCGGCTCGATCCGGATAGCCCCGCCGCTTACATCAATCGCGGGAGTTACCGCGACGCCGAGAAGGAATACGAACTGGCCCTGGCCGACTTCAGCGAGGCGATCCGCCTCGATCCCAAGAACGCGGGCGCCTTTTACAATCGGGGGTTTACCAACTTCCTCCGGAAGGAATATGACGACGCCATCGCCGATTTCAGCGCGGCGATTCGTCTCGATCCCAAATACGCATGGGCCTACAGCAACCGGGGATTCACCTGGTACAGGAAGCAGGAGTACGACAAGGCCCTGGCCGACTTCGACCGCGCGATCGAGCTCGACGCCCACGATGCCTCGGCGTATGCCAACCGGGGGCGGACCTGGACGGCCCAGCGCGAATACGACAAAGCGCTGGCCGATTACGACGAGGCGCTGCGCCTCGATCCGCGCAGCGACGTGGCGTACAAGAACCGCGGCTTGACCTGGCTGGCGCTCGAGAAATACGACAAGGCGCTGGCCGACTTCGACGCGGCCATCCGTCTCAGTCCGCTTGACTCGCGGCTGCGCAACCACCGAGCTTTGGCCTGGGCGGGCCTGAAGAAATACGACAAGGCCCTGGCCGACTTCACCGAGGCGATTCGCCTTGATCCTCATGACGCGGACATCCTCGCCAACCGGGGCGATGTGTGGCGAGTTCGGAAGGAATACGAGGCGGCCTTGGCCGATTACATCGACGCGATCCGTCTGAATCCGGCCGACGGCAAAGCCTACGCCGGCCGAGCCGCCCTTTGGGCGTCGTGTCCCGATGTGAAGTACCGCGATGGTCCCCGGGCGGTCGACTCGGCCACACATGCTTGCGAGTTGTCCGACTGGAAGAACCCGGAATGGATCGATACGCTGGCGGCGGCCTACGCCCAGAACGGCCAGTTTGAGGAAGCCGCCAAGTGGGAAGACCGGGCCTTGAAATCCGCCGACTTCCCCAACGACGCCGTGGCCGGCGCCAAACGGCGTCTCAAGAATTATCAAGAGCGGCAGAGCGAGTAGGGAGGGCACCCGCCCACCAACCGTGATCAAGCGGGAATTTCGCAGGACCAGGGCACCGCCCACCCTGCATCATCTTGTTGTGAAGGAAAGCCGTCATGTCCAGAAAAGTGTTGAGTTTGTTTGTCGCGACGGCCTTGTTCGGCGGGGTCGCGTTGTCGCAGCCGGGGGCGGAGGGCGGCAAGCCCGACGCGACCGCCGGCCAACGTCTGAAGCTCGCCCGCGAGGTCTACGCGGAAAAGATGGAGTTGGTCAAGAACCGGGAGGGATACGATATCGAGGATCTGGAGCTTTGGTCCCAAAACCTGCTCGGCGCCGAGCTTGCCGTCGCGGGTAAGCCGGCTGAACGTACCGCCGCCCACGAGGCCCATGTCGAGCGGGCTAAGGAGTTGGAGAAGCTGGCACGGGCCTACCAGCGCGCCGGTCAAGGCAGGAACTCCGACGCGCTGGCCGCGGAGTTCTATCGGCTGCAAGCCGAGGCTCGCTTGGCGGAGAACCAGCCGTGACCCAGTTCCACAACCTGCTCGTCGGCGTCGATCTCGAACAGACCGACCCCCCCGGCTCGAACCATTTCAGTGCCGCCGTCGACGATGCGATTCGCACCTCGCTCTGGCTGGCCGAGAAGGCCGAGGCCCGGCTGACCTTTTTCACCGCGGTCGACTTTCCGCTGGATCCACACTACTTGCACCTGGTGGCCGACGACCCGCACGACCTCGCGCGCGCCCTCATCGAGTCGGCCCAAGAGGTGCTCGCTCAACTGGTGCGTGGCGCCCAGGCCAAGGGAATTTCGGCCCAAGCGGAAGTCGCCTTGGGCAAGGGCTGGGTCGAGATCATACGCCACGCGCTCGATCACAAGAACGACCTGGTGATCGTGGGCACGCGCAACTTGCACGGCATCGAACGTCTCTTGCTCGGCGGCACATCGCGCAGGCTGATGCGGAACTGCCCTTCCGCGGTCTGGGTCGTTCGGCCCGATCCCGCACCCGGCGTGTCGAACATCCTGGTCGCCAGCGACCTGCACCCGGTATGTGAAAGAGCTTTGCGGGCGGCCGCGGCGCTGGCATCCATTACGGGAGCCAAGATTCACCTGGTCCACGCGATCGATTACCCCCTCGATCGGATTTGGATCGCCACCATCGACTCGCGGACGGAAGCTTACCACCGCCGCTTGGAAGCCGACGCGCGGCGGCTCATGGCGGAGCAGGTGGCCAAGCTGGGCGCCGCGGGAGCGACGGTCGAAATCGAAGTCATCGACGGCACGCGCGGCGCCGACCTGGCGATCCTGCGTTACATTGAAGCGCATCAGATCGACATGCTGGTGATGGGCACGGTGGGTCGTAGCGGGCTTGCCGGGGTCTTCATTGGCAACACCGCCGAGCGGCTGGCACAGCAGGCCCCTTGTTCGGTTCTGGCCGTGAAGCCCGACGATTTCCAGTGTCCCGTAATGTTGGATGCGTCCGTGTAGGGTGGGCACCGCCCACCATCACCCGCGATGCCGTAGGGTGGGCACCGCCCACCATCACCCGCGCGTGTCATGGGCCGGCACCGTACCGGCCGAACATGGTGGGCGGTGCCCACCCTACGCGATCGCGCGACGAAGCGGAAGATTCGCAAGCCGTTCAGAGACGGGTAAAATGCGTGGCGTCTCACGGGAGGTCGCTTATGTCCGACTATCGTCGCTACTACGTCGAGGGCGGGAGTTATTTCTTCACGATTGTCCTGTATCACCGGCGTCGACTTTTCAGCAACGTGGCCAACGTCGAATACCTCCGCGCGGCATTGCGCGACGTGCGCTCCGAGTGCCCCTTCAAAATTGTCGCGGCGGTCGTTCTGCCCGACCACATGTACTTCGTCTGGACGTTGCCTCCGGGCGACGACAAATACTCGCAACGTATTGGGCGGATGAAGGCATCATTCACCAAAGCGCTCCGCGGCCCAGGGTACGTACCTTCGGGCGTTTCCCGCTCGCGGCGAAAGCACCGCGAGAGCGATGTTTGGAATCGCCGGTTTTGGGAGCATACTCTTCGCGATGAGGACGACCTGAAACGCCATTTGGACTATATCCACTACAATCCGGTCAAACACGGTTGGACTACATGTCCGCACCTGTGGCCGTATTCAAGCTTCAGTACCTGGGTCAAGGGGGGCGAATACGAGCTGGATTGGGGTTGCCAATGTTCCGGTCGCACGCCGGAAATGTTCGATTTCACGGACATCGAGGACACCGTGGGTGAGTAGGGTGGGCGCCGCCCACCATGCATGACCGGCGGCTATCGTGGTGCGACAGCGGAGCATTGGGGCGTAGGGTGGGCACCGCCCACCATGCGTGCGGCTGGGCAATCGCAACGCATCGTTGTGCGACAGTGGAGCATGGTGGGCGGTGCCCACCCTACGGTCGCGCATGTCGCCGAATCGGAGCGCACCGCCCACCCTACGGCGCGGCCGGTGGCACGAGGTCGTCGCCGGGGGGCGGAGGAGGCGGTAAGAGTTCGGCGGCCGTCCGACGCGGACCCACCACGTCAATTCCAGGTGGGGGTTCGACGACGGATCGCCCGGCACGCATCGGTGATAAGCCCGTGGCCACGAACAAGCGGAACTGGGCTCGGTTGTAGCCGATGATCGCTTCGATCAGCTCTTGCCGCGCCAAGGCCAGCAACTCGACCATGTTCAGCACCTCGATGGGATGCAACACGGCGCCGGCTTGCAACTGCTTGAGCTCCCTGACAAAGCCGTTCTCGGCCTCGTCCAATTGCAATCGCGTCACCCTGATTTTCGTCATCCGAGCTTGGGCTTCGGCATAGGACGCCGCCACCTCGTCGCGGATCTGGTTGAGGGAGCGGGCGCGGTTTTCGACCGACTGGCTGAACTCGGCGCGGCGCTGCCGGATCGTGGCGACGTTGCCGAGGCCCAGGTTCTGCAACGTCCAGATGGCCATCACGTCGAAGTCGGTGCGGTTGGCCAGGTTGTTGAACGGCGGGTTGGAGATGAAGTTGCCGGTACCGCCGAAACCGGCGGCGCTATAGCCGGCAATCAGGAAGGGCAGAAAGGGGCGCGTCTGCTCCTGGCGCAAACGGGTGCCGGCGACGTCGATGGCCGCGCTCCTCGAGCCCAGCAGCGGGTGTCGCCTGAGGGCCATGTTCAACAAGTCGTTGAGGGGCACGGCCGGGTCGACGATTCGCAGGGCGGGCAATGGCCCCGCGGCGGTTTGCAACCGCACGCTCGGCTCGAGGTTCAAAACGCGGGCCAGCCGCGCCGAAGCCACGGCCACGCGTTCCTCGGCCCGCAACACATCGAGATGGACCAGCAGCGCGTCGCTGTGCGCCCGGTCGGCGTCCGACCCGAGCCCCTCGCCCGCGTTGGCGAAACCCCGGCAGAACCGCGAGATGCCGTAGGTCTCGACCTCGGTCTGGCGAACGGCGTCGAGCCGGGCCTCGGCCGACACCAGGTCGAGGTACAACAGCGTGGCTTCCAACAGAATCGCGTGGGCGGTGTCGGTGGTATTGAAGCGGCGCTCGACGACAAACTGCCGCGCCTCCAGCGGCAAGTAGATCACGTCACCCAAGTGATGGAAGAACTGGATGGCCGGAACCGTGTTGGACTCGGCCGCCACGGTTCGCGCACCGCCGCCGAGGTACAGCGATTGCTCGTTCAAGCGGCGGATTTGCCCGTTCGAGGCCTGCAACGCTCCGTTGTGCAGGTGGTACATCAAGCCCGCGTTCAGGTTCGGCAGCACGATCGCGTTGGCCTGTTGCCGCAGCGCGAGGGCCTCGTTGAGCGCTTCGCGGGCGCCGCCCACGGTAGGATTGGCCGCCAGCACCAGTCGCCAGGCGGCGGGCAGGTCGATGCGGTCGTACACTTCGGGTTCGGGCACCGCCACGTCGGTCGGCGGCGTCTCCGTCGACGCGTCCGGCGCGTCCGGCGCGTCCGGCGTAGCGGCCCCAGTCGGCAACTCCTCGGGCGGGGTCGGGGGCGGGGGCACCAAATCTTCCTCGTCCGGCGCCGAACGACGGCTCGCGGCGACCGCGGTTGTACCTCGCCCGTCACCTTGGCCGGTGCCGGCCTGGGACGTGCCATGGGCAGCCGGTTCGGCGCCCGCAACTCGCCCGCCTTGGGCCACTTGCGCCGCCTGCCAATTGACCAACGGCAGGTACGGCTGGCGCCGGGCCAAATAGCCACGCTGATTTCGCGGCGGGTTGCCATGTGCTTGGCGGGGTTTTGTCTTTGGTTTTGAAAGCGCGTAGGGCGCCACCGCCGGCGACGCGCCATCGTGCGGCGCGGCGGCGGCCGGCGGCCTTTGCCGGGCAAGTTGCCGCGCGGCCGCTCGGGATTCGACGATCGCCTGGGTGATGTCCGCCGGAACGACGGCGTCCTTCCCAGCGCTCTGGGCCGACTTGGATTCAGGTTCAGGCGGCGCGGTCCACCCGACGCCCACCCAGCCCACCGCCAAGACGAGACCGACGACGGCTGCTAGAGCCGGCTGCGTCCGCGGCGGCGGATTGAAGCGAGTGAAGTAGATAAACCCCATGATTGTTCTCTTCGTCCGTCGATATTCCGTGGCTGGTCAGGTGACTGGGGCAGAGCCTAAGCGATGCCCCGGTCGCTATCCAGCCGGGGCATCGCTTACGCTCTGCCACCAGCCACCACTTTCTCGTGCCAATAATGTCTCACGTTGTCTGTCGCCTTTCGCTCCGCGAAAGGGCGTTCTTTCGCGGAGCGAAAGGCGACATTTTGTCGGCCGCGTGGTCAGCGACGCAGAACTCTGCCGAGGAAGCCGCGTTCGTCAATGGGGCGTTTTTGGCTCACCTGCTGGCCGTTGTTTCTCGTCTGCCGGCCGTTGTTTCTCGTCTGCCGGCCGTTGTTGCTCATCTGTTGGCCGCCGTCGCTTGTCCGCGGGCCGTTGTTGCTTGCGCTGTCGTTCGGCTGCGGGCCACCCCCCGGCCCGTTACTTCCCGGTGGTTGGCCGCCACCATCTGTCCTCGGTTCGCCCAACGGGCCGCCGGCCCCGCGAATGATGTCCGCCGGCGGAGGCACGGGCCGTGCCAAGGCATTGGCCGGCGGCTGCCCCAAGGCGACATAGAGATCGAATTCGGCCGCGTTGTAGTCGGTGATCGCATTGAGATACTCGTACCTCGCGCGCGCCAGCAAGCGCACGTTGTCGAGCACTTCGATCGGCAGCCCTTCCTTATTCTCGATCCGCAGCATGTCGGCGGCGAGGCCCCTCGTGCTGGACCGCACGGCCAATTCGGCCGTGTCGATCTGGGCGTAACGGGCGTGGCTGCGCGCGTAAGCGTCGGCCACCTCCATCCGTACCTGGTTGAGCACGGCCAGTTGTTCGAAGTTCCTGATTCCCAGCCGGGCCCGGGCGGCGTTGATCTGCGCGCGGTTGCCAACGCCCAGGTTTTGCAGGGTCCAGTACGCGAGTGTGTCGATGTCGCTACGGCTGGCGAAGCTGCCGAAGGCGGGCTGCTGGGTCTGGGTGATGAGGCTGCTGCCGCCGCCGAACGTGCCGCCGCTGAATCCGATCAAGATGTTCGGCGAAAAGGGCAACACGCGTTGGTTGCGCAACTGAAGGAGCGCTTGCTCGATGGCGGCCCGCTGCGCCGCCAATTCGGGCCGCCGCAGCATGCCCAGCGCCACCAACTCCCTCAGCGGCACCGGCGAGGGCACGATCGGGGCCGGCACCACCCAGCCATCGGTGGGCTGCAAGCGATTCGAGGGGTCGAGGTTCAACAACTGGCAGAGTTTGGCCGAGGCTTGCAGCACTTCCGATTCGGCTTGCAGGATGTCGTTGCTGCGCTTCTGCAGTTCCGTGGCGGCGCGGTCGGCGTCGGACTGCAGACCCTCGCCGGCAATGGCGTACGCCCTCGTCAAATGGGCCACCTTCCGCGTTTCGGCGCGGACGCGCACCGCCACGGCCAGATGGCCGGCGGTGCGCAGCAACTCGACATAGGCATCCGCCACCCGCCCGAGCACCTGGTTGCGCACCGCCAGGCTGTCGAATTGACGCTGCCGGACGTTCTGCCGCGCCACGAGGATGTTGAAGATCGTGTTCGAGACGTTCAGGTTCCACTGCACTCCGGGGATGTTGACGGTGCCGGCCGCGATGGCGTTGGCACCGGCGCCCACGTAGAGGGCGCTGCGGGTGAGGTTGATGATTTTTCCGGTCGACTGCTGCAAGGTGCCGGTGTGGTCGTCGTAGTTCATGCCGCCGTTCAGGTTCGGCAGGAGTTGGGCGGCCATGTACATCCGGATGGCGGCCGACTCGACCACGCGTTGCCGTGCGATTTGCAATTCCGGGTTCTGCACCCCGGCCAGGCGCAGAGCGTTGGTCAGATCGATCGGCGTGACCTCCGTGGGGAGGATCGACTCTGGGGAAGCGGCCAAAGCGGGCTGGGGGTTCATTTCGCCCGCTTCGATGGAAGCCGCGTCCCCCGAATCGCCGCCGCGCGAATCACTGTCCGCCGAATCGCCGCTCGCTTCTCCCTTGGGAATACTCTCAGAAGGCGTCGTCGCTTCGGGCGCCTCCTGGGTGGGCGCCTCCTGGCCGGCGGCATTTTCTTTGATCGGGGCCTGGACGAAGCGAGTACGAGGCGACCCCGCGGCGGCAAGCGTTGCCACCGCCCAGAAACCAGCCATCGTCACGCCAACCCAACACGAGCGTCTCAAGACCGGCTTTATCATCTCTTGCACCTTTCTCCTTGTTTCCCGTATACTTCGCACTTTCGGCATAGTCGCGTAATCTGGCAAGTTCCACAAAGACATCAATCTCTTCGGCCCGTCGAGCGCGGGGCGATGAATGAAATCGACCGTTATGACGCAACACCCGTGGTTGCAACGACTTTTTCAATGGGGCGACGACAGGCGTTCCTGTGGCCAGAACATGGCCAATGGCCAATGTTCGGTCGCCCATTGGACAGTTATTAACATGCTGACGCCCTCGCCGCCCTCCAGCCTCAAATTGGCACTAAACTTGCTTAGGTGCGGACTGGCGTAACTCGCGTCCACGGCCTGACTTCTTGCGAAGCCAGCTATGGGACTATGAATAATCCGGGCTAGATAAGCGACCGGGGCATCGCTTAGGCTCTGCCCCAGCCACCGTGAATGTCTCATTCTCGACCGCGTGAAGATAAGTCATAGCCTTGAAGCGAGCTTGTTGTTTTTTCTTTTGGACGGAGCCAAATGATGAATCAGGCAGGGACGGTCGGACGGCAACTCTTATCGGGCTTACCGGAAATTCAAGTTTCCCCCATTCAACCCGATGCGGGAAACCAGTATAATCACGCCCAGGTCGAGGCGCGCCACAGCGCGGGCCGTCTGGCAAATGAGCGAGGTGTCACAGTGCGAAAATGGTGGATCGTCATCGCAGTCGTGTTGTCGGGAGCGGTGGCCTGGGCGGCGTACGATTATTGGTCCCACGAGAAGTCAGAGAAAGCGGGGAAGACGGACGGGCACAAAGGACATGTGGCGGCGAAGTCAGGGGAAGATGACGGGGACGAAAAAGGCGGGGACGAAAAGGGCGGGGATGAAAAGGGCGGGGACGAAAAGGGCGGCGATGAAAAGAGCGGGGATGAAAAGAGCGGGGATGAAAAGGGCGGGGATGAAAAGGGCGGGAAAAAAAAGCGGTCGCCACGGACGACCAAGCAGCCCGGCTCGTTGATCCCCGACAAATCGGCTGAGCTCTATGCCAAAGTGTCGGGCTACCTCAAGGTATTGGGCACCGATCTGGACGGCAAACCCCTCGATATCGGCTCGCGCGTCAAAGAGGGCCAAATGCTGGCCAAGATCGACATGCCCGAACTGGTCGCTGAGGTTGATCGGGACAAAGCCGCGTTGACTCGCGCCGAGGCCACGGTCGACCAGATGACGGCCCGCATCACGACGGCCAAGGCCGCTTTCGATGCCGCGACGAAGATGCTGTCGTACCGCAAGAAGGTGTACAAGCGGCTCGATCAACTGGCGCGCGTCGAGAAGGCCATGGACTTCCGCGTCGTGGATGAAAGAGAAGAACGAATGGATGCGGCCGAGGAGGCGAAAAACGCCGCGGCGGCGCGGATCTTGGAGGCCAAAGCCGACCTGGAGGAGGCCGAAGCCGCGGTCAAACTGGCCAAGGCGACGTTGCAGCTCGCCCAGGTCAACTTGGATTACGCCACGATCGTCTCCCCCTACGACGGCGTGATCACGACCCGCAACTATTGGCCCGGCGATTTCATCCGGGCGCACGAAGAAGGAGGCAAGCTGCCGCTCCTGGCGGTCCACAAGATCGACGTGGTGCGGGTGGTGGTGCTGATTCCCGACGCTGACGTGCCCTTTGTGAATCCGGGTAACAAGGCGACCGTGACGATCGACAACCTGCCCGACAAGAAGCCGAAGGATTTCGAGGGCGTCGGCGGGCCCGTGATCATCTCGCGGATCGCCGACGCCGAAGATCCCATGACCCGCAACATGCGCGTCGAGATCGACCTGGTGAACAAGGACGGCGATTTACGCGCCGGCATGTTCGGCCATACCATAATCGACCTCGACCCCGGCGAATCGGTCGTCACCAAGGCCGAGCATTGAACCATTGTGCGTATACTTCACGCGGCCGACCATGAGACATTTGGAAGTCCGCTCACTAACCGGCGGCGCAAGCAAGGCCAGCGGTTACGCGCCACACCAACCCGCGGCGCAAGCAAGGCCAGTGGTTACTCGCCTTGCTTGCGCCGCGGGTTAGTGTCGAAGCAGGCCGCGTGAAGTATAACTCGGATGAACCTGATTAATTAGTGGAGACGCCGGATGAACGGTCTGATTCGTGCCTCGCTCAACAACATCCATGCGGTGATCGTGTTCGTCCTGACACTGATCGTCCTGGGCTCGCTGACCACCTTCGGACAAATCCCCATCGACATCCTGCCGGTGTTCAAAAGCCCCGCCGTGCAGGTGCTCACGTTCTACGGCGGCATGCCCGCCGAGGGCATGGAAAAAGATATCACCAACCGCATGGAGCGCTGGGTCGGCCAATCCAACGGCATGAAGCGGCAGGAGTCGCGCTCGATCGTCGGCGCCAGCATCGTGCGGAATTACTTCTTCGACGACGTCGACCCCAACGGCGCCTTGACGCAGGTCAATTCGCTGGCCCTGGGCGTGATGCCCAACCTGCCCCCGGGCACGCTGCCACCGGTCGTGCTCCCCTTCGACCCGACCGGCACCGTGCCCGTCTGCCTGGTGGCGCTCAACAAAACCAAAGACTCCGATCGGCACGGGCCGCTCAACGAGTCGGTGCTTTACGACCTCGGCCGCTACGAGGTCCGCAACATGATCATGAGCAACCCCGGCGCCTCGGCGCCGGTGGTGTTCGGCGGCAAAATCCGGGCCGTGATGATCTACTGCGACCGCACGCAAATGCAAGCCCGCGACCTGTCGCCGATGGACGTGATGAAGGCGGTCGAAGATTACAATGTGTTCGTCCCCGCCGGCGACCTCAAGATCGGCGCGATGGACTACGCCCTGATGTCGAACTCGCTTTACGACTACATCGAAACCAAGCCGGCCACGCGTACATCGCCGGCGGAGTTGGGCATGGAACAAATGCCGCTGGTGGCAAAGCACGGCAAGTTCATGTACCTCGGCGACGTGGCCAAGCCCAGGGACGCGGCCTACATCCAGACCAACATCGTGCGCGTCGGCGATCAAAAGAGCAGCAAGCAGGTCTACATCCCGGTCTACCGGCAGCAAGGGGCCAGTACGCTGGCGGTGGTCGACAACTTGGCCAAGGTGCTGCCCGGCATGCAGGACAAATTGAGCCGCGACAACATCCAGTTGAAGTTGGTGATGGATCAGTCGATCTACGTGCGGGCGTCGATCAGATCCCTGGTGCAAGAGGGGATGCTGGGCAGCGTGCTCTGCTCGCTGACGATCTTGATGTTCCTGGGCGAGTGGCGGATGACGTTGATCGCGATCATGACGCTGCCGATCTCGGTGCTGTCGGCGGTGCTCTGCCTGTACTACACGGGCAATACGATCAACGTCATGACGCTGGCCGGGCTGACCTTGGCCATCGGCCCGATGGTCGATAGCGCGATCATCTGCCTGGAAAACACGCACCGGCACCTCACCCTGGGCGCGGCGCCGCGCGAGGCGGCCTACCACGGAGCCAGCGAGGTCGCCATGCCGGAACTGGTCTCGACGATTTGCACGTTCCTCGTGCTGGCGCCGTTGGCTTTGATGGGATCGGGAAAGTTCCTCTTCAAGCCGATGGCCCTGGCGGTGGCCTTTTCGATGATCACGGCCTACATCCTGTCGCGGACGTTGGTGCCGTCGTTCAGCGCCTTCCTGCTTCACGGCCACGCGCACGACGAGCACGGGGAAAAGGTCGCCAGCCGCAACCCGATCGCGCGCGCCTTCGCCCGCTGGGAAGCCTTCATCGACCAGGGTATCGCCGTCTACGTGCGGACCCTGAACTTCGTGCTCCGCTGGCAGTACACGACCATCTTCGTGGGCTACGCGATGCTGGCGGTGGTGCTGGTCGTGTTCGCGCCGATCATGCGGCGCGATTTTTTCCCGGAAGTCGATTCCGGGGCCTTCGAGATGATCATGCGCGGAAAGACCGGCCTGCGCATCGACACCGACGAGGGCACCGAGGGACTCGTCAAAGACGCCGAGAAGTTCGTCCGCAAGCAAATTCCGAAACACGACCTGGAGCTGATCGTCTCCGAACTGGGTGTCACCGCCGACTGGTCGGCGGCCTACACGCCCAACTCTGGACCGATGGACACGATCATGAAGATCCAGTTGACTGAGGAACGGGGCCATTCGGCCCAGCATTACGTGAGGAAGTTGCGCGAGGGCTTCGCGAAAGAGAAGCGGTTTGCGAAATGCGAATTCGCCTTCGACGCCGGCGGCATGGTGCGCGGGGCCTTGAACGAGGGCAAATCGACGCCGATCAACGTGCGGATCACGGGCAAGAACTTGAAAGTGGTGCATCGCGTCGGCGAAAAGATCCGCGAAGCGGCCAGCAAGATCGACGGCATCGTCGATGCGCGCATGATCCAGAAACTCGACTACCCGGCCTACGTGATCAACGTCGACCGCCCCAAGGCGGCCGACCTGGGGTTGACGCAAGCCGACGTGATGCGCAACGTGATCGCCGCCACCAACTGCAGCATCAGCTTCAACAAGCGGAACTTCTGGATCGACCCCATCGCCCACAACCAGTACTTCGTCGGCGTGCAGTACGAAGAGGCGGCCATTCAGTCGTTCTCCGCTCTGGAGAACATCCCGATCACCGGCGGCAACCAGTCGGATTCCATCGTCCTGAAAAACCTGGCCACGATCGGGACCATGATGGTGCCCTCCGAGGTCGACCACCTCAACATTCAGCCCACGATCGACGTCTCGATGGGCGTCGAGGGGCGCGACCTGGGGCACGTCTGCGATGACCTGGCCGTGCTCCTCAACGAATTCGGCGAGGTCAAAGAGGCCGGTGTCTGGAAGCCCTACGATCCCGATTCGAAGGATCACAAGACGCTGGTCGGCTCCGAGCTCGTGCTCAGCGGCGAGTACGCCCGCATGCAAGACACATTCAAGAACCTCTCGATCGGCCTGATTTTGGCGTCGCTGTTGATCTACTTCCTGATGGTCGGGCTCGACCAGTCGGCCATCGTGCCCATCTCGGTCATGGTGCTGGTGCCGCTGTGTTTGATCGGAATTCTGCCGGTGCTCTACGTGACCGGCAGCGCCGTGAACGTGCAGTCGCTGTTGGGCTTCATCTTCATCGTGGGCATCAAGGTGGCCAACTCGGTGCTGATGACCGACTTCGCCCAGGAGATACGGCGGCACGAGGGGCTGTCGCCGGTCGAGGCCATCGCCAAGGCGGCGGCTGCGCGCGTGCGGCCGATCACGATGACGGCCCTGGCGGCCTTTTTCGCCATGATCCCCACCGCCATGGCTTTGGAAAAGGGGAGCGAGGCCAACGCCCCGCTGGGCCGCGCCATTCTTGGCGGCCTGATGGCCGGCGAGCCCGCCACGCTGTTGGTTCTGCCCTGCCTCTACGCGGTGTTTGTCCGCGACAAGAAAGGCAAGTCGCTCAAGCAAGTCGAGGAGGAAAAGTACGGCACCGGCGGCGGGCACGGCAAGGACGAGCACGGCAAGGACGAGCACGGCAAGGACGAGGGCGGCAAGGACGAGCACGGCAAGGACGAGCACGGACATTAGGCGTGGTTATACTTCACGCGGCCGAGAATGAGACATTCTCACTGCGGCCAAGCTGAGATATTCACGGTGACTGTGGCGGAGCCTTAGCGATGCCCCGGCTCGTGGGGCAGGTTTCCAACCTGCCATACGCCGCGCTATGGCTCAATCGCGCCGCCGCGCAGCACGTCGCGCCAGTATTCCGGCGTGTCATCCCAGGCTGTCTGGTACGTCGACTCAAGGGGGACGTTGACGTAATAGTCCGGATCCAGAAACATGGGCATCGCCGGCAGGTCGTTGCCGACGGCACGGTGCTCGACGTAGGCGATGATCGGCGCGTCCGCGACGTAGGACGCCAGCGTTAGAGGCCTACCGCGGGGCGGTGCTTCGGGTTCGTCGCCCAAGCGTTCCCAAAGCGCGCTATGCATTCCATCGGGGTCGTGCGCACCGGGGGGAAACAAGTCGATCAGCAGCAGATGGATACCGTGCCTCAGCGCGTCTTCCGCTTTGCCGACGAACTGGGCCACATGCTCGTCGCGGTCCTTGTTCGATCGCGACACGATCTCCACCAGGGCCACGATGCGGTGCCGGCTGACGTGCCGGATCGTGAGCGTTTTCCGGCGCGAACTCGCCGCGGCTGAAAGCGACAGTCTCCGTCCGATGCTCGGCGGAGCTTCAGCCACCGCCACTCCGCCTTCCATCGGGCGCGGCGGCTCGGGTGACGCGGGGTCGGTTTGCAACGTCAGAACGTCGGCAATGTACTTGCCGCCATGCTGCTCGGACATCGCGTAATACCCCTTGGGAAGCACTCCGTGGTTCAACGCCCGTTTGAGGTCGATGACCCAGTCGTTGTGGAAGTCGTGAAAAACCCCGGCGGGCACACGGGGCCAATCGTGAATGGGCATCGCCGAGACTCCTGGCTGCTGCCACCAATGTTCATTATAATACATACGGCCTGCTTTCGACACTAACCTGGCAGTATATACCGCATGTCTCCCGCTCGCCCAGCCTACATTGCGTGGGTTGGTGGGTGGTGCCCACCCTACCGGGTAAACTAACCCGCGGCGCAATTCCGCAAACGCCAAAGATTCCCACGATCGCGCAAGGCGATTAGAAGGCCATGACTAACCAATTACGACATTCCCGTCCGGCGGTTTCCACTTCGGCCGTAAGCGGCAATGAACCGGCGGAGGTGCGCCGGCGGACGCCGGTAACGATCGCCTTGCTCGCAATTCCGCTTGCCGTGTTGCTGACGCTTTGGACCCAGGGTTTCAGTCCCTTCGAGTTCCGGCTGCCCGTGGACCTCGAACTGCTCAAATCGCGGGGCGCCAATTTCGGACCGTTGACGGCCAACGGTGAGGGCGGCTGGCGGCTACTGGCGGCCGTCTTCATACCCGCCAACCTCGCGCAATTCCTTTTCAACTCATGGGCCTTGTGGGGCATGGGACGGTTCATGGAGCGGTTGATCGGCGGTTTCGCGTTGGGCGTGCTGTTCCTCCTCTGTGGTTTCGCCGGCAACTTCTCGGCCCTGCTCTGGGATCCCGGTGCGATCACCGTCGGCGCGGCGCCCGCGGTCCTGGGGCTGGTCGCGGCGGGCGCGGCCTTCTTGCTGCGCTCCCGCGGCACGGTATCTCGCGGCGCGGTCAAACGATACCGCTTGAGCCTGTTCGCGTTCCTGGCCTTCAACGTCGGGGGCGAATTGATGCAAGACTGCCTGGTGTTCGCGGCGTATCTGGGGGGCGCCGCGACGGGGTTCCTGGCCGGACTGCTGCTGGGATGGCGGTTGACGGACGACGACGGCCCAAGGCGGACCTCGCGCGCCGGATTCCTGGCATTGGCCGCCGTCGGATCAGCGCTGTTCGCTCCCTTGCTGGCGCCGAAGGTGGACAACGTGGACGCTTGGTATCTCGAACTGGTCGCCGTTGACGAGAAGGCGGTCGAGATCTACGCGAAAGCCACAGAGAACCTGGAGCAAGGCCGGCAGGGCGAGGTCAAGCTTTCCAATATCATTGAGGACGGCATCCTTCCCTATTGGCGCGAGATGTCGGAGAGGTTTGCGGCCATGAAGCATGTGCCGCGCCGCGACGTCAAACGGCTTGAGGCGATCAGGGAGTACATTCGCCGCCGCGACGAGGCCTGGCAGACGTTGGCCGACGGGCTGCGCCAAGGCGATCGGGGATTGATCGACGGCGCGAAGCGGAAACAGGTCCAAGCCGACGAGGCGGCCAAGGCCATCGCGAGCGCCGGCGGTCCAGAAAATGAAACGTAGGGTGGGCACCGCCCACCAGGTAGTTGTCAGTTGTCAGTTGTCAGAGGACGCGGGCTGAAGCCCACGCTACATGTTGGGAGACCGGTGACCACATGCTAGAATGACAAGATCGAATGTCCACGGTGTTCAGTGGCGATCGGATGGCCTCGGACGAACCACGCTACACCACACACGAGATCCTGGACCACCTGCGGTCGCTGGAGCGCAAATGACCAGATACACGGTTGTTTGGCCCAAGGGCACCCAGGACGAATTGGCGGAACTCTGGATTGATGCGTCCGATCGCGACGCTGTGGCTTTGGCAACGAATGTGATTGACGTACGTCTTCGACTTGACCGTCGAGCCGCCGAAACAAGTGGCGCCGATCGAAATGACGGTGCCGAAAGTGGTGGCTGGTGGCAGAGCCTAAGCGATGCCCCGGCTAGAAGATAGCGACGGGGGCATCGCTTAGGCTCTGCCCCAGCCACCGTCAATGGACCCCGAGGCCGTGAGCGACGTCCACGTTCAGCTTCTTGGGCGGGACGGATCGCCTGACAGCTGGGTTGACGGCGACGGTGAGAGCACCACATCGTAGAGACAGTAGCCCTTGCCGCGCATGGCCCCGTATTGATACAAAGCGGAAATGAGCGATGAACCCACCGAGGCGCCGCCGCCCGTATCTCCGTTGCGTTGGTTTCCCGAGTTCTGGGCGCTGAGCCGGCGGCGCATGCGTTCGCAGGCCCGGCTGATGGGCCTGGCTTTGCTGGTCGGCATGGTGGCGGGGCTGGGGGCGATCGTCTTCTTCGCCGCCTGTCAGACGATGTCGTACGCGGCGCTCGATGCGATCGTCGGCTACCGTCCGCGCCCGCCCGGTGGCGAACCGCCGCTCGTCAAGGAAAGCGAACAGCCGTTCCGGCCCTGGCTGCTGTTGATCGTGCCGGCCGTGGGCGGACTCCTCAGCGGGTGGATCGTCTATTCATGGGCTCCGGAAGCCGAAGGGCATGGCACCGACGCGGCGATCGAGGCCTATCATTTCCGTCAAGGGAAAATTCGCCCTCGCGTGCCCCTGGTCAAGATCGTAGCGAGCGCTTTGACGTTGGGTAGCGGAGGTTCGGGCGGCCGCGAAGGTCCCATCGCGCTGATCGGTGCGGGCTTCGGTTCCTATTTGGGCGGCCTGCTGCGACTCCGGGCCGCGGATCGCCGCATCCTGATGGCGGCGGGCATGGGAGCGGGAGTGGCGGCGATTTTTCGCGCGCCTTTGGCCGGGGCGCTCTTCGCCGCCGAAGTGCTTTACCGGTCTCCGGACTTCGAGTCGGAAGTCATCATTCCCGCCGGCTTGGCCAGCGTCATCGCCTACTCCACGTTCGGAGCCGTTTTCGGCTTCAAGCCGCTTTTCCACTTGTCGCCCGACCTGCTGGCCGTGCTTTCGTTCAGCAATCCGCTCTCCTTGGCGCCTTACCTGCTCCTGGCCCTGTTCATGGTCGTGTTGGCCATGTGCTATACGCGAACATTCTACGGTCTGGTCTACCTCTTTCACCGGCTGAAACTGCGTCCGCATTTCAAGCCGGCGCTGGGCGCCTTCCTCAGCGCCGTGTTGGGTTTGGCGCTCTACTACGTCTTCGGACGCGACCAGGAGGTGCTTGGGGTCTTGTCGTTCGGTTATGGCGCGCTGCAGGGCGCGATCGAGAGCCCTCCCGGCGGCCCGGCCGCGCTGCGCACGGCCGCCGTGTTGCTGGCCATCGCGCTGGGCAAGATTCTGACCACGGGCTTGACCATCGGCAGCGGCGGTTCGGGCGGCGTCTTCGGTCCCTCGATGGTCATTGGCGGCTGCGGCGGCGGCGCCTTGGGAATTCTGCTGCACCGCGTCTGGCCCGAGCTGGCGCCGCACCCGGCCAGCTTCGTGATCGTGGGCATGGCGGGCTTTTTCGCCGCCGCCGCCAAAACGCCCTTCTCGACGTTGGTGATGGTCAGCGAGATGACCGGCAACTACAACCTGCTGTTGCCCACGCTCTGGGTCTGCTCCTTGACTTTCTTGCTTTCCGACGAGCAATCGATTTACAGTTCGCAACTTGCCAGCCGCTCCCGCTCGCCCGCGCACCAGGGCGATTACGTCCGCGAAGCCCTGGCCGGTCTCCGCGTCGAACGATTCATCCCGGATTTGCGCCAAGTACCGACCTTGTCGGTCGGCGACGGCCTGACGAAGATTCTCGAATTGTTGAAGAACTCGCCGTTCCAAACCTTACCCGTCACCGATCCCGAAGGGTGCCTCTTGGGCATCGTCGACGTCAACGACATCCATTTGGCCTCTCAATCGTCCGATCTTTGCGCTCTGGTCATAGCCAGCGACCTGATGCGTAGTGACGTGACTCCTTTGTGTCCCGATGATCCCATGGAACGGGCCTTGGAGCTGTTCATCGAGCACGACCTATCCGAATTACCCTTGGTCGACACGGCCGCCAGCGGGCGGCTGATCGGCGTAGTCGGGCGTTCCGACATATCGCGCGCCTACCTGCAATACCTCCACTCCCTGGCGGCCGACAAGGACGCTGGCTAACTAAACAATGGTCCCCAGGCTCCCGGTTTCCGATGTGTCGTAGCCCGGCAGAACGCCGAGCAACTGGCCATACGCCCGCGACCGCACGACCGCGAGGAACGCCTGAACTCGCCGGTCATTCATCATGGCGGTCGGAAAGCACACGTCGTAGGCTTCCTCCTGGACTGGGAGGAAATCGAGTCCGGCCTCCTCGCTCACGAGCCGGACGCACACGCCGGCGTCGGCCCAGCCCGCC
The DNA here is from genome assembly GCA_035531595.1 of Pirellulales bacterium. Classification (GTDB taxonomy): domain Bacteria; phylum Planctomycetota; class Planctomycetia; order Pirellulales; family JAICIG01; genus DATKSN01. The sequence continues at coordinate 290 of DATKSN010000029.1, read as the reverse complement.
TGCACCGCTTCGGTGACGCCCCGATGATGATGGGCGACACGGCGAGGACCGCGACGGCCACTTCGGCGTGCCAGTACGGGCTATTCGGGTGCGCAGGCTCCTTGGCCCAGACGGTCGATTTCGCCGGGGTGGGCGGCCGACCGAAAACCGCCTCGACGCTGGTTTCCAGCGCTTCGGCCAGGGCCAGCGCGGCGGCCACCGAAGGGACGAGCAGGTTCCCTTCGATCGCCGTCACCGCCGTGCGGGAGATTCCCGCCCGCTCGGCCAATTGCGCCTGGGTCCAGCCGCGC